>JAJZAV010000103.1 GCA_021799255.1 Bacillota bacterium
TGCCGCTTAGGGCTACGGCGGTGAGCGATGAGATATTTGAGGCGTTCCTCGGAGAACCCGAGTCTGGGACGCATCTACGCCACGTGAATACCTTTTCCGGTCACCCCGTCGCCTGCGCCGTGGCGTTGAAGAACCTGGAGATCATCGAGAGGGAGGATCTCGTCTCGCACAGCCGCAGGATGGGCGAGTACCTGATATCACAGTTGCAGTTGCGCCTCGCCGCACATCGGATGGTGGGAAACATTCGTGGCAGGGGGCTCTTGGTTGGCGTTGAAATCATCGACGCAATCGATGGTTCCCCCGTCCAGGACGCGACGATGAAGTCCATCGCAGCGAACCTCGTGAATCGGGGCATCCTCGCGGGCAAAACCACGGATATAGAGGCGGGACACAACAACGTGCTCATTTTCGCGCCACCCCTCATCATCACGGAGTCCGAGATAGACTGCCTGTGCGATGCCGTAAAGAGCGCGCTTAGCCAGATCTAGATCCACGAGATACAGGTTAGCGGGGTCTAGAGCATTTACCCCCTGCATGAAATTTCACGAGACGATCCCGGAGCGCGGCGAATCGGGCCTTGAGGATATGGGGACGCGATTCTTGCCCGCCTTTCAGATTCTACGGATTGGATGTGTTTTTGATGGGAATGGAACCGACGGTCAGCGTGAACATGACGGACGGGTCATCCGCTTCGGTGCATGGAGCTGTGGTGCGCGGCCCGTCCCTGAGGCGAATTCTTCTCCGCGCAACTCCGTACGCCGTGGTCATATTGCTTCTTGCGCTTTGGGCAGTAGCGAGCCGTTTCTCGAGCCCGATGGCGATTCCCTCCCCAAGGGCGGTGTGGAAGGAACTGCACCTGCTCCTTTCCGTCGGTTACGCCGGGCAGACGTTCGGCACGGATGTCGTGGAAAGCATCGCTCGCATCGGCACCGGATTCCTCGCCGCCGTCGTGATTGGTGTGCCCGTTGGCGTCATGATGGCTAGGAGCGATTTCGTCTTTCAAGCCATCGATCCGCTCCTTCAATTCATCCGCCCCATCCCTCCTCTCGCTTACATCCCTCTCCTCGTGGTCTGGTTTGGCATCGGCGAGAGTTCCAAGGATATCCTCATCGCCCTCGGCACGATTCCCATCATCATCATCAATACGGTAGCCGGGGTGAGGTCCACTCCTGTGGAGCGAATTCGCGTCGCAGCGTGTCTTGGGGCGTCAAGGCTGCAGCAGTTCTGGTTCGTCATCCTGCCTTCCGCGCTACCGATGATCTTCACGGGCATGCGCGTTGGCATCGGCATCGCGTGGACGTGTCTCGTGGCGTCCGAGATGATTGCCGCCTCGGCTGGTCTCGGTTGGCTGATCCAGGACGCAGGTCAAGAACTGCAGACGTCCATCATCTTCATCGGGATTGTCGCGATTGGCATTCTTGGATACTCGATGGAGCTCATCATCCGGGCCATCGAGCGAGTCCTTGTTCCGTGGCACAACCACGGGTGATGAGGAATTCAAGCCGTGAGTAGAGTCTGGGAATTCTACTAACCTTGCGAATTTACTTGGCTGTACGAAAAAAGGGGAGATAACCGTTGACAACCAATCTTTCGAAGCAAAAGACATCTGGTCTGTACAAAAACAGGGCTCCAAGGACGCTGGCCTCAGGTGCCGGAATTCTATTCGGAGCGGCAGCGCTCACCAACGCGCTCTGGTTTTCTCCGAATGTCACGGCCTACGCAACGGCGAAGTCCGAACCGACCGTCGTCATCGGCTACGAGAACAACGGGCCAGATCCGGAAATGGTGGCCATCGCGAAGGACTACTTCTCTAAGTACATGCACGCCAAGGTTGAGATGAAGCTGTTCACCTCGGGACCGGCGGCGCTGACGGCGCTGGGAAGCGGATCGTTACAATTCATGACGGGAATCGGGAATCCTCCGGCCATGTCGGCGATGGCGCAGGGCGTGCCGCTACAGGTGATTTGGGCGCAGGAGATGTACACCAAGGACGAGGGACTGGCGGTCAAGAAGACGTCGGGAATCAAAAGCGTGAAGGATCTGAAGGGGAAGACGGTGGCGCTTGTACTCGGATCCACGTCTCCGCTCGAGCTCGACACGGCACTCAAGAACGCGGGTGTGCCAGCTTCGTCGGTTCACTTGCTCAACATGAGCCCTCCCGCAATGCAGGCCGCTTGGACCAACAATCAGATTCAGGCTGCGTACGTGTGGGATCCGGTGTTCGCATCGCTCCTCAAGGAGAAAGGCGAGGCTATCATGTACGACGCCAACGTGAAGAACCAGGCGCCCATCTTCAATCTCACGGTGGTCAACACGAAATGGGCCGCTTCACACGAGTCGCTGGTGGAGGGATTCATCCAGGCGCAGGCGGCGGGCGTGAGTTTCTATCAACACCACAGGGAGGCGGCCATCGGCCTGATGGCGAAGGAGGCCGGCATCTCGGTGGCGATGGCGAAGATTGAAGCGGCGGGTTTCCAGTTTGACACTCCGGTCATGCAGTTGGGCCACTTGGGCATGGGCAGTGGCGCGACGGTCAAGAATTCGCTCGTCACGAAGTCGCTTGAGGCGGCCGCCAAGTACCTGATGAGCAGCAACACGATTACCAGTATCCCGGCCCACATTGACGCGTTTGTGAATCCCATGTACGTGGAGAAGTACCTGAAGAAGTAGGTGACTTGATGATTGAGGTCAGGAAAGTGACAAAAGTGTTTGCGTCCGTTAACAAGAAGGCATCTTCCACCATCGCGGTGGATGACGCATCCATCACCGTCCACGACGGCGAGTTCGTCTCCATCGTTGGTGCCAGCGGCTGCGGCAAGACGACGCTCTTGCACATGATTGCCGGGTTCGAGCGACCGACGGCGGGCGAGATTCTTCTGAATGGGACGCGCATCGAAGGACCGGGCAGGGAGCGATCCGTCGTTTTTCAGCAACCGACCTTGTATCCATGGCTGACCGTGCGGAAGAACGTCGCGTTGGGACTTATGCTAAAAAGCCGGCGCGACGTGGACTGGGAGCTTGTGGACGAGTTCGTCGATAAGGTTGGTCTCAAGAACTTCCTGAAGCACCATCCGCATCAGTTGTCGGGGGGGATGCAGCAGCGCGTCTCCATCGCTCGCGCGCTCATTACGAGTCCGGACATCCTCCTTATGGACGAACCGTTTGGAGCGCTGGACGCGCAAACGAGATCCGAGATGCAGGCGTTTCTCCTGGACCTGTGGCAATCGCTGCACAGCACGGTGTTGTTTGTGACGCACGACGTGGAGGAGGCCATCCTGCTCAGCGACAGGGTGGTGGTCATGTCGCCTCGGCCAGGTCGGGTTATCCGCGACATCGCCATCTCACTCCCGCGCCCGAGGCAGTGGGATGTGCTCTTGTCCGACGAGTTTCTCGCGTACAAGCGCGAGATTCTGTCGCTCATTCGGATGCCAAAGCGGGCGGAGGGTGCGTAGAACGCAGGGACGTCCGCAGGAGTCGGTCGGACTTGGATTCGCCGGTCGGGATTCGGAGAAGCGTGAAGAGAAGAGCGGGATCGACAAGATGGCAACGGCGTGAGATGCCCCCTTTGCGGTAAGTGGTAAAATAGCAAGGTTCGCGAGTGTGCGAAGAGCTATTCACCAAGGGGGAATGGTCGTGGAGACCTTAGCGGTTGTGGAGCGCGGCGGAATGGTTGAAAGCGTACATGCCGGCGTCATGGCGGTTTGCGATGCGAGTGGAAGATTGACGGCGGTGTTGGGATCGCCAGGGTTAGTGACGTTTGCCCGCAGCTCGACCAAGCCGATTCAGGCCATTCCTCTCGTCGAATCCGGCGCGGTGGATGCTTTTGGTCTGAGCGAGGAACTGCTCGCCTTGTGCTGTGCTTCTCATAATGCGGAGCCGAGGCACGTCGAGGGCGCTGCGGCGATTCTGAAGGCGGCGGGACTCGACGAGTCGTACCTACAGTGTGGTCCGCACCCGCTTGGAAACGCGAAGCGGTACGAGGAAGTCCTGAGATCCGGCACGACCATCACGTCCATCTACAGCAACTGTTCTGGCAAGCACTCGGGCATGCTGGCGTTTGCGAAACATATTGGCGCGGATCCTTCGACTTACCTGGATCCGAACCATCCAATTCAACAGGCCATTTTGCGCGTCCTCTCCGACTTGTCCGGGGTCCCGGCGGACTTAATTCGCCACGGCACCGATGGCTGTGGCGTGCCTGCGTTCGCCCTGTCGATGGGGGCGTGGGCTCGGGCGTTCGCGCGCTTCGCGAAGCCAGACGATAGCCCGCGCGGACGTGCGATGGCGCGAATCTCTGAGGCGATGCGCCGTTACCCTGGCATGGTGGCTGGTGAGGATAGGTTCGACACGGAACTCATGGAGGCTTCGGGCGGCAAGCTCATGGTGAAGGGCGGCGCCGAAGGCTTCCTGATGGTGGTCATGCCGGAGTTGGGCCTGTCGCTCGTCGCGAAGGCCATCGACGGCAATCAGCGAGCTCTGCATCCGGCTGTCCTGCGCGCACTCCGCCAGCTTGGCGCCCTGTCCGACGCGGAGTTGCAAAAGGTAAGCCGCTGGGCGGAACCCGAGATCAAGAACACGCGCGGCGAAACGGTCGGCCGCATCGTTTCGAAGGCGACGCTGTCTAGCTGCTGAGCGACGTGTGACGGGGTGCGGGGTGATGAGGCGGGTGCCCCGGGTACTGGGCCCACTCCGTAGCGCCACAAGGGAACGCGGTTCCGCTATTTCCGGATAGCCATCCAAATTAGGGAACACAGTTCCCTTATCCTGATTTTCGGGGTTATTGCCCGAACCGAATCTCACGATTAGCGGACCCCAGGTTCCCCTATGACCACTGCGATAGCCCCTCGCACCACCCGTTCTCCATCACAGCGGTACCGCGTTGCCCTATTTTTGTCCGCCCGGGACGATAAGGGAACGGGGTACCGCCGTGTGAATCTCTGACTTCGAATGTGCAGCCCAACCATCCCGTTGACGGGTCGACAAACAGTGCGGAATCAGGAATCATCTAGCTTTCCACCGCATATCGTGCAATCGTTTGACTCCATTTCGACAACTGCTGACGCCTTTCACTCTTGCCAGAGCGCTATTTTGAGAGCTATGATATGAATGCGCATTCATAGCGATGGATTCTCGATGTGCGTGAAAGATTCGGCTCGTGCAAATTGGCGTCGGTTGCGTAGGATGCCGTGTTGGGGGATGGAAAAGGAGTGTGTGCAACTAGACATCATATTGTGCAAACGATTGCACCGCTCGAGCAGACATCGGTGTACCAAGGCGAGTGCATTTAAATCCGCTCACACTCCCTACATAGCCTCAGCTGGGCAAGTCGCAGCCTAGATCCGCAACCACGTTCACGAGCTTCAAACCAGAAACAGGATAGGGGGAATTGAGTTCCATGAAGCGATGGACGCGGATGGCCATGCGTGGCGTTGCCCTAGTCGGCCTCGTCGCGTGGCAGGTCCCAATCGTGGGAGTGACGGCGAGGGCCGCTACTGGATCTTTGTCCGTAAGCACCAACTCGTTGCCGGACGCTACGTACGATGTGCCGTATTCGGAGCAACTCACGGCTACAGAGACCAACGGGCTTGTGTGGTCGCTAAAGAACGTCGGGGACGTCAATGCCGCGTTTCACGACGCGGCGAACAACTGGGACAACAACAATAACGACAACTACATCTACTCGACGGTCACGGGGAGCGTCTACACGAGTGGACCTCTCACGGCAGGGCAGCCGCTGACCGTGTACTACGACGGAACTCTGGCGAGTGCATCCACCGTGAACATGCACTTCGCTTACAATCAGGACTTTGGGAACGCCGGCAGCGTGATCATGACAAAGAGCGGGAATGGCTGGAAGGCAGTCCTGAACGTTCCTCAGACCGAAGGCGGTAAACCCCTCACTGAACTCTCCCTCTGGTTTGACGATGGCAACAACCACTGGGACAGCGGAGGCGGAGGAAACTATAACCTGTGGGTGGGGACGACCCCTTTGGTTCCTGGGCAGTACGGGACCATTACCTATGACGGTAGCTTGGATAACACGAGCAACCCGCCCGTGTCGTTTCACTATGGATTTGCCGGATGGCAGATGGTAACCGATACGCCGATGGTCCACATGGCGAACGGCGAGTGGGGTACGAGGTTTGTGGTGCCCGGTGAACTGCCCCCTGGCATGACGCTCGGTCCCTCCGGACTTCTCAGCGGTACGCCGGAATCAGCGGGCACCTACCGGTTTATCGTTTCGGTGACCGATGGTACCCAAACGGCCAACTATACCTATCAATTTACGGTCAAGCCGCAACCTCTGCCGCAGGCAACGGCGGGGGCTCCGTATCCAACCAGCAATAAGCTGACGGCTCCGACCGGAACCATCGCAAGCAACTGGGCCATCGTGACCGGTGCCGTGTACGGAACCCCGCCGACGGGCATCGCCGTTGGAACTGGCGGCAGCATCACGGGCACGCCCACGGCGCCGGGGACCTACAACTTCACCGTCGAGGAACAGAACAGGGCGGGCGCAGAAGTCCTCCTGCCTGAAGAAATCACGGTGAACCCGCCCCTGCAAATCACCACCACGGCGGCCGACATCCCTCAGCCGAGCGCGGGTAAGCCCTTCCTGTACACGTTCACTTCGACGGGCGGCACGGGGGCACAAACGTGGTCGGTGACATCGGGATTATTGCCAAGCGGACTCCAACTTTCACCGAGTGGCATTTTAAGCGGAACGCCCAAGCAGGGTGGCCAATCGACGTTCACCGTACAGGCAAAGGATGCCGCGGGGGCAACGTCGACTGAAAGCTATTCAATCTCGGTGATTGGCGCGTCCATCACCTTAAACACGAATCAGTTGACGGCCGGCTACACGAACGGGAATCTCGACATCACGGGAACACAGACGCACTTCCAGTCTGGGCAGACCACGGTGTCCCTGTCAAACACAGTCAACGGAACGGTCTACATTCCTGCGTCCGACGTTACCGTGAACAGCCCGACTGATCTCTCGGTGAATTTGCCAACCGGGGACACTGGGCTTGGTGCCGGAAAATACTATCTGACCGTGCGGACCGGAAGCGAGTCCGAGGTGACCCCGCTCACCGTGAGTCCCTACACCACCACGCAAAACAACGTCCTTTGGGATGGCATCTACATGAACCAGTCCCTGCCGATGTACGTGTCCAACCCGAATGCGGACGACGGGAGCAACGTGACCATCAGCTTCCGGGCGTACAGTGGAAACCTAACGTCCGCCCTCGTCAACTGGTACAACACGGCGACGGGCTCCGGTGGTACGACGCCGATGGAACCAGGAAAAACCTTTGGTCCGTACCAACTTTGGACGGCCACCGTGCCTTCCTCGAAGGGCGGCACGCTGTGGTACCGCATCAACATGAACTCCGGCAGCAGCCAGGCCACACTGTCTGGCGACGGGATGCACTCGTCTGACACCACCAACAACAATTTCCCGATTCCCGTGACGCCGACGACTCTGTCCGAGTTCCAGGCCCAGCCGGGAAACGTTGTGACGGCCAACAGCACGAACGGGGATTTTTACGGCGCGGGTGGAAACAATCCGCACACCACCAACGTCATCCAGTTTGTCGACTCAAAGGGGGCCGTAGCGGCGACGGTCTATGGAACTAACGCGGCGTGGAACAGCGTGCAGTTCACGGTTCCTGCCGGACTCGCGGACGGCGTGTACACCGTGAACGTCGACACGCTCGTGAAGGACGCCGACGGCGTGGTCAACAACGAAATGGACAGAACAACCGCGCTTGAGATAGGCAAGGCGAACTACTGGTTCAACAGCTTGAAGCACGACTCGTTCAATTCCTTCTACCGCACGCCGTTCGGCGCCGTGGCGACGGGGACGGACGTGACGCTCCGGCTACGCGGACCGAAGAACTTGACAGGGGCGACGCTGCGGGTCTGGGGCCTCGCTTCCTCTAGTGGTGGCACGCCCTCGTCTGGCGGGGAGACGGACTTCGCGATGCACCCCGTTACTGACGTATCCGCCAGCACGATTGCGGGGTTGACGGGCGACAACCCCGCGAACTACTCGTGGTGGGAGGCGACGATTCCTGGGACGGACCTCCCGGATCCCGCCACCAATCTCAACGCCGGCAACGTGTGGTACCAGTTCCAGGCGACGGATACCACGGACTCGACCCCGAAGGGGCTGTCGAGTACCTTGTGGTATACCGACAACGGATCGCAAAACGAAGGCGTCGGCATGATTAGCACCACCCCGTCGGGGCCGAGCTACCAGCTTAGCGTCTACGCGAAGAACTTCACGACGCCCAATTGGATGAAGGGCGCTGTCGTCTACGAGATCTTCCCGGATAGGTTCTTCAACGGGAACATCACAAACGATGAGAACCCGAAGACGATGACCTCCGTCGGCACCGTGAACGGGAAGGAGCAGTTGGTGCCCATCCAGTTCCACAAGAATTGGTCGAGCCTGCCGTATTGGCCCGCCATCACCGCGACTCCGGGCAGCCCGAACTACGCGCTCGCTAAGAAACTCCGAGGCGACGGACAGTGGAACATGGATTTCTTCGGCGGAGATTTAAAGGGCATCCAAGATAAGCTCGACTACCTGCAGTCCCTTGGGGTCAACACGCTGTACCTGACGCCCATCACGCAGTCGGACTCGGTGCACAAGTACGATACGGGGAACTTCCTGAAGGTAGACCCCGGATTCGGAACGCTGCAGGAGTACGAGGACCTCGTGAAGGCCGCCAAAGCGCGGGGGATGCACATCATTCTCGACGTCGCTCTCGAGGACACGGGCAGCAACAGCGTCTACTTCAACCGCTTCGGGAGCTACAACTCGACGGGCGCATGGCAGCAGTACGAGAGCCAGCAGTCGGGATCCTCTTCGGTGACGCAGTCTGTCTACTACAACTGGTACCAGTGGAATCCGCCGGGCAGCTCGACTCCGTACCAATCGTGGTTCGGATACGACACGCTCCCGCTCGCCAACACCAGCAACCCATCGTACCAGGCGTTCGCGGACCACGTCGGACAGTACTGGATACAGCAGGGAGCCAGCGGTTGGAGGCTCGATTCGGCAGACAACTCCAACTTCTCAATCCCGTGGTGGAACCAGTTTCGGCAGGCGGTCAAAAAGATTGATCCCAACGCCGTCATCGTCGGCGAGATCTGGAACAATCCCACGCAGGATAATGGCGTCAACTGGCTGCAAGGGACCGCGTTCGATTCGGTGATGAACTACCAGTTCCGCAACGCCGTGCTCGACTTCTTCGCGGGCAACTACGACGACGGCAACGTGGTGCATCATCAGGTGAACGCCAGCGGGTTCAACCAGGAATTGATGAAAATGTACAGCGAATACCCGATGCAATCGATGTACGACATGATGAACCTAGTGGACTCGCACGACACGATGCGGATTTTGACGGTCCTCGAAGGGGCTCCGAGCCCGGACAATCCGTCGAACACACCCTTCGATCAAGCGACGTTCACTCCGTCGCCAGCCCAACTCGCGACGGGCATCGCTAAGCTCAAGCTCCTGTCCGACTTCCAGTACGCGTTCCCCGGAGATCCAACGGTGTACTACGGGGACGAGGCCGGTCTTGGCGGGTATAAGGACCCGATGGATAGACAGACGTACCCGTGGGGCAAACAGAACGAGGATTTGCTCAGCCACTACCGTTTGTTAGGATCCATTCGCCAGGCCAACCCCGTGCTTCAGACGGGCGGATTCACGCCGCTCTACATGTCGGGCAACGTGTACGCGTTCGCGCGCACCATCACCGGGGGGCACGACATCTTCGGCAATCCGGCGACGAATGCCACGGCCATCATGGCCATGAACAATTCGACATCCGCAACAACGGTGACCATTCCCGTGAAGAATACGGTTGCCGACGGCACGCAAATGCTCGATGAACTGACCAACACGTGGTACACGGTGACGAACGGTGAGGTGACTGTGCCGCTCGGCGCCTACGGCGGAGTCATCCTCATCTCGAATCCGAGCACCCCCGTGGCGCACATGCAGTCGACGTCTCCCACGAATCCGGTGACCACGGTGAACTGGACGCCTGTAGCCGGCGCAACCGGGTATCAGGTGGAAGTGATGTCGACCGATGCGAGTGGCAAGAGCATCGCTATTCCGTACGGACCCGAGCTGTCAGGCGCCACGACCAGCGAGAATGTGTCCGCGCTGCGTGGAGCTTCGGCCATGACCGTGGAAGTAGACGCCGTAACGCCTTTTGGAGACGTTGCCTCCAACGCGGTGACCATCCCCGCACAGAATTTGACGCTGGGCACGGTGCAAGCAGCCCTGGTCAGCGGTGGTTCACCGACGTCCGGCAGTTCCAGTGACGGTTCCGGGAACGCCTCCGGGAACGTCGTGCTCTCTTGGTCGGCGGTGCCGAACGCTTCGTCCTACGTCATCTACGGGCAGGACTCGCTAGGCAACTGGATTTTGCTTAAGACCATTCCAGCCAGCCAGGCGTCAACAATGACCGCCGCGGTTCCTGCAAGTTCGAGCCCTGGCGGTGTATACAGGGTTGCGGCCCAGAACGCCGACGACATCGTGGATTCCTCGCCCATCACTCCGGTCACGGCGACGTCGGTAAGCAAGGTGATGGTCACCCCAGACAAGAGGGTCGGCAATGTTACATCCAATTGGCGGATTGATTTCACGACCGGCGCGGCAGGGGCGCTCGTATCCGGACAAGGGACCGTTACGGTGAGTGCGCCGCAGGGTACGATGTGGCCGGCGGATGCATCGAAGTATCGGATGGATGGCGCGAGTGTCCAGGCGCCTCCCATGGTGAGCGGGGGGACGGTCACTATCACCGTCCCGAAGAATATTGCTGCCTCGTCCAAGGTCCACATCCAGGTGCAAGATGTCGTTACCCCGGCTCCCGGCAGCTACGCGGGTGCGGACACGACGGTGAATACCAGCGCGGACACCGTACCGACGAATCCAGCGGAGGGATTCATCCTTCTGAATCTACCGATTTCGGGCAAAGTCGTGTATCCGCTACCGATTGGCAAAATGACGTTTACGTCCCTGGGCGGAATCGCTTCGAAGACGGTTGGGGGAACGAACGTGACGATGGATGTGCCCCCGACTGCGTTTTCCGATTCGACATCCGTCGTGCTTACGACGACGATGGCGAATCCGCTCTTGGCCCGCAACGTCCCGCAGGGAGAACGGCCGCTTCTGGGGCTTGGCGTGAATTTCTTCAGTACGAATCCAGCCGTACCGGTGACGCTCGTCATCAACAACTCGGCGATTCCGACCGACGCCAAGGTGTACGCGTTTGACTCGAGCGGTCAGGCCATGCCGGTGGCTACTGCCGTCGTCTCGGCGGGCCAGGCGGTGATTTTGGTTCAGTCGGATGAGAATCTGGTCATCACGGTGCCGGCCACGGAGAAGACCGGCAAATAGAGGATAACAGAGGATAACGAAACAAGAGGCAATCCGGGTCGCTATCGCCGGGTTGCCTCTCTTTAACCGGAGTCAATCGCATGGGGAGAGATTCCGCGCTGTTGCAAAGCGGGGGCCGCCCCTATGATAACCCAAAGCCTAAAGGGAGAGAACCGTTCATTTGCCCGGAGTATTATGGTAGGGAATTTCGTAGCCAACCTGTATATACTTTCTCTTAGATAGTGCTGCCTATTGATAAATCACCAAGGTGGGGATTGAAAAGACATTGGGGGGATACGCGTGAAATTCGGGTGTTGTGTGGATGTGAGTCAATTGCCGCTGGTTCTTAAGTCGGGATTCGATTTTGCGGAGTTGCGCGTTGGCACGGTAGCGCCGGACATCACTCATGATGAGTGGGCACCGATTCGGGATGAAATTCTCAGTCGTAACGTCCCGATTCTCGGTTTTAATGTGCTTCTGCCAGGCCATCTTCGAGTTGTAGGGCCCGATGTGAATTGGACAGCGCTGACAGACTACGTTGACATCGCGTTTGCGCGAA
>JAJZAV010000104.1 GCA_021799255.1 Bacillota bacterium
CGCAATCGTCGGTTTGACCAATCCGACGATGGTGAGCCCAATGGCAAACAACATGTACCAAGCGCCCATGCGCTTCCACATGAACCATTGCGGGCGGTATCCCTGAAAATACCTTATGGCGGCAATGATGGCCAGCACGAGGAGGTCAACCTCTGCCCAAATGGATCCTAGCGGATGAAGGTGCGGTAAGTTCCGGAGTCCGTTGTCAAGCACGGGAAACGTAACTAGGCCGTACGTACACCAAGTCACTAACCTATTCGATATGGACGTTTTGGGTGGCGTCCCATCGTTGTCGGCCGTGCGTGATGCGTAGGAATATTCGTTCATGTGTATGTAACCATTCCTCTACACTAGGATGCAAAGGCCAATAAACGGCCCCTATATAAGTATTTCGCTCATTGATCTCGAAGATCCTCTTGTCCATCATGCCCAATCGTGTCCGTGTCGTGACCAAAACAACGCTCGCTCTGTCCCATCCGGATGGAAATTCTCGTCCGGTGAGTGCACATGTCCGAAGTATACAGGCCTATGATACACCAAGAAGGCTCGTTTATGCTGATTTATGTCCTTTGGCGTTGCACTTCGTCCTTACGAAGAGCGTACACAAAAAAGGCGCGAGAATGTTCGCGCCTACGAGCGTTTCGTCACACCAGTGCGAGAGACTAGTGCGAGAAACTAGTGCGAGAAACTGGACAGTCCCCCATGAAGGGAACTCAGTTTGCGAAACCCCCGGCCCTGTAGAATGGTGCAGGCTTCCCTGCTGCGGTTGCCGGATCGACACACCAGCACGGTTTCCTTGTCCCTGTCTATGAGATCCAACCGATGAGGTAGGATCCCAAGCGGTATGAGCGTGGATCCCTCGATATGGCCGGCGCGGTATTCCTCCACCTCCCGAACATCGATGATCTGAAGATTCGCTTCGCTCATCAATTTCTGCTTAAGTTCTCCAACCGTCAGTTCCTGACAACTCATCGCATATACCCCCATGAGTATTTTCATAGGACAATTTAATACCCATGCGGGTATATGTCAAGAGGGTGTGCAAATCCTACCCTCAGGAGTAATCCGGCTCACTTGCCGGAGAAAGAAATGGATGATTGAAAATCATTGCCGACTTATCAGAACTATGGTAGTGTGTACCAAGTTGGAATCACGCGCCCATTCGGGTGCGAACCTATGGGTTCTAGCAAAGGGCCCGAGAGAGAGGTCGAGCAAATTTGCAAAGGAAGTCTGCGTTCGTCGCTCTTGTGACTGCGGGAGTGCTCCCGATAGTATTTACCACTACCGCGTTCGCTGCGAGCGCGCCTCCACTACAACACGTCTTGCATAACACAAATTATGCTCCATATCAGCAAGAGAGCCTGGTGGAGAACGAAACTATCAAGTATTTGGGGCAATCGATTCAACTGGCAACCAAGTCCGTGTTTCATGTGGAGATGCGAAATCATCAGCTCGTGGAATATGGGACTGTGATGGAGAAGGCACAAGGCTCCACTCAGCAAGTTCACGTCTTTATCGAGTCGGGCGTTGAGTATGTGAACACCGGAACTGGTTGGAAAGTTGTAGGTAAGCTGGCCAACAATGCTTTGGACAGCCTCACGTCTGCGCAGGACAGCGCGCTTACTGTGACGAACACTGCGAGAACCCAAGTCGGATTCCAATATACGGCGAAGATTAACCCTTCCCAGTTGGCACCTGCTCTTCAAAGCATCTTAGGGATGCTCTCCGCCACTGGCACAAATACAAAAGTGCAGGCTTCGACAGTTGCCGAGTTGCTGAAGAATGGGTCCGGGTCAACGACGATTAATACGCGGCTCATTAACAAGTATTGGAGAATTAGCGTCCAATCGAGCGTCATAAATATCCCGGTGAGTGCAGCGGTATTGTCCAAGCTGACGGGAGTCGCTGTTCCGCCGTCATCCAGTTCGGTCACCAAAAAGGTGTACGGAACCGGGGGCACCAAGCCACAACCCGCCATGACCATTCTTGTTCACGAGCACTTGGCCCTGGCTTACGCGAAAAAGCCAGTCACTCCGCCCAAAGGTTTGCCGAAGAAGTAAGTCCAAACATTTAAATGTTGGCGAACGAAAAGTGCGTGGTCTTTTGACCACGCACTTTTTGGACTACGGAGCGGACACGACCACAGCGCCCGAGGAAGAGCCCTGCTGCACGACGCCGTTTCCGGTCGCTAGGGTTCTTCCAACTTGGAGTCCCCATCCCAAATCCCCCGGCGGGTAGTCGATTTGAACAGGATACGTGCCGCTGCTGCCCAAGACGTTCACGTGATACCCCGCCTGCTCGAGCTTCTGAGCGTATGCCTGTGACCCGTACAGGTCAACGGTGATGCTCGTTGGCCGAGGCAACGGCACACCCGTCCAAGAGCCCGTGGATCCGAACGGCTTTAGTTTCTTCGCAACTTCATAGGGATCGACGACGTCGTAGTAGGCCCCCGTCAGGTAGTTCTGCTGATTGATCCCCGGGTACGGGGTGCTCATGATATCCATGGAATCTCCGACGTTTGCCAGATTCATGTGGGACACCTTGGCTCCTCTGGCCGCTCGCGCCGCGTTCACCAAATCAGATAGGCTCATGTTGGTGGCGACGTCTTTGGTCCAGGTTTGCACGAGGGCCCGAATGTGGGACGTGTCTGTGCTGCCGCTGAGAAGTTTCTGTTGCAGTGCCGACAGCACCTGGGCCTGCGAATTGTCGCGCTCGAAGTCGTTGGCGTCCGCGCTGCTCGCTTGGTTTTGACGCGTGCGAATATACGCCAAAGCTTGCGATCCGTTCAGCGTCTGCCACCCGGGATACAGGTTGGCGCCGCTGTGAAGCGGATCGTAAATGCGGCCGGGCACGTCCACCCGGACGCCTCCTACCGCGTTGATGGCGTCGGCGAAGCCCTGGAAATCGGTTGCGACCCAATAGTTAATCTTCATTCCCGTGAACTTCTCAACGCCCTGAACCGTAAGCTGCGCGGCTTGATTCGGGTTCATTTGGGCGCCAATGAAGAACAAGGACTTGATCTTGGGGATGGAGACGTTATACTGCGGCATCGCAAACAACATGTCGCGTGGTATCGAGATGAGCTCGACGGTCTTCGCCTTCGGATCCACGTGAGCAAGCATCATGATGTCCGCCTGTCCCCCGCCGCCCGAGCCGATGTCGAGTGGGCCCTGCGGGTTGCGTGCGTTGTTGCCAATAAGCAGAATGTTGAATGGTTGTTGGAACCCTGTAAAAGTCTGCGTTATTTTTTGTATAAACGTCGTGCCTGAACCTCCGTTTGGAGATCTGGTATAGGCGAACGCGCCTGCGAACACGACGCAAACGGCTGCAGCTACGCTCCCACCGACGATGATGCGGCGGCGGTTTCGCTGTTGTCGAGTACGTTCCTTTTTGCCCGGGCGCCTCACGTTTTTGTTTTGTCCCCGGCCCGCGTTCGTCGGTCGCCGATTATATTCCATGAATCTGCCTCCTGTGATGGAAAACCTAGATTGAAAAATCAGCTGAGTCGTGACGGATGATTCGTTCCATCCTATTCTAGTAGTATAGACGTTGCAGAGTAATCAATCGTTTCAATCGCGCATTATGGCATAAAAACGAGGACAAAGAAAGTGTGGACACAATCCTGTCATATGCCTCATCCCCAATTAAGAAGACGCAGTGGTCCACTAAGAAGACGAGTGGTCCGCGATGATTTGCAGCAGGACAAGTTTCACTCTCGCGAGGAAACGACAAGTCGCACCAATGGAAGCGGATGGCCTGAATTCATGAACGCAACGACCGAACCACGGCGTGCGGAAGGGACGCATCCGTTACCGTTTTCGTTCGCTCTTCAGAACGGGCCGCAGGAGTACGTACAGGCCAATGATGACAAACGCCGCACCAATCAGCAATGCACCATTCAGCATGAGGAACAAGTTCACGTAAGCGACAACGGCAATGATAACGAGAACGGCCCCGCTGACGAAGTACCGGAATTCGCGGTGTCCGAAAAAGTACATCTCCAAAAATCCCGCGGCAGGGGCAAGCATCACCAGCGGCCATGTGACGAGCCTATCCAAAAGGGGAATCCGTTCTAGGAAGAACACAATCCCAAGCACCGTGAGAATGCCTGCGGGCATCAGCATGTTGCTTCTGTTCGGGCGAGGTCGCACGAAAAACGCCACCTGCAACGCGAGGCCGGGAACGAGCAACCACATTGGCCACAAGAGATGAAAGGGAGACAGTGAGAATGCCACTCGGTTGAAAATCACTGCGGCTCCTATCAGCACCAATATTGCGCCAAACACACTTCGCGACATGGTTGCGCGCTCCTTTTCGTGATCTTAGCAGCCCCTATATCCTTTGATCTAGCCTGATTCTAGCAAAAGGAAGAGCGTAATGACAGGGTCCAGCGACCGAGGTCACCTCAGCCTATTGAAGGAGGGAATCCCAGAGCGATGCGCGACGAACTGGATCTCCATGTGCCGGACATACCCAATCAAACGTCAAACTCCCCACGTCACGAATTGATTTTTGCAGCGCGATCTTATCCCATGTAAGGAAACTGGGGGCCGGCCGTAGTCTCCCGTCTCTCGTTGTAACGAGGTCTCCTGCGAGTAAGACGTCGTTTATGCGCAGACAGACGTGTCCTGGCGTGTGCCCGGGTGCAGGAATGACTTCCAAGCCACCAATTTTGTCTCCTGCGTCGAAAGACCGATCGATTTGTGGCCTGTCCACTTTCATGAGCATCGAGATGAGTCGGCGTGCCCCTTTGCCCCGTCTCTCTCCGTGGATATAAGGGATCTCAGCGCTTGGCGCCCAAAGGGTTGCCCCTGACAGGGCCTTCAGTTCTTTGGCATTTCCGATGTGATCCACGTCTTGATGCGTAAGAACGATGTGGGCGATATCGCTTGGCTTCATTCCCAACTTGGACAACGAGTCCATGATGTTGTTAAAGTTGCGCGTCATGCTGGTATCCACGAGTATGGGTTCTTGACCCAATACGAGGTAGCTGTAACTGCCTTTCGTTCCGTCCACGAGATGGACGGTGTCCGTGACCTTCATGGTTAACCATCTCTCCTATAGAATGGTCTAGAAAGATCAATGACTGGATGCTAATCTTTTTTCCATTCGGACATGCAAAATGCCTGCGTCGAGAAAAGTTTCATCGCTTACGCGAGTGTAGCCCAGGCGCTGATAAAACGGTTCCGCCGTGAGTTGTGCGTCGAGGATGGCCCTCTTGCAGCCTTGTTCGTAAGCGGTTGATTCTACGAAGTTCATCAAAGTGCGTCCCCTTCCAGCAAGTCGCTCTTCCTTTAGTATGGCAACTCGTTGGATCTTGGCCGTCTCAGGGTCGACGCGTTTGATCCGAGCCGTCCCCACGGCGCGCAGGCTCATCTCATCGCGAAGAATCACGTGGATTGCTTGATTTACGCCGTCTAATTCATCGACCTCGAGATGACGGGGCACCTTCTGCTCCTCCACAAACACTTTCATGCGCACATTTAGGCATTCCTCCAGTTGCTCCGGCGTCCGAACTACTTGTGCTTGCATGTGCTTCTTCCTCTCCTCTATACTCACTACGAATGCAGTTGCGAACCCTCTTTCCATCTCCATGAATACCGACGTTTTTCACCGTCCAACCGGACCTCGTCTAACTTTACACTCATGCAACATTTTCGACAATCCACCCCCAGAAACGTACGTCCAATCACGCATCGTAAGTAGTAGACGTGATGGAGGTATGAGGAGGAACACAGATGCGAAGGAAGTCACTAGCAATTATGTCCGCCATCCTTGGATTGATGGCTTCGACATCTTCGGTGATCGCGGCACCGCGGCACAATCCGGGGAATAATAATGCTCCGAACCTAATGGTGGTGCAGGGAACCATCATGGCTATTCAAGGCAACATGGTAACTCTGTCCACGTTGAATTGGCAACCCGAGGCGAGTCAGGGCGCGTTGACGCCACAATATGTCGAGTACGGTAGAACATTTCGGCTCAACGTGACGCATGCGGTGGAGGAAACATTTTCAGGCGATGTCGTCAAGCCCACTATCCACGTGGGAGAGATGATTGTTGCCGTGGGACGGGAAATGGGAGGACGGGGTCCCCAAAACAACTCCAACTCCGGAACAACGTTGCTCAATGCGCTGGTTGTGGAGCAGGTAGCTGGTACCAACCAGGTTGGCGGACCTTCAACAACTGCCGCCTCGTTACGTTTGCCGAGGCTTACTTTGAAGATTGATATGCCCGTGGACGTGTCGTGGTGGACCCGACATAAAAACGACGCGAATTGAGCAAGAACAAACACCTAGACCCCACGAGACCGCGGATCTAGGTGCGTTGCGTTGTGTGACGGATGCACGAAGAGCCTAACTCACAAGCGGAATTTTAAGATGAGGGACTGGAGTTCCTGCGCGGAACCACTCAGCGACTGTGAGGTTGAGGCGATTTCTTCCATGGATGCCAACTGTTCTTCCGATGCGGCAGCCACATTTTGCGATTCGGTCGCTGCGGTTTTCGCCAGCGAAATGACCGTTCCAACGGAGGAGGCTACCTGCCTTGCCTTCGTGGAGATGGTGTTCGTTGCGCCGGACAGCGCCTGGATCCGCTTCGTTACCTCGTCCATGGACTCGATGATGCCAGCGAACGTCTCCTTGGTGGATTCGGCTAGCTTGGTTCCCTGTTCCACCTCACTTCGGACCTCTTGCATGGACTTCACCGATTCCTTGGTCGTGATCGCGAAGTCGCGGATAATGCGATTGATCTCTTGCGCGGATTCCGCGGACTGGTTAGCGAGTTTGCGCACTTCGTCGGCCACCACCGCGAATCCTTTGCCTTGGTCCCCGGCTCGTGCTGCCTCTATCGCTGCGTTTAGGGCCAGGAGATTGGTTTGACCTGCGATGGACTTGATGGTCTGTACGATTTGTTCGATGTCTTTGGACTTCGCAGATAGGTTGTCGATGGATGCGGCCGCGTCGTTGGCTCGCTGGAGAATCGTTTCCATCTGTGAATCCATCGAGTTCATGAGGGTGGTCCCTCCGCTCGCTTTCGCAGCCGTCTTGCCTGCGTCATCCGACAGCGCTTTCGACACTAGAGCCACCCGCGAGATTTCCTCGGTCACAGAATCTATGGCCGCCGACGTACGACTGACCTCATCCATTTGTGACTCCGCACCTGAGGCTACTTGCTGAATTGAATTCGAGATCTCGTCCGTCGCCCGCATGGTTTCTTCTGCACTCGCTGACAGTTCCTGCGACGATGCGGCAACTTGGTCCGATGCGCCCTGGATCCCCACAATCAGCGTCCGCAATCCGTCGGCCATCGCTGCCAAAGCTCGAGCAAGATCCCCAAGCTCATCGTGAATGCGAATGTCTAGCCCTGCCACGTTCAGATTTCCTTGTGCGATTTCGTTGGCCGCATTGCGCATCATCAGAACAGGGCGCGTGACGAGGCGGGATAACCACATGCTGCTTGCCAACCCCACGAGGACGGCTATGATGGATATGATGACATCAAGCGAGATTCCTGAAGCGATGAGCCACTTCACGTTTGCTTGGGTCAAATTGATAGCCCGCTGTTGATCACCCGTGTACTGAACCAACCCCGAAAGCAAGTTGCTGGTGGTGGTCTGCGTGTATTCCATTTGAGCGTTGGACGGATCTGGCGCTGCTCCCTGAAAAATCATCTCGTTCTGTTGAATCACCTGCTGGTATTCGGAGCCGAACAACTGGAGAATGCCGAGGTCCGAGGGGTTGCTCGTGATCTTCTCGAGTGCCGCCAAGTTCGAAGTCACTCGTTTGGCGTCCGCCTTGAAGTCTGCCAAGTACGGTCTAGCGACATTGGGGCTGGCCAAAGTCATTAAGTATCGCGCACCGTAATCATCGACGGATGTCACATCGAAGTCCAGGGTCTTGATCAGGCTGATTCGCTCTTGCGCTTGGTTCATTGCGGTCGTAGCATCCTGGATTCGTAGGAAAATTACGGCGTTTGTAGTGCCGATGGCAAGGATCAGGATCATCATCAGTGCGGTGTTCAAGAGGAACTTTTGTCTCAGTTTAAACTGAAACTGGAACCTCCTCATCCATTTGGGCATCTTGCCCGACGACGTGCCGGGCCCAATGCTCTTCACACGGGATTTCATTTGCTTAAGACCTCCACTTCAGGGGTGGATTCGCTGCATGTACCGCTTACACAGATGTTTTCATCTCCCCCTAACGCAAACGTGTCCCCCCTTTTTGTGCGGCTAGCTAGTCTGCTTCCCTTTTCATGGACGACTTCCCTGTTCTCTTTGTCTTTCCGGAGAGGACGTATCCAGATCCTTACACGGAAACAAGAGTCTATGTACTCCCCCATGGAGTTCTCCATACCCCACCGGTTTCCTGCTAGCCGCGGAAGAATGTGGCTGTTTTTGTCGAATGATGACGATCTAGGGAGCTACGAGGTGCTCCACGATTTTCTCGAGTCCCGCCCCTCGGGAGGCTTTTACGAGCACGACGGAGTTGTCGCGGACGACGGAGGACAGCATGTCTGTTGCCTCTTCACGCGTCTTTGCGTAATGAACTTCACCGCCACCGTGACGCGCTTGTTCGGCCGTAAAACGGGACCTCTCCCCGATAGCCAACACGAAATCGATCCCTAGCTCTGCGACGTAGTCTCCAACGGATCGATGCGCGGCCTCTTCAATCGGGCCAAGTTCAAGCATGTCGCCAAGTATGGCAACTTTGACCTTATCTCTACCTAACTCGGACAGCACGTCCAAACTTGCTCTCACAGAGAGCGGACTGGCGTTGTAGCAGTCGTCAATCACGATGACGCCGTTTCTTCCGGCAACCACGTTTAAACGACCCGCCGAAGGCTTGAGCTGAGAGAGCGCTTGTGCCATGGCGTCTAGCGGAAGTCCGTAAGCGGCACCGAGCGATAACGCTCCAATCGCGTTTCGCACGTTGTGACGGCCGTGAGTTGGTTGAAAAACTTTGACGCTCTCTCCGAGCAAGTGGGCCACAAAGGAAACGCCCGTCGGCGAGTTCTCGACGTCGGTTGCGAACGCAAACAGCGAATCGGTCTCAATCCCGTCAAAGTGGTCGCCAGAAACGGCGTACCACAGGATTTGTGCCTGGCTTCTTGTGTGGATTTTACGGAGCCACGGGTCCGTAGCCGGCAAGGCGGCATATCCGTCACGCGGCAGGGCCTCGAGGAGTTCCCCCTTCGCCTGTGCGATGTTTTCTTGCGAGCCGAGAAGTTCGATGTGGCTTTGGCCAATATTGGTGATGATTCCTGACGTCGGATTCGCGATGTCACACAGTTCGCGGATTTGTCCGAGCCCACGCATGCCCATTTCAAGGACGATGGACCGATGGGATTGGCTGCGACGCAACAGGGTTAGTGGCAGGCCGAGTTCAGTGTTCATGTTTCCTTGCGTGGCAAGGCACTCTCCGCGAACTGTGAACACGAGGGACAGCATATCCTTCGTCGTCGTTTTGCCGTTACTGCCCGTCACTCCAATTACCGGACCGCCGAAAAGGGATCGGTCATGGTGAGCCAGTGTTTGGACGGCCTTGAGCGGATGGTCTACGCGGACAATACACCCTGGTAAATCGGTTTTGACGTCTTCGGTGACGAGTGCCCCGACCGCGCCATTGGAAAGGGCCGCCTGAACAAACTCATGGCCGTTCATCGATTGGCCGTGAAAGGCGACGAAAAGATCTCCCCGCTTAACCTGACGGCTGTCGATGGCGATTCCGCTCGCTATTTTCTTCCCGTCTCCACTTTGTACCAAACCGTGGATCAGGCCTGCAATCTCGTTCATGCTCATTGGTAGCATAAGACGGTTCATCCCCTCTAGTCCCGTGTTACAATCCTCTCTATCATACGCTCACCTTGGGCTATCCTACACCTTGTATTCAGGTGGTGCATAGCTATAATGCAAGAAGATCGGCATATGCCCATGCCAAGGTCGATTCGAGTGGCGACTGTCCTGTCGGAGATCGCCCGAGATCCCTTTGTCAAACCGGGGCATTGCGAAGGAGTTGTCGTAATTCATGAGCGCAATTAGAGTAGGCGTCATTTTCGGGGGCAGATCTGGGGAACATGAGGTATCCGTCCAGTCTGCAAGATCTATCATAGCTTCACTGGATCCGAATCGCTACGAGGTGGTTCCCATCGGCATTGATAAAACCGGCCGTTGGCACGTTGGTGAAGGGGCTCGTCGGACATTGACGACGGGAAGCTCGTTTGTACTAGAAGATGGAGAAGAAAACCAAAGTAATTCGAACGTTCCCGATGCCTCAGCGCAGGACACCGCAGTGGTACCGAGGGACGCCGTCCACGGTGTCGACGTGTTTGTGCCGGCCCTGCATGGCTCTTACGGGGAAGACGGTACGATTCAAGGGATGCTCGAGATGCTCGACGTTCCCTACGTGGGTGCAGGGGTGTTGGCCTCGGCCGTGGGGATGGATAAGACGTTCATGAAGCGACTGTTCAGTGTGGCCGGTTTGCCGCAGGTAAAGTATACGTTCTTCACGCAAAAGCGCTACGAACACGAGGCGAAAGCGATAAAGGCGGAAATCGAATCCACGTTTGGCTACCCGTGTTTTGTAAAGCCCGCGAACATGGGTTCAAGCGTCGGAATATCCAAAGTAAAAAACGAGGACATGCTCGATTCGGCCATAAAGCTGGCGCTTCGTTATGACAACAAGGTCATTGTAGAAGAAGGACTCGACGTGCGCGAAGTTGAGGTTGGGGTTTTGGGGAATGACAATCCCGAGTCCTCCATCGCGGGAGAGATTGTCCCCTCAAACGAGTTCTACGATTACCGCGCCAAGTACGTGGATGGAGAATCGGCGCTCATTATCCCGGCCCCTCTCAGCGACGCTACGATGGATGAGGTCCGGCGAATGGCGGTGGCCGCGTACCAAGCCGTGGAATGCACGGGACTCGCCCGGGTCGACTTCTTCATCGAAAAAAACACGGACAGAGTGATTCTAAACGAAATCAATACGATGCCCGGATTCACTCGCTATAGTATGTATCCGAAGCTGTGGGAGGCGTCAGGGGTGTCGTATCAAGAACTCATCGACAGGCTTATTTCGCTGGCGTTGCAGCGGCACGAGGAGAAGCGAAGAATCGTCACTGAGTTCACCCTTGAGTAGCAGGCAAAAACGGGATGCGCGTGAGGGGAAAGTCGCGATACAGAGGTTTCGTGTCGTCGCAAACGTTCCCCTCCTTTAGCATCGTGAGCTGATCCGGCGTAATCGGGAACGAAGGGAATCGATGAAGGTAACGCGAGGCAAGCTCCATGAACCAGAAGGGCACGGGTACCGGAGTGAAGCGACGACCCAAGTGCGCGGCAATTCGGCGCATGATCTCCACGTAGGTGAGAACTTCTGGCCCCCCCACGTCATACGTCACGTTCATCGCGGCTGGTGAATCGAGGGCAAGTGCGAAAGCCTCCGTCAGCGTTCGAATGGAAACGGGTTGCAAGAGAAACTGCCCGTCCCCGATGATGGGGCATACGGGTAGTTTTTGAATTAAGTCTGACAGTTGTGCGACGAAATTTGGGCCCGGGCCGCCTTCCCCGAAGACGACGGAAGGTCGAAAGATTGTGAAGGGTATCGGGCTGTCCTTGACAACTTGCTCTCCTTGCCACTTGGAACGGTGGTATCCACTTGTCGCGTTTTCCCTGGATCCGAGGGCGCTCATGTGGAGAAATCGCTTCACTTTGCTCACGGTAGCGGCCTTGATCACGGATTCGGTGGCCGTGACGTGCATCCGCGTCATGGTGATTCCCCGCCGAGGCTCTTCGCGAATAATACCCACTAAATGGATGACTGCATCGCATCCTTCCATGGCGCGTGCGAGTGGATAGGAATCGAACAGGTCCGCGTTGACAACGGTAAGCGCGCTGTGGACCGGAAGGGGTCGTTGAGTTCCCTGGCGCACCGTTGCGATGACCTCATGGCCTTGCCCCAACAACAGGTC
>JAJZAV010000105.1 GCA_021799255.1 Bacillota bacterium
TCATGGGTCCATCGGGACTATAACGAGCCTTGGTGGTCTTCAGGAAGTTCTCGTCATCCCTGTCCGGAAATTCTGGCTTGTAGTGGGCACCGCGACTCTCGTTGCGCATGAGAGCGCCCGTTGTGATCACTTGAGCGAGCTCAAGCATGTTCCACAGTTGGCGTGTGAACGGAGCCATCTGGTTTTCCCAGCGCGACTTGTCCGCAACGCCGATGTGTTTCCAGCGCTCCTTAAGCTCCATGATCTTTTGGTTCGTGTTTTGCAGTCTATCGTTGTACCGGACCACCGTGACGTTGTCCGTCATCCATTTGCCGAGCTCGCGGTGAATTTGGTACGGATTCTCCGTCCCGTCCATTCGCAGGATAGACTCAAACTTTTGCTCGTGCTTGTTCTGGTACTTCGAAAAGATGCTCTCTGGCAACGATTCGACCGAACGCTTCAGACCCTTCGCGTAGCGCACCGCGTTGGGGCCGGCAATCATGCCTCCGTAGATGCACGACAGGAGCGAATTTGCTCCAAGACGGTTGGCCCCGTGGTACTGAAACTCGGCCTCACCCGCGGCAAACAATCCAGGAATGTTCGTCATTTGATTGAGGTCGACCCACAGTCCCCCCATGCTGTAGTGCATTCCGGGGAACAAACGCATCGGCACCTTGCGCGGATCGTCACCAACGAACTTCTCGTAGATATCCAGAACGCTGCCGAGTTTCACGTTGAGGATGTCGGCCGGGATGTGGGACACGTCCAAATACACCATATTCTCGCCGTTGATGCCGAGTCCCATGTCCACGCACACATGGAAGATCTCGCGAGTCGCGATGTCTCGGGGCACCAGATTCCCGTATTCGGGGTACTTTTCCTCAAGGAAGTACCAAGGTTTCCCGTCTTTGTATGTCCATACTCGTCCACCTTCGCCGCGAACCGATTCCGAGACGAGGCGAAGCTTGTCGTCGCCCGGAATTGCCGTCGGGTGAACCTGAATCATCTCGCCGTTGGCGTAGTAGACGCCTTGTTGGTACAGCGCCGATGCGGCCGATCCGGTATTGATCATCGAGTTGGTACTCTTTCCAAAAATCAAGCCGATTCCGCCCGTGCACATGACGACGGCATCCGCCTTGAACGTGTGCACTTCCATCGAACGAAGGTCTTGGGAAACGATGCCCCGGCATACCCCTTCATCGTCAAGAACGGCCTCGAGAAATTCCCAACCCTCGTACTTTTGCACGAGACCTTCGACCTCGTAGCGACGCACTTGCTCGTCAAGCGCGTAGACCAGTTGTTGTCCGGTCGAGGCCCCCGCGAACGCCGTCCGATGGTGCTTCGTTCCGCCGAATCGACGGAAGTCGAGGAGTCCCTCGGGGGTTCTGTTGAACATCACGCCCATGCGGTCGAGCAGATGAATGACGGCCGGTGCGGCCGCGCACATCCCTAGCACCTGGCGTTGGTTGGCCAGGAAATCCCCGCCGTAAACCGTGTCGTCAAAGTGCTCCCATGGGGAATCTCCCTCACCTTTTGTGTTCACAGCCCCGTTGATTCCACCCTGGGCACAAACCG
Organism: Bacillota bacterium; assembly: GCA_021799255.1. Classification (GTDB taxonomy): domain Bacteria; phylum Bacillota; class Bacilli; order Alicyclobacillales; family Alicyclobacillaceae; genus JAJZAV01. Next base: position 1,555 of record JAJZAV010000105.1, read on the forward strand.
AGTGAGAACGTTTCACGGGGACGAGGGAAAAGAGGTCCACCGGAGTTCCAGTTTCAGCAATTTTTATCGTCGTCATCAAGCCGGCAAGTCCACCGCCGACCACGATGATGCGTTGACTCGTCATGCGACTTCCTCCCTTACACCTTCAGCGATGCGAATTGGATGATGCTGGCGACGCCCACGCCGGCCAACACCACAAATACCACCATAGTCACCTGAGCCACAATACGTTGCGCCCTTGCACCCACGGCAATTCCCCAGTGGATGCAAAATGACCATAGACCGTTAGCAAAATGGAAGGTCGCCGCAACCACGCCGATGATCATGAACCAGAAGTAAAACGGGTTGGTCATGAGTTCGTGTACGAAGGTAGCGGTTGGGGCGTGTCCTGAGAACCGCGTGGTCCACAGGTGAAAGATAATGAACACGAAAGTAATCACGCCTGTGATGCGCTGGGCAACAAACAACACGTTGCGTTGCCACGAATACTGGCCCGCGTTGTAACCAGACGTGAACGCCACGTAGAGCCCGTATACCCCGTGATACGCGATGGGCAGAAAAATGAAGAAGAATTCGATGAAGTGCAACAGCGGAATGCTCTGAATCACTGCCACCGCTTGGTTGAAGGAATTCGCACCATTTAATACGGTCGCGTTCGTGAACAAGTGCTCCAACAGAAACAGTCCGACTGGTACAACCCCAGCCAACGTGTGGAGCCTTCTCTGCAGATAATCCTGGTGGCGAGTCGCCTGGGTCACACATGTGCCTCCTCTCAATGCTGCTACCACTGTTGGACGAAGTCGGACATTAGGGAACGGCAGATGCCTTGTTGCGAATCTGCCGTCCATTGGACGATGTATCCAGCTTTGCCCTTCACTATGTCAGGTTTGATTGTAATAGTTGCGTCCAGTTGGATCAAGAAAATGACCCAGTTTCCTCTCGACATCCGTTCGAAGCTCGTTCACGATTCGTTCGATTTGCGAAGATGTGCCACGATGACTTCCCCGAGTTTGGCACCGATTCCAATGGCAGCGAAATCACTAGGGCTGGCCGCCTGCATCTCTTTGATGGAGCCGAAATGCTTCAAAAGTCGGCGCCGACGCTCCGGACCCACCCCAGGGATCTCGTCCAGAATGGAGGAGATGCCGGACTTCTTGCGCAGTTGACGGTGAAACGTAATGGCGTACCGATGCACCTCGTCTTGGATCCGCTCAAGCAAGTAGAAGGCTTGAGAATGCCTGTCGATGTTGATGGGTTCGTCGTCGTCGCCGAAAAACACTTCGCTGGTTCGGTGCCTGTCGTTTTTGGCCAAGGAGCAAATTGGGACGTCGATGTCGAGCTCGTTGACGAGGACGTCCATCGCGGCGGCCAATTGCCCCTTTCCCCCGTCGATGACGATGAGGTCGGGCAACGCGAGCTTGTCTCGCAGAACGCGGGTATAGCGCCGACGAATCACCTCTCGCATCGACTCGTAATCGTCGGCTCCCTTCACCGTTTTGATCTTGTACTTGCGATAATCTTTCGAAGACGGCTTGCCGTCGACGAAGACGACCATCGCCGCAACCGGATCGGTCCCCTGGATATTCGAATTGTCGAACGCTTCGATGCGGTGAGGCGTAGGGATTGCAAACTTGTCTCCGAGTTCCATGACGGCCCCGAGCGTTCTGTCCATGTTCTTTTCCATGAGACGCAACCGCTCCTCGAGGGCCACCTTGGCGTTCTCCGAAGCGAGTTCCACGAGCTGGCGCTTCTCCCCGCGCTGCGGATGAAGGCACTTCGCGCCAAGCCAGTCGGCAAGGGCATCGCTCGAGCATCCTTGGGGTAGCAGAATCTCCTTCGGAATGTCGCCTTGTTGGTAGTAGAATTGCTCCACGTACGACATGAAGTCATCTTCCGGCGCGTTGTAGTGGCGCATGGTGTTCACGGATCTCTCAATAATCTTTCCGGATCTGACGTAGAAGACCTGAACGCAAAGGAGTCCTTTCGCACTGTAATAGCCGAATACGTCGCGGTTTACGTTGTCCGTCGCGGTAACTTTTTGTTCCTGCATGACCCTGTCGATGTGGGCTATCAAATCGCGATGTTCCTTGGCTCTCTCGAACTGCAGGGCCTCCGCCTCACGCTCCATTTTCTCCCGCAAATCTCGCACAACTTCGCGGTGACCACCGTTCAGAAACGACGAGATCTCCTTCACAATCTTGTCGTAGGTGTCCCGCTCGACCGGAAATTCGCATGGAGCTAGGCACTGGCCGATGTGATAATACAGGCAAACCTTCTTCTTGAGGCGTTGGCACTTTCTAAGCGGATACAGCCTCTCCAACAGCTTCTTCGTCTCCGAAGCCGAAGTGGCGTTCGGATACGGTCCAAAGTACTTCGCCTTATCTGCATGCACCCTGCGCACAATCTCGAGTCGCGGATGCTCCTCGTTCGTGATCTTGATGTAGGGGTACGTCTTATCGTCTCGCAACATAATGTTGTACTGTGGCGAATGGCTTTTGATGAGGTTGCATTCCAAAACCAACGCTTCTGCTACAGAATCGGTCACAATGTATTCGAAGTCGGCCACTTGTCCGACCATCAGTTGGGTCTTTGCATCGTGCGATCCGCTGAAATAACTGCGCACGCGATTCTTCAGGACCTTCGCTTTGCCTACGTAGATGACGACGCCTCTGGCGTCTTTCATCATGTACACGCCAGGCGAGGTTGGCAACAGTCCTAATTTGTCGCGAATGGTCTGATTCATCCGCCTATCCTCCCCAACGCATGGATCTCTTCCCCATACTATACGGTTTCGAAATCACCGCGGGAAATGTCTTTAAACAAGGAGATGCCTAATTCACGCGCGCGACCACCATGACCCTCGCATCGTTCGAATCTTGAATCCAAACCAGGCTTCCGTCTGATACGGTCACGTAACTGGCCGGCCCGGGCAGAGTCATAGGCGCCGACCGCGCCTTGCCAGAACCTTGTGTGAGTGAATTCAGTCGCACCGTAAACTGACCGGGTTCCGACTTCCACATGGCGGTGGAAATGACGTACGCGTCACCCTCTTTGCCGACGGCGCTCACCGTGGACGTGACGTCAGGAGGTAATCCCTGGAGCGGTTGTACGCCGCCAGATGTGCTCAGGGCATACCATTTTAAGGACGCTTTCGGAAATTTCGTGCTGGGGAACGTGTGAAACAGGATCAATTGGTTGGAGACCACTGGGTCCAGGACCGGAACACCGACCGTCAGTTCTTGAGACTTCGTCACCGCTTGCAACGGATTATTTCCGCCGAGAGAGTCAATTTCTACCGGGTAGGACGGCCCTTGTGACTTCGCCCCTTTGGCGCTCGTCCTGTTCGTGGTTGGCGTCGTCGCTACCTTCGCGATGAGAACCTTCCCGTCTCCGGCGGCTATCTGGAAGGACACGGACGAATTTGGCGCGTCGAGGGTGCGAAACATCGCGGAACGGCTCGTGGGCAGATAGAGTCCATAGAGTTGGTATTTCGTCGATGGGCTTTGTTTTGATGTCCACTGCACCGACGCGACGACCCAATCGTTCATGACGAACATGTTCCAGTGGCTGACGGAATAGGTTGGGGCCTTTGCGCTCTGCTGCAGGCCCGTCGGAATCGGTGGAATCAACTCAATGGTTTCCCCTTGGACGAGACTTTCCTGCAGGGACTTTCCTGAATCCGAAAAGGGTGCCTTCGACAAATGGATGGCCGGCCATTGGTTGACCGGCTGAACCAGCGTGCCGAAATAGATGTCGCTGTTCGCCACGGCAAGGTGCGAGTCCACCCCTCCGGTTGCAGGCAATACGAACTCGGCGCCAATGGAGAGAGGTAAACCGCTGACGGAGACGGCGCTTTGCGGCGGAGTCTTCTTCGCCGTTACGACTGGGTTGCTTGGTTTCACCTTGGGAACGGATTTGGGACGTATTATGCCAAAGGTAACCGTCCCTACGGAAAAGAGAAGCGTCGCCGCAGTAGCCCATCGTATCCAAACGGGGCCTTGGTAGCTCTTCTGCGCCGTCCTTTGGATTTTCTCAGCATCATAGGAAACGGCTGGGTCGCCCTGTGGTGCGCCGTCCGACTTTTCCACGTGAACTCCTCCACCCTAAGCTCAACAGGAATGAAACAAAAAGCGGCTTCCAAATTCCGAAAGCCGCCGTTCGTATAGTTGGTGGGCCATGAAGGACTCGAACCTTCAACCTGCCGATTAAGAGTCGGATGCTCTACCAATTGAGCTAATGGCCCATAATTTGGTGACCCTACGGGGATTCGAACCCCGATTACCGCCGTGAGAGGGCGACGTCCTAACCATTAGACGATAGGGCCAAACGCCTGGCTGCCGAACTAGGACTCGAACCTAGACTAACTGAGTCAGAGTCAGTCGTGCTACCATTACACCATTCGGCATTGCGCTGACAATTGAGGATTATACAGCCCCCCTTCTGCGATGTCAACTGGACAATAAGAAATCTGTCGCAAGCCTGTCATATCCCGAAGAAAACATTGACCAAGCGGGTTTGCTATAATGTGGCTTGGCAAACCAAGGAGGTGTGGCATGCATCAGTACTGGTTCTGGATTGGCAATTATCCGGTGCGCGCATACAGCACCATATTTGCCGCAGCCTTTCTGTTCGGCCTCGGTGCGACCGTATACTTCGCGAAGGCCGACGGAAAGAAAGACTACGTGCCCCACATCTGGAGTCTGGCGCCGATACTGTTGATTAGTGGTCTCATCGGATCACGATTCTGGCAGGTGTTTTTCTTCGACTGGCAGTTTTATCAAAAGTATCCAGGCCAGATTATCGAGATTTGGCACGGAGGATTGTCCATCCAGGGAGGCGTTACCGGCGCGCTCGTCGCCGCCATCTGGTACCTATGGAAACATGGGATCCCGTTCTGGAAGTTTGCGGACGTCTTTGCGCCCGGGCTGCTGCTCGCACAGAGCATCGGACGCGACGCCAACTTCATGAATGGAGACGCATTTGGAGATCCGACGCACAGCAATTTCGGCCTGTTGTACCCGCCTGGCACGCTGGCCTATCAGACCTTTGGTCATCAGCCCCTGTGGCCGGCCGAAGTCTGGGAAGGTCAAGGAGACATCATTCTGTTCGCAATCCTGCTGTTGCTGAAGCAACGGCGTTGGCCAGACGGATTTCTCTTCCTGTACTACGTCGTCGCCTACAACCTGATGCGCTTTCTTCTCGAGATGCTGCGAGGAGATTCACCACGTTTTTTGTTCAACTGGGACGCCGCTCAATGGACTTCGGCCCCGGTCGTCATCGTGGGCATTGGTGTCATCGTCTGGAGATTCATGACGGACAAAAAGGCGAGGAACGCGTGATTGTGAAAACTGCAGGTTGAACGCCGCGGGGCAAGACTCTCCCCGTTTTGAAATGGGCCCTTGTTCAACCATTGGACAAGGGCCCTTCGTTCTGGTTTTCTCAGCGTCTGTCTAGAACGGCGGCCAGGGCCCTTGTGCACTGCTCGTTTTCTTCGTCGGTGCCGTAGGTGATACGGATGCAATCGAGGATGCCCCGAAACCCGTGCCTGACCATCACGCCTTTTGCCATGAGCGCCTGCGTCACGGCTTTGCCGTCGCCAACGCGAATCAGCGTGAAGTTCCCCTCACCGTCCGGCATAAACAGCCCGTGCTGCTCGGCAAATCGCCCATAATGCGCCTTGCCTTTCGCCGCGAGAAGGATGGACGCGTCGCGGTGTACTGCGTCGGTCAAGGCGACGGCCGCGGCTCGCTGTGCGAGCCGGTTCACGTTGAACGGTTCGCGGATGCGATTCACGTACGCCCACAGATCCGGATGCGCCAAACCGTATCCCACCCGGAGTCCGGCCAAACCGTACAGCTTCGAGAACGTGTGGAGGGTTACGACTCGCGGCGATTCAAACAGTGAGTGTCTGACCTGTGCCCTATCTTGCCTCGTCGAGAAGTCGTTGTACGCGAAATCGACCACCACTACAACGTTTTCCGGCGTGTTGTCGAGGACGTATGAAAACTGCTCCTCGGTCATGATGGTGCTTGTTGGATTGTTTGGAGAACAAATGAATAACAGCTTGGTTTTTGCGTCCACAGCCGCAACGAGGGATTCCACGTCATACGTAAAGTCGTCGGCCAGATCCACCAACTTCACTTGTGCATCCATCACGAGCGCGGCCAGTTCGTACTCGGAAAACGTCGGATTCGGAGTCACGATATTATCCCCGGGGTTCAAAAACGTCTCAGCCAAGAGCTTGATCACGTTGTCGGATCCGTTTCCAGCTAACACGCAGTTCGGGTCTACGCCATGGAACTGCGCGATGGCGTTGCGCAACATTTCGCTGCTTCCATCCGGGTAATGGTGAACGTGCGATGCTTCGCGAACGAGGGCATCGATGGCCAGCGGCGATGGGCCGAGCGCGTTCTCGTTGGCATTCAATTTCACTACCTGTGTAAGTCCGTACTTCTCTTTGAGTTCATCGTCGGTCAGCCCGGGTACATACGGACTGATCTGCGAGATTCCCGGTCGAACCGTCATCTCAATGTTCATCGTAGCACGCCCTTTCTGCGGGTCTTCTATCGCAGTTTCACCCTTCGCCTCGCGTTGGTAAAATAGGATATTGAAGATTATAGCATGGTGTGGACGTTCATCTTGCCAACCTGGCCATCGTCTTCTCAGGAACGCGATGTCAAAAACGTAAAGAGGAAAACATCATGGACTCAGAGCACTCAAAAGAACACGAAGTTCCATCCGCACAGGACGTGAGAGACGCGGGCAAGCGACTCTCGGGCATCGTTCACGAAACCCCGATTTCGTACTCGCACACGTTTTCCGAAATGGCCGGCCTCCCCATTTGGCTCAAGTTAGAGAATATGCAAAAAACGGGATCGTTCAAAATTCGCGGAGCCTGCAACATGGTGACGCAGCTTACGGACGCAGAGAGGCGGCGCGGGGTCATCGCGGCTTCAGCAGGCAATCACGCGCAAGGGGTAGCATTCGCGGCCCACACCGAGGGCGTTCCTTCTACCATCGTAATGCCCGAAGCGGCCAGCCTAGCCAAAGTGATGGCGACCCAGTCTTACGGGGCCACGGTCGTCCTCAAGGGAAACAGCTATGACGATGCCTATCGACATGCGCTGGCGCTGCAGAAGGAGCACGACTATACCTATGTCCATGCTTTCGATCACCCTGCCGTCATCGCGGGTCAAGGGACTCTTGGTCTCGAGTTGCTCTCCCAGTTGCCGCAGGTGAACACCATCGTAGTCCCCATGGGTGGCGGTGGACTTGTCACAGGCATTGCCCTGTTCGTGAAGACCGTTCGTCCAGATATTCGAGTCTATGGGGTACAGGCCGCAGAGGTCGCCGCGTTTCGGCGGAGTTTGGACCTTGGGCGGGCCAAGTCCGTTCAGGCAAAGCCTACGATTGCGGACGGAATCGCGGTTCTTAGGCCAGGCAAGCTCACTTATGCGCTCGTCAAGAAGTATGTCGACGACGTCCTAACCGTCGAAGAAGAAGAGATTGCTCGAACCATGGTTCTCTTGATGGAAAGGGCGAAACTGGTCACGGAGGGAGCCGGGGCAGCGGCGCTCGCGGCGGCTATCCACGGAAAACTGCCGCGCGATTCAGGGACCGTTGGCGTCGTCTTGTCCGGAGGAAACATCGATGTTGGACTTTTGTCGAGGATTATTATGCACGGCCTCGTCCAAGCTGGACGCCACCTGCGATTGACGGTGACCCTCGTAGACAAACCCGGAGCGCTTCAAAACCTGCTTCGCATCATCGCGGTGAGCGGGGCGAATGTGGTGTCCATAGAACACCACCGTCTCGGACCTCAGATCTTGCTCGGCGAGACGGAAGTCGAGATTGACCTTGAAACTCGAAATCAGTCCCACATGGACTCGCTCGTGGAATCCATTCAAAGTCACGGCTACCGGCTGGCAACAAGAGACTAGGATTTCACATGTCTCGCGGGGTCCAGATGTTTGATTTGCCTAGACCTCCAGACACCGTGAACTGAAACGCCTCCACGATGGTCATCTCGCACGGGATGACCTTTTCCCTCTTCACAAATACCGTGAGACCCGCGAATTGAAAGGTATTTGGAAGATATACCGCGATTTTCTCGCCAGTGGGGTCGAGTTCCACGGGGAGGTGTTCTTTTGTGACAAGCCCCATGACCAAGGCCCTATCGTCAGGCCACGGAATGAGAACCACTCGCGTGAAGCCGTTTCTCTGACGGACGAGGCTCTGGATAATTTCCTTGAACATGGAGTACAGAGATTTCACGAGTGGAATTCTGGTGAAGAGTCCGTCCATCGCCAGGTAGATTCGATGGCTGATATACAACCGGGTCAAGAACCCGGCCGCTGTGATTCCTGCCACCACCAAGACAAAGCCAACCCCCGGGATATGGACGCCCATGATGCTGTCCACCCTCGGGCCGAGAAGTCCGTCCACCCAACGAAAAGTAGCCACCAGGACCCAAATGACGAGGGCGAACGGCAACACCGTTACGAGGCCGGTGCCAAAAAGGCTTGCGAGTTTCTTAAACACGAAGTGGATCCTCCTTCATCGCTGAACAAACTCGAGAACCAAGCTAGGGACAAGACAAAACGACGTTTGACTACGCGGCCGACAGCGTGTAGAACCCCACTGCAATCAGCACGTAAGCGCCGACGGCCATGATTCCCTCCAGCCAGTTTGATTCACCGTCGACCATAAGCACCACGATGAGCGCGACAGCCGCTGCCATGCTGGCGAGTTCGGGCCAGGAAAACACGAGGCTCATGGGGTGACCCACCAACAAGCTGACGACGAACAGGACAGGCGCCACGAACATCGCCACCTGCAGGCTGCTGCCAATCGCAATCTCCAGCGAGAGATCCATTCGATTCTTCCAAGCCATCCAGACCGCCGACGCATGCTCGGCCGCATTGCCAACGATGGCAATCACGATGACCCCCATGAAGAGTTCCCCGAGCCCCATGTTCTTGCCAATCACCGAGATGCTCTTCACCAGCCATTCACTTTCGATGCCTACGAAAACGGTGCTTGCAAACAAGAGAATGATGGCGCCGGTGAGTTTCCGTGAATGGGGTCGGTTGGCCTCTTTGTTCGCGACGGACTCGATGGATTCGAACAGATTTCGGTGCGTGAACAACGAAAACAAGAGACCAAGCACATACACGCACAAGGACACTGCCGTGACCGCCTTCGACATCACCCACCCCGCTTGCCCTGTGGCCGAATCGAAAATCGCCGGTATCGCGAACGCCAAACCAACGCCAAGGACCAACATCGAGGCGTTGCTGCGAGCCGCACGGACGTTGAAGTGCTGAATTGGATGCCGAATACCTCCGACGGTGAAACTCAGGCCGAGCACGAGGAGAAGATTCCCCAGAATGGATCCGGTAATCGATGCCTTGACGAGTTCGGTCAACCCATTCATCAACGCCATGATTCCGATAATGAGTTCAACGGCGTTGCCGAACGTAGCCGAAAGCAATCCCCCGATTCGAGGACCCGCGTAGGCTCCAATGGACTCCGTAGCTCTCCCCATCAGAAAAGCAAGGGGCACGATGGACAGGCAACTCGCAATGAAGAGCAAGATCAGCGACGCGTGAGCGAAATAGACAATCGCGCTCGTTACCACCATCACTGCGGTAAATCCAATAGCCACACGGATCAACCGGACGAACCTCCCGACGGACTGCATTTTCGGTATTCAAGGACTTATGATACACCTGAACGCCCTAGTTGGGCGATTTGCTCGCATGACATGGTACAATACTTCCACCGTCGAAATTCATGTGTTCACCAGATCGTCATTTCGCGCCAAGGGTGAACACGAGACTTGCTCCCATGCCAAGTGGAAAGAAATTCGCTGCGAGGTGTAAAGGATGCCCCATTTCCCAAGAGTAGAATCACTGCGTGGCGAACTGAAGCGCACTGAGATACGAGCCGGAACCCGTTATCAACTCACGACGCGGGAGTTTGTCCTGCAACGCCAGCAGCGTACTTATCGCATCGCGTTCGAAAACGTGTTGGGCCTCGTCGAATGTTCCGACGACGAGTACCGCCTAAACGGACCGTTTTATCGCACGGTAGAACAGGGTGCCGGACGACCTTATAAAATAGTAACAACGCTGATGCACTTGGTTTCTCCCAGAGGTGTACTCGAACAAGAACGAGTCTCGTTGTACACGCGGCTATCATCTTCGTTTGCGAGGCAGTTTGAAATCCTGCTGTCGTCTGGAGATAGAGCGGCGAAAGGGTG
>JAJZAV010000106.1 GCA_021799255.1 Bacillota bacterium
GGCCATTCTCGTCGTTTCGGCCGCAGAGGGCGTTCAGCCCCATACGGAGACGCTATGGCAGGCTTTGTCCGCGATGCATCTCCCGACTCTGATTTACGTGAACAAAGTGGACAGGACTGGGACATCTCTCGCGGATGTCCTAAGGGACCTCAGGACCACGCTGCACCCGAATATCTTCCCGATTCAAGTTCCCCTCGGGTATGGACCCGATTTTTCAGGTTGCATTGACATTTTCTCGGAACCAAGCGAACACCAAAGCGCGATGGTTGACGAAGCCCTCGTGAATGTCCACGAGATCCTTGCGGAGAACGACGAGTCTCTTCTTTCCGCATTCATCGAGGGGCGGGCAATTCCTCCTGATGCGCTAAAACATCGGCTGATCTCGCAGGCCGCAGAGGGGTTGGCATTCCCCCTCGCCTTCGGATCGTCGCTGAGGGGAATCGGCATCGACGAGCTCATGGACGCCATGATCACGTATCTGCCTGAAGCCTCCCAAGCGGTGGACAGTGCGTTGTCGGGCGTGGTGTTTAAGATTGAACAGGACAAATCCCATGGCAAAGCAGCCTATGTACGACTCTTCGCCGGTTCCATTAGGAATCGGGACAGCGTAGAGAATCAGACGAGGGCCGTCGTGGAAAAGGTGAATCAGATCCGGGAGATTGACGGCGGGCACTACCGCGACACGGGTCTACTCTCGGCGGGCGATGTCGGGGCTTTGTACGGCCTTGGCGAAGCTCACGTCGGAGACGTTCTGGGCACGGGTGCGCATTTTTCAAATGTCCACAGCCTGTCCGTGCCTCTTCTGAACGTTCAAGTCGTCCCAGTCAACGCGGAAGACTCGCAAAGGCTCGTATTCGCGATGCAGGAACTCGACCTCGAAGACCCCACGCTCGCCGTCGAATGGCACCCACTAGAGCGGGAGTTGATCATCTCGGTCATGGGGACGATTCAGCTTGAGGTCCTGGAACAACTGGTATGGGATCGGTTTGGCATCGCCATTCGCTTTAGCGAGCCGTCGGTCATCTACAAGGAGACGCCTCATCAATCCGCGTATGGTTTTGTTTCGTACACCATGCCGAAACCGTGTTGGGCGATTTTGCGCTTTCTCATCGAGCCTGCAGAACCTGGGTCCGGGCTGGTATACCATGCCAACGTTCGAACCGAAGATCTTTTGCAAAGGTACCAAAACGAGGTCGAGAGGCGAGTGCCTGAGGCTTTGGAACAAGGCCTGTACGGGTGGCAAGTCACGGATCTGCGGGTCACGTTGGTGGAGGGACAACATCACGTGTGGCACACGCATCCGTTGGACTTTGTTGTCGCCACGCCAATGGGTATCATGGACGGACTAAAGAACGCCGGCACAGACCTGTTGGAACCGATATTATCCTACCGGCTCAGCGTACCCGAGGAATTTGGCGGACGAGTGCTGAACGATCTCGCTATCATGCGAGGCGACTACGACAATCCGGTCATTACAAACGGGCGCTTCACCGTCGAGGGCACCGTTCCCTTGGCCACGTCCATCTCCTACGCGGTCGAGTTGGGAATGCTCACCGGAGGCAGAGCCGTCTTCTCGTCGCGCTACAAGGAGTACCGAAAGTGTCCACCAGGTACCGTCGCGACAAGGACCCGACGCGGCGTCAACCCGCTGGATACAGCGCGCTACATCCTCTACGCTCGAAGCGCCCTGTCATCGGATTCGTGAGGGTAGCGAGAGCTGTCCTCGTTCTCGCTCATCCCCCGAGAGCATTAGAAGCGCGCTAAACCGTTCGTTAGACGCTCGCGGCGTCCATCTTGGTTCGCGGTCCCCGGTGCCCTCCCGGCACTAACCATGCCGCTAAGATAGCCGCGGCCAAACTGATGCAGGAGACCACTAGGAATCCGCCTCCCAGCCCCACGGCATCCCCGATGATGCCACAGATGGCCGGACCGCCGAACATGCCCAAGGAGTAAATGGCTTGGAAGAAGCCCATGGCGGTCGCCCTCTGTTTCGGGGCCACATGAGCGATGGAGAGCCCCATCAATATGGGCATGGCTATGCCCTGCCCAAAGCCGTTGAACATCTGAGTCACGTACAGCCATCCCAGGTTATGAATGAACGGGATGGCTGCAGTAAACGTCATCGAAGTCAAAAAGCCGATGGCGACGGTGATCCTGTTGCCGAAACGGGAGGACATCACGCGAACCCCGTAGATGGAAGCAATCGCGTTTGGCAACGTAGACACCAGGGACAAGACGCTGAGATCCGCCTTTGTGGCCCCTAAATGCGTGGCTGCTTGCGGAGTGAAGCCAAAGAGGGTTGAAAATGTGACAAACTGGGCGAGGATGGCTAGCGTGGACACCCCGAGTACTATCCTGTCCCGTCCCACGCGAGCGAGGTCAGAAAACTGGATTCCCGTCGCATCGGGTTCCGGTTCTTTTTCGCGAATCCAGAAGGCCAGAAAGAACCCGATGATGCCCCCCGCAGCTCCCGCCCAGAAGGCCGCGTGCCATCCGAACTGGTTTGCCACGAGCCCTCCGAGGACGGAGGCCACCATCTGCCCGATGGACGTGTAAAAGCTGATGACTCCCATCGCTCTCGGCGCGCTTCGATTATCGTGATAGCTCGCGTAGAGAACCGTGAAGACGACCCAACTCCCAGCCGCCACTCCGGCCAGCCCCCGGAACAATAGCGCACCGCCCGGCGTATGTGTGAGGGCAAGACCCAAGCTGCTCGCCGTCGCCACGGCGACCCCGGCGATGACAAAGGGCTTGCGCTTGCGAACGCGGTCCGACCAAATTCCCAGGGGAATACGAACGAGCATTTGCGTGAAGCCGTACGATCCGATGACCACCCCCGCCATAGCCAGCGAACTTCCGAGGTGTCTGACGTAAGGCGACAGCAGAGGAACGTAGGTGTACATCGTAAACCAGTAGAGCATGGTGACCACGTAGTACAAGGGCAATCGATTTCTTGAGCCCATCATGAACCTCTTTCCTAATCTCTGCCGAGTGATTTTACCGCGTCCTTGCAATCGAACGAGCACTGGAATTTTGCTTCATCATCAGTGAGCTGACGACGCCAACAAGGCCGAGCGCGGCACCGATTAGCATCACGATGACAAACGCGTCCAAGAAACCCTGGTCAAAACCCGAGACGGCCCCTTTCGCAGCGCCGTTCGTGGCCGCGAAAATGGTGTCAAACAGGGATCCTCCGACCGTGATGCCAGCCATCATACCCACGTAACGAAACGTGGCAAGAGTGCCGGAAGCAACCCCTTGTTCGGACCGAGGCGCTGCGCCGAGAATGGCCGAGTTATTGGGAGCGGCAAACCATCCGGTCCCAAGGCCGGTGAACAAGAGTCCGACGATGAGCAGCAAGTGCGCAAGTCCGCCGCGAGCCGCGCCCATCCAGGCGAAGCATAATAATGATAACACGCTCATCACCATGCCAGACGCGATGATGATGCGGGAATTCATCTTGTCGGACAACGCCCCAGCCACAGGAGCGCAGACCATCATCACGAGCGGAGCGATGGTCAAGTAATCGCCCGTCACGGACGCCGACGCGTGAAGGACTGTGTTGAAATAGAACGGCAAGAGGTAAAGCGCAAGGAAAAAGCATAGGTAATTGAAGCCAGCCCCGGCCGTTCCGAAGCCGAAATTGCGAATACGAAAGAGCGACAACCGAATCATGGGTTCCGGGGCGCGGCTCTCCTGACGCCAAAAGATCCACGTTGCGACGGCAAAAAAGACAAAAAGCACCGCTGCAGACACCGCCTGATACCGTCCAAAGGCGTTCGAGTTCAGGAGCATCGTGATGGCCGCCATCATGACGATGAACGAGATTATGCCAACAAAATCGAGCGCTCGTCTCGTCGGAGGACGAACTCCCTTGATACACCATACGCCGAGACCAAACCCTAGCACGGCGAACGGAATGGTCCCGAAGAATGTGGACTGCCAACCGAAGGAATCGGTCAACCAACCGCCCATCACCGGTCCCGCGGACAGCCCAATGTAAGTCATGAGCGCCTGTAGCCCTAAGGCCCGGCCTCGCTCCCCCACCGAAAAGCTAGTCGAGATGAGCGCGGGCCCCACCGCGAGAATCATCGCGCCCGCTAGCGCCAAGAGGGATCGTCCAGTCACGAGCAGAGCAAAGCTCGAGGAAGCCGAGCACAAGAGGGAGGCGACCACGTAAAGGACGAACCCGGAAAGAAACACGGGGCGATAGCCGAACAGGTCCGCCAGCCGGCCTATCGGCAACAAAAACAGGGTGAGTACCAGCAAGTACGAGAGCACTATCCATTCGGACTCATTCATCGGCACTCGAAGCGCATGCGAGATGACGGGCAAAATCGTGTTCACCATGCTGGTATTCAGCGAGGACAGCAGAGTCCCAATGCCGACGGTTAAGAGAACCCACCACCGCCTCGTGGACATTGACTCCGTCAGTCCGCCGCCGCTCTTCGTGCTAGGTTCTTCGTCCACGTTCATCCGCTCACCACTTGATCCTTGGATCTAGGGCACGATACGTCATGTCGACTATCAGATTCAAGACCATCACGAGCACGCCCAGCACAAAAATCGACGCAATCGCCAACATTCCGCCCTGCGTTCCAAGCTCGCCGACAGTCCCCGTATTGATATTAATCGAATACCCCAAAAGGCCACCGAGTCCGGGCGTCTGGAAGATCTCCTCCACAATGACGGTCCCCATCACAATCATGGCCATCTGCGGGCCGAAAACCGTCACGACGGAAACCAGCGCCGGCCGAAATGCGTGACGCATGACCAGCTTCCACCCGGGAAGTCCCCTTGCCTTGGCGCTCGTCATGAAGTCCTGCGTCAAGGCTTCGTTCATGCCCGTTTGCATGAACTTCGCGACGTATCCAATCGTCGTCAAGGCGAGGGCCAACATCGGCAAAACCCAATACGTCGGGTTATTCCAGTACCATCCGTTCAGCGGGAGCACTCGCCAGAACACAGCGAAGATGAGTTGCAGCACAATGGCCATGGAGATGGGCGGAACTCCCTGTGCGACGAGCCCGCCAACGGAACCGATGTGGGCGAACCAGTAGCGCTTCTTCACGGCGGCAATCAGGCCGAGTGGGATGCCGAAGATGGCAGCGATGACAATGGCGCCTACGGTGAGCATCAACGAGACTAAGAACGCGTTGGCAAAGGCCGACATGCGAAATGGGAAATTCAGCGTGAACATAGCCCGCTCGTCCGTCACAATAGAACTAACGAGAGCCGAAAAAACCCCAGGCTGATGATTCTGGACCATCTGTGGGTACTCCCCGTTCGAGCTAAAGAACATGACGGTTTGCGAGATTGCTATCAGAAACGCAAGACCTACGATGATGCCGACGAATCGAATTAAAAGAAAGCGCAGGAAGCGCATGCAAATTCTCCTCCCATCCGTCAAACTTCCCCCGCGAAGTGGCAAGCTACCCTGTGCGAAGGGCTCACCATGCGGTCGATTGGACGCAGAGTCCGACACTTTTCAACGGCCAATGGGCAACGAGTGTGAAAAGAACAGCCCGATGGCAAATCGATGGGAGATGGAATCTCTCCGGGAAGCGCCTCAAGCTCCGATCTCGCCTCTTTCGACTCGGGAATGTCCAGGACGGAGTCAAACAACGCCTTCGTGTACGGATGAGAAGGAGACTCGAGCAATTCGTCCGCTGGCGCAAGCTCCACAATTTCTCCGAGGTACATCACGCCAATCCAGTCGCTGATGTAGGACACGGCCGTGAGATTGTGCGCGATGAACACGTAGGATAAATGCCGCTCCCGTTGCAATTGCAAAAGGAGGTCCAGGATCTGTGCCTGGACGGACACGTCAAGAGCCGACAACGCCTCGTCGCATACCACCAGCTTGGGCTCCAGAATCAGCGCGCGGGCAATCATCACCCGCTGTTGTTGACCCCCAGACAGCTCAAACGGATACGCGTCGGCGTGCGTTCGTTGCAATCCGACTCTCTCAAGCATTCTATGGACGCGCTTCGTCTTTTCTTCCAAATCCCCCATCCCGTGGACGGTCAGTGGATCCATCACGTTTCTCCCGACCGTCGACCGCTCGTTCAGCGCTCCAAGTGGATTTTGAAAAATGAGTTGCATGTCTTTGCGTTTCGCTCTCAACTGCCGGTCGGATAGACTGGAGAGTTGATTCCCATCGAACTCCACCGAGCCAGAGTCGGACTTCAATAACGCCAAGGCGAGTCTGCCGAGCGTCGATTTTCCGGATCCGCTCTCGCCAACGAGGCCGAGCGTCTGCCCGGCTGGGAGCACAAACGAGACATTGCGCACGGCATGCAGCCTTTGACGACCGACGCGGAACGACTTACTCACGCCACTTACCCTTAGCAGCGGTTCACCCGACACTGGCAGACACCTCCTCCGCCCGATGGCACGCCACTTCGTGCGTGGCAGAAAGGGGGCGCAGTTCCGGCAGTTCGTGAACGCAGCGGTCCACTGCCAACGGGCATCGATTGGCGAACGGACAGCCCTTTGGAGACTGCCACAGCGTGATGGCATTGCCCGGGATGGGGCGCAGCGGTTGACCCCGATGCCTCTTGGTCAAAAGCGACGACTTGAGCCCAAGCGTATACGGGTGCGCCGTCTTAGCAATGAACTCGTCCACGTCCGCCACTTCCATGACTCGGCCGCCGTACATGACGACAATGCGATCGCAGACGTTGGTCGCCACACCGAGATCG
The DNA here is from genome assembly GCA_021799255.1 of Bacillota bacterium. Classification (GTDB taxonomy): domain Bacteria; phylum Bacillota; class Bacilli; order Alicyclobacillales; family Alicyclobacillaceae; genus JAJZAV01. The sequence goes on from JAJZAV010000106.1 coordinate 6,705, forward strand.
TGAGTAATCATGACGGTGGTCATTTTCCGCCGCTCACACGCTTCGCGCAGCACCGATAGGACCTGCGTCTGCACCGTTGCATCGAGCGCGGTGGTGGGCTCGTCGGCAATCAGCAGCTTCGGGTTACAGGCCATGGCGACCGCCAACATGACGCGCTGACGCATGCCTCCAGAGAGTTCAAAGGGGTACGAGTTGAACTGCTTCTTGGGGTCCGGCAGACCCATCTCTTCTAGCAGTTCTGTGGCGCGTCTTTGGGCCTCGGTTTTGCCGCAGATCCCATGCTCCAGCATGGGCTCCATGATTTGCCTTCCGACGCGCATATATGGGTCTAATCCGGCGGACAGGTTCTGAAACACCACGCCCACATCGCGGCCGCGCACGGTGCGCAGCTGCCTCTCCTTCATTTGAAGAAGGTCTTGCCCGTTGAAGAGCGCGGTCCCTCTCGGAATGGTTGCGTTGTCGCCAACCAATTTCAGGAGGGACAGCAAAGACACGGATTTCCCCGATCCGCTTTCACCGAGCAAGCCGAGCCACTCGCCTTCCTTGACTTCAAAAGACACACCATTCACGGCGTGAATGATCCCCTCCGGGCGGCGAAAGCGTACATAAAGGTCTGATATTTCCAGCATCGCGCTCATTCAACGTCCCCCTTTCGGATTCAACATCGCCTGAAGCCCTTCTCCGACTCCGACTAGGGCGACTAGGATGCTGATGAGGACGACGACGGGCCATGCGAGTAGCCAGGGATACCCTAGGACGTAGCTGCTTCCGAGAGTGATGAGCCTGCCAAAGTCAATCGCAGGCGGACGAGGTCCGAAGCCCATCAGGCTAATGGTCGCTTCGGTTTGAATGATGTTCACCATGGTAAACGCCGCAAACACGAGAACGCCGCTCACCGCCTGGGGAAACACGTACCGCATCGCGATGAACATCGGCGACGCACCGATTGCCCGGCCCGATTCGACGAGTTCACCTTCGCGCAACGAGAGAACGGTCGCGCGGATGAGCCTCGCGAAGCCAGCCCACTGGACCAGCCCCAGACCAAGGATGAAACCCCAGGTCGCTCCGCTGACCGCGTTGACGATTAACATTGCGAACACAAACGTCGGGAAGGCAAACTGAACGTCGGTAAAACGCATCAGGATTTCGTCTACCCATGACTTGCTCATTCCGGAGATGAGTCCAATAACAGTTCCGATGATAAAAGACAAAGCCGTGGCTCCAGCGGCAACGGCCATCGTGAATTGAACCCCGTAAATGACCTGGCTAAACAAGTCTTGCCCGAGGGAGTTCGTACCAAATGGATAGGCCCACGACGGAGGTTGGCTGGACACCAAAAAGTTAGGCGCTATTGAATGTGGCGCAAGCCAGCGGCCGAATACGCTTACAACTGCGATGATAAAGAGCCAAACGAGACTAGGAAGCGACAGTTTGCTACTCGTGAATCGGCGCCACGCTCTCCTACCCCGCGATACCCTGCGAGGTGGCGCCCAAGGTTCCGCCAACGCGTTCTCAGTAACGCTCATGCAGGCAGGTCCCTCCCAATTATGTTGTGGACTACGCTCAAGGTTCCCTCCCTACTCTGTCTGCCAGGCTCTCTCTGTGTTCTGGCGCTTCCGATTGGTCTCGCGTCCTTAATCGATTTAGATTGACCCTCTCTGGACACCCATATATAGTAACATACGATCACACTTTCAATGGGCCTGATGCAAGGATTTTGCCCAACCTTTGGTTTGAACCTTAAGGAGCGATACTCTTTGCCCCACTTTTCCGCCCCAGTCGTCATCTTCTTACTCGCGTCCGGTTTCGCTTCTTCCTTCATCGACTCCACGGTGGGCGGAGGCGGACTCATTTCGCTTCCTGCGCTCCTATTCGTCGGCTTGCCACCCGCGTTGTCCCTTGGGACCAATAAACTCGCCGGCTCTATTTCCGCGCTTACGAGCAGCGTTTCGTTTCTGAGGTCCAAGAAGGTGACGCTTAGCCTCGTGGGCATTCTCTTCCCAATTGCCATCGCGGGAGCGGTGTTCGGAGCGGACATCGCCAAGCACCTTTCATCCGGCTTCCTAAAGCCGCTCGTCGTCATCCTGCTCGTGGCGGTCACGCTCTATACGCTCTTGCGCAAGAACGTAGGAAGCAAATCCACCTTCCAGGGAATCACCCTCAAAACTCTCCTGACCCTCGCCCCGGTGTCCTTCGCCATCGCGTTTTACGATGGATTTTTTGGTCCAGGCACCGGGTCGTTTCTGATTATCTTGTTTGTTCTCGTTGGGTTCGATTTCGTGGAGGCCGCGGGGAACGCGAAGGTGCTCAACTTTGCAAGCAACATCGGGGCGCTCGCCACCTTTGCCCTTACGCGTTCCGTCGCGTACAAGATGGGCCTGTTGATGGGCATCGGCATGCTCATCGGAGCCGCAGTCGGGTCGCAGGTCGCCATACGAAAGGGCGTGCGCTACGTGCGGCCCGTCTTTCTCGCGGTGACCATCATCCTCATCGGCAAACAGGTGCTCTCCCTATTTTGACGCCCGTTTAGATATCCACAATCGTCTTTAGCGATTCTTTGTAGCGACCCGTTGACAGGTAGTCCGGCAGTTCATCGAGCGAGATGTGCACCTTCGTAAACTCGGCCAGTTTCTCCCGGTGGCGCCGGATCAGCTCGATGGCCGCCGGGAAGGTATTTGCGTAGCGGAAGATGCCTTCTACCGAGATGCCCCGCAGGCATAGATCCAGGCCGCTCAACTGCATGCCTTCCTTGGTACCCATTCCAATGAGGACGAGCTTTCCCCCGCGGCGCACGTGACCAACCGCGAACTCGAGGGCGTTCTTGTTCCCGCTGCAATCCATCACGACGTCGTATTCCGTCCCGGTTTCTCCGAACAGTCGTGCCTCAAACCCCAAGCGACGTGCGAATTCCACCCGCTCCTTCACCACGTCAAACAGTTGGACTCGACCACCTTCGCTCTCTGCGGCGAGAGCCGTGAGTAACCCAACGGGACCCGCGCCCATGATGGCCACCGAGTCTCCCAAATGGATATTGGCCTTTCTCACGCCGTAGACCCCCACGGACATCGGCTCAGCCAGGCTCGCCTCGTCTGGCGTAAGCCCGTCGGCCAAAAACGTGTACTCTGCAGGATGATCCACGTATCGGGTCATCGCGCCATCGACAGGGGGCGTCGCGAAGAACGAGACGTCAGGACACAGATTATACTCTCCGCTCTTGCAATGCCGACAGTGTTGGCAAGGGATGCCCGGTTCTAACGCAACGACCGCTCCGACCGGAATGGAGACGCCTTCCCCCGTCGCCACCACGATGCCCCCAACCTCGTGCCCTAAGATCATCGGAGACTCGAGGACAAAAGAACCAATGGCCCCTTCCTGGTAGTAATGAACATCCGAACCGCAGATGCCGACGGCCTTCACCTCGACTCGAACCATACCTGGAGCGAGCGATGTCGGTTCCAAAACTTCCTCGATGACCAAATCGCGGATTCCCTTCAGCACTGCCGCTTTCATACGTCGTCCCTCCTATGTTGCCATCGCCTGTCGCGCGCATCCGTTGACCTCAGGCCTCTCCAGCCTCTCTGTCCTCTGGGGTCACAAACGGGCCATTTCCTGCTTGTACTTCGCGATGGCCTCCGCCAATTCATTCAAATAGGTCCACCTGTCCATCAGTTTCTCCAACTGTTCTTTTAGCGCTTGTTGTTTCTCGTATAACTCTTGAACCAACTCGTAGTCGCCGCCGGCTCTGTTCAGCCCATCGGTCACCTCTCTCAGATCCTCCTCCACCTTCGCGATGGAGTCATCGATGGTTTCAAATTCCCGTTGCTCCGCAAACGTGAACTTTGGCGCATTCCGGCGGGGACGGGCGGATGGGGAAGCCTTTTCGGCATCGACGTCGCGCTCGTCGCGTCCCTTTCTGACTTCACCTTCAGTGCCTTCCCCCTCGAATACTTGCTGACGCTCCAAATACTCCGACACGTTTCCTACGTAGGTGTTAACCTTGCCCGAGCCATCCAAGATCCAGAGTTTGCGCGCAACCCGGTCAAGGAAGTAGCGATCATGCGACACCGCCACAACAACCCCCGGGAATTCGTCGAGGTAGGATTCCAGAATGGACATCGTTGGAATGTCGAGATCGTTCGTCGGCTCGTCGAGGAGCAGAACGTTCGGGGAGGTCATCAACGCCCGCAGAAGTTCCAGTCGACGTTTTTCTCCGCCGGATAGCTTACGAATCGGGGACCACTGCACGGCGCTCGGGAAAAGAAAGCGTTCCAACATTTGTCCGGCCGAGATGCGTTCTCCCTCTCTAGTCACGACGGTCGCGGCGATTTCCTGCACGGACTCGATGACGCGCTTGTCTTCGGGAAGGTCCTCGTGCTCTTGAGCGAAGTAACCAAACTTCACCGTACTTCCTACAACGACGTTCCCAGCGTCCGGACCAAAGTGCCCAGCAAGCAGATGAAGAAGCGTCGACTTGCCCACGCCGTTCGGTCCAATGATGCCAATTCTGTCTCCCCGTTGCAGAATGCAGTCGAAGTCGCGGATGACGACTTGGTCGCCGTAGCTCTTCGAGACTCCCTCGAATTCAACGACCGTTTTCCCGAGACGACTCGACGCGGCCGTCGGATTGAACTCCAAGGTAGTGTCGTCCGGCGAGTCGGAAAGGACCTCGTGGTAACGATCCGTTCGAGCCTTCTGCTTGGTTCCTCGAGCTCGAGGTCCGCGGGAGATCCACTTCAACTCGTTGCGCAGGAAGTTCTGTCGCTTCGCTTCTGAGGCCGCCTCGGCCTCTTGGCGGGACGCCTTCGCCTCTAGGAACACCTCGTAGTTCCCCTCATAGGAATACAGGCGCCCGCGGTGAAGTTCCAGGATACGATTCGCAACCCTGTCGAGAAAATATCTATCATGCGTCACCATCAACAATGCGCCCTTGCGATGCTCCAGGTAGGTTTCCAACCAAAGGGCGGTCGTGTCGTCGATATGGTTCGTCGGCTCGTCCAAGACTAGGAGATCCGACGGTTGAATCAAGGCGCGGGCAAGCGCCACCCGCTTCTTCTCCCCA
>JAJZAV010000107.1 GCA_021799255.1 Bacillota bacterium
GGTCCAAGTACAATCTTGCCGCCCCTGCCGTCGGCCCGCGGGTTCAAGGCGCCTTGCTGACCAACAGTGCCTTGATGCAGGGGTTCATCGTCGGAAACTATGCCCAGCGGTTTGCAGAAGGGATTCAGGATCTGTCCGCTTGGCTGGTTCAGGGGAAAATCAAACATCAGGAAACCATCGTTGATGGATTCGATCATATAGTCGATGCCTTCCTGGACTTGTTCTCGGGCGGCAACACGGGCAAGCTGTTGGTTAGGGTGGCAGACCTTTAGATGAAGCGCAAGCTCTGACGTGACGGAGATGTTGGACCTATAAGATGCAAACATGCATAACCGATTGGGCTCACCCTGGAGACGGGGTGGGCCTGAAGCATATGTGGGGCAGACGGGAAGAAGCAATGCCACAGACACTTTTGGCTATCGCCGACAGCGCGATAAATCAGAATGGCAAGTGGAAACTAACATGGGCAAGAAAGAGCTGTTCCCCTCTCTTGCCCGTATGCCAAGTATGCAATGGTCTCGTTTGAGACCCTTCACTAGCGGATTATTCTCGCATGGATACGAGAGCCTGATTCAGAGCTTCAATCACCTTGTCGCACCAAATGTCAAAATCTTTGTCTTCTTTTTGGTACTCAGGATGCTCCAGAATGTATTTCACTGTTTGCTTAACCCCTTGATCAAAGCGGGTGGTCGCAACAAAGTCCGGAACAAGTCTTTTCAGTTTGGAGTTGTCAAAGACCACGGAATTGGACTTGTCTCCCAACAATGGACCTTTCATGTCGTCTTTGCAGCAAGCCACCAAAAACTCCGAAGAAACGTGGATAGCCTGTAGTTTGACGCCAAGCGCATCGGCCACTGCCTGATAGATTTGATTCCACGTCAAGGTCTCATCGGATGTAATATGGACGGACTCTCCGATAGCATGAACGTTCCCCATGAGCCCGATGAAACCCTTTGCAAAGTCGCTGTTGTGCGTCAACGTCCAGAGAGAAGTACCATCTCCGTGAATGATCACTGGCTTGCCTTCCAGCATTCGTTTGGCAATCTGCCAGGAACCGTTTTTCCCATGCGCGCCGAGTGGGATGGAACGTTCATCATACGTGTGACTAGGTCTCACAATCGTGATGGGGAAATCGCTATTTCGATATTGCGTCATGAGGAATTCTTCGCAAGCGATCTTGTTGCGGGAATACTCCCAGTAGGGATTGGCCAGAGGGGTGCTCTCTGTAATCAAATAATCGGCGGGCGGAGTCTGGTACGCTGACGCGGAGCTGATGAAGATGAACTGCTTTGTCTTGCCCTGAAACAGCCGATAGTCTCTTTCCAAGTGGGTCGGGTGAAAGGCGATGAAATCGGCCACGACATCGAAATCCAGGTCTTGAATGAGCTGTGATACACGAGCTTCGTCGTTGATATCTGCTTGAAGAATGTTGACGCCTGTGGGGAGGCTCTCGTTTCGATGGCCTCGATTGAGAAGATAGAGATCCCATCCCTGGTTCGTCAGCAGTCTCGTAATTGCGGAGCTGATGGTTCCGGTACCTCCGATGAACAGTACTTTCATAATACACCTCCTGAAAGAATCAATCCAACTTGGGATGTACTCTAATATACTTTGTAGGATCAAGTAAGAGCCGAATGTTGTTCAAGTCTATATAAAACCAGTCCAGTGGTGCTCCTTTCCATCAAAACCTCGCAATTCTAACTACGAACGGGAAGGTCTATGTGGGAGATTCCACTGCACGGAGTTATGACCCAGCATTGTGGTTTGCCAGTCGAAAGGGAAAGCGGCTATAGAACTAGACGAACAGACGGACAGCAGCTTGCCCGATGCAAAAGAGCAGCGAATCGCATGTCGAGTCTCCTTTCGGTCACCTTCTTGTCGGGTTTTCATGTTACACTGTTACCTATCCAAGGTCGTGATGAGCGTCTAGGCTTTGGCGCAATGGGCGCGAAAGAGAAGGGGCGAGTTGCTTGATGTCTCGGGATTTTTCTGGGAAAGTCGCCGTGGTTACGGGAGGGGCGAGTGGGATTGGGGCTGCTGTCGTGCGCCAATTCACCCTGCGAGGCGCGTCTGTGATGATTGCGGATGTAAATCACAAAGGCGTCGAGATGGTCGAGGAACTGAGAATGGCCGGAGGGCACGTGGCTTTCCACCATACGGATGTGACCGACGCCAGCCAAGTGCGGGAGATGGTTGAGGAAGCTGATGGCCAATTTGGCGGACTCGACATCGTGGTGAATTGCGCGGGCATCTTCCCGCGAGGGTCTTTGCTCGACACCACAGGAGATCTTTGGGACCGAATCATGTCTGTGAATCTGAAGGGCGTATTCCACGTTTGTCAAGCAACGGTTCCTAAGCTCATGGACCGTGGTGGGGGATCCATCATCAACATCGGGTCTCTCAATGCGGCAGGAGGGGCGCCAAACCTGTTGGCGTACTCCGCGTCAAAAGGTGGTGTGCTTACGCTGACCATGAATTTGGCTGGGGCTCTTTCCACGAATCATATCCGAGTGAACTGCGTCCATCCTGGTTGGGTGCTTACTGAGGGAGAGATGGAAGTCCAGAAAGCCATGGGTCAGTCGGACGATTGGATTGAGCGTGCGGGATCTCGCCTCATTCGCCCGGAGGCGGTCGCCTCATCTGTCCTCTTTCTAGCCTCGGACGCTGCGGATCAAATCACAGGTCAAGCCATCACGGTTGACGGAGGTCTGAGCATTTGGTACCCCTGAACGGGAAATCATCAGGGTCGATTATAGAGTCGGTCTAAAGGCACCTAGGACGAGGCACATCAGCAACAATACGAACACTATCACGAGCCAAAAGTAGTAGCGCGAACTGCCATGATTCGTTCCCATCCGATCCGCTTCGGGCAGCCGTTTGCCCAATCTTGTCAACACAAAAACGCTGATGATAAAGGCGACGACGCCGAGTCCCTGCATGGTGGCGAGCCAAAACGAACCCAACTCTGATTTCGGCCGCACTAGCAGGGATAGAAGCGTCCCGCCGATGGCAGCGAGTCCCGCCCCAAGGTGACTCGCACGGGTTACTACGCGCACCATGGTTCGCGAATCCACAGGATGGCGCGTTGGGAACGCTCGCGGTTTTTTCGACGGCCACATTAATACTCCGGCAGTAGTACCCCCGAACCAAAGCGCAATGCCACATATATGAATTAGCCACCAAAAGTGGTACATCGACGCACAGCCCTTCCCACGGGGTACCGATATCTCTACGAAAACAATATTGACATGGGGATACCACGCACCGCAAATCTTCACAAGCTAGCACGGAGCGCAGGAGCATCGTAGCGCCGTTTTGCCCAACAATTTCTTACAATGTGTCCAAGCGTTCTGATGGACGTCTCCGTATACTGGATTATTCAGAAGCGAAAGGTGGGAGAGTCATGTCGGATCCTGGTACCACAGGTGTGATCTTGAACCGAGGCGGAGTAGCCCTAGTCATCACTGCCAACAACGTTTCGGATTTTGACCAGCAAATCGAACTTGAGGTGTTCTCAGTCCCTGTAAGTAGCATCCCCGTTGCAAAGGTGGGCGCAGCGCATCAACTGTTTACCGTGCCGCCACAGACCGTTGTGACAAGGAAATTCGATATCACGGGGTTTCCGGCGTGGGAGTTTCAGGCGTCAACTCCGTTAAACCTGAACGTGTTCGCAACCGACGCCGCTGGCAATCTCATCGCTGCAGAGCGCGTGCTGGACTCGGAAGCCTATGAGATTGCCGCGTTGACACCAATGCCTTAGTACATTCGATTATGGAACAAGGAGGCGCGAGCGCGCTTCCTTGTCGGGGCGATGGGGTGGTCAGCATGGCGATGGTCGCGAAGCGGGGGCAACACTGCGCAAGGGAAGCGGACGGATCGTAAGAGTCAATCCATATCCACCTTCCGCAATCACACTGAGTCCCAGATCCTTCTAGCATTATCGAGGCTGACTCGCGTTCCGTAGTCACAGGGTTCCACGCCCTCAAATTCGATGGAGGCATACCCCGAATATCCGCTCGACTTGAGAATGGACATGACTCGTTCTGTGTCAATGTCTCCATCACCGAAAATGGCACCGCGCAAATGAGTTCCGTAGGCGCTGCGAAACCATCCTTCTCCAACTTTGGAATTTGCGGATCGGATGTAGAAATCCTTGAGATGGACCATCGATGCATACGGCGCATCGTTCGTGACGCCGACTACAGGGTCCTCGTCAACGCAAAGGAAGTTACCGGTGTCGAGTGTTGTCCGGAAGTTCGGGCGGTTGACCGTGTGAATGAGCCGCCCAACTCGTTCGCTCGCCTGCACGAAATAAAGGTGGTTTTCTATGCTTGTGACGATGTCATATTGCAAAGCGTAGTCCGCAATGCGTGCACACGCGTCCGCGATTTGGGACAACTTTGCTTCGAACCGGTCTACGCCGATGGCTTGATGAGACCAAACGACGCCGGCCAGACCCGCTTCTTCGCCTTCCTTTCGCGGCCTCCACGCAACGTCAAAGCGCATTCGTTTCGCGCCGAGGTTATTCGCGGTGTCGACCTCTTTCATTACGCGTTCAATCTCTCTCTCATACTCGTCTTGGTCATCTTGGGTGAAACCGCTCAGTATGGCATAATTCGACACTTCGATTCCAACCCTTTGGCACTCCTCACGAATGGACTCCGTCAAGGCATCGTTGCCGTTCACGGTGAAACCGAAAGGAACGATTTCGACGTGTTCTCCTCCATGATTGGCTATCCAGCGAATCACATCGAGCACAGACATTTCTCCTTGTCGGATGGACCGCACAAAGCTGTAGGTGCTCACTCCAAACTTCATCAACAAACGCCTCCCTTGGCTGGTAACGGTAGTTCGACCTTCCGGTATCCCGACCATAGGAGTCTGAAAACATCGCCGGGATCAGTATCAAAATAGTATTTGCATTCGCAATAGTCAATCAATATAATTGCTATATCGTCGAGTCGAATCGTGATTCAATCGACCTAAGACTTCAAAAAACTAGAAAAACATAGTGAAATTACATGAGGTATAGAGGAAACAAGACTTTTTGTAAGAGCGGTTGTGGTTTCGGGAACGATGCAGGTTTGTGCCCGTCATGTTCAAACGGGATCGAACTTCGTGTCATGACCCTTAGGATGATTGAAAGCGCTTCACCTATACACGATTTATAGATAGCGCTTACATTTTGTTAGCATACTTGCAATCCTCAAAGCGTGAGGTTAATATATCTAACATATAATCCGAGGTTAACGAGAGAGTTTGCAGTGTGTGACAGAAAAAATTACATCAATTTGTTGGGGGAGAGACTTGAATTCGATGAAGTCTAGCCAACGAGAGGGGTGATTTGCTTGAGTCAAGCGTCTCCAGTCAGCGAGGAGCAAGTGTCGACGGCAATATCGGCTCGGAAAAGGAGAAGCTTGTTTTCCCTAGTGGTTGGAAACTACGCATTGCAGCGTATCGGTCGAGCGGTCTTTATCATTTATGTGGTAACCACGGTCACATTCTTTCTAGATCGATTGATGCCTGGGAATCCCATTCAAGTGTACGTCAACAACATGGTGGCCCAGTATGGAATTTCCTACAATCGAGCTCTTCAAATGGCCGCTTCGTTGTTCGCCATTAACCTTAAGGAGCCCATGTTAACGCAGTATTTCCATTATTTAATAGGGTTGCTGCATGGAAACCTCGGAATGTCTCTCCTGTCCCAGGGCACGTCGGTGTCTTCGATGATTGTTCAATACCTGCCGTGGACCCTCTTTTCGGTGACCATCTCGCTGTTCATCAGCTTCGTCCTTGGGGTTGTGCTTGGTATGTACATGGCTTACCGGAGAGAAACCCTTCTGGACCACGTCGTTTCCACACTCTCCTCCATCTTTCACTCCGTTCCTAATTACCTGACCGCTATCATGATCATCGTGATCTTCGGTGTGGAGCTCAAGTGGTTTCAGGTGGGGCAGATGCGAGGGGATCTGTCGCCAGGGGTGGCACCTGGATTCACTCTCACTTTCGTGGGCAACGCGTTGTATCACGCGATGCTTCCCATCATTACGTACGTACTTACCACGGCGGGAACCTGGGCCTTGACGATGCGCTCCAGTACGATTCGAACGCTCGAAGAGGATTATGTGCTTGTTGCCCGCAGCCGCGGCTTAAAGGACCGGAGAATTGCCCTTGCCTACGTAGGTCGAAACAGCATATTGCCTCTGTTTGCTCAGTTAACCATCGCCGTTGGATTCGTCGTCGGTGGCTCCGTCCTCATCGAACAAATCTTCGTGTACCAGGGCATCGGGTGGGTGCTCGGGAACGCTATCAATCAGCGTGATTATCCCGTGATGCAAGGGGTTTTCCTGGTGATTACGTGCTCGGTGGTAGTTGCCAATTTACTAGCGGATTTGGTGTACAGCAAGCTGGATCCTCGCATCCGGATTAAGGGCTGATCAAATCGAATCGAAGTGAGAGGGAGAATTATGACGACTAGAGCACAGGCAATGCTGGCGAATTCTTGGAATAGCATAGGCATCACGTGGAAACTGTTGCGCCGTAACCGGGCCGGATTCATCGGGTTTTGGGCCGTCGTTTTTTTCCTGCTACTCGCCTATGTAGGTCCACTCGTTTTGCCTGTGAACATGACCGAAAACGTCGCGCAGATCTATCAACCACCGTCTTGGCACCACCTCTTGGGAACGGACAACGAGGGTCGCGATATCTTATCCGAGATTGTGCTTGGCGGGGGAGGACTCATCGGCGTCTCGTTCTTGGCGGCCGCAATCTCTACCTTCATTTCCATCACGTTTGGGGCTCTCGCCGCATTTGTCGGTGGAAGGACGGACTACGTCATTTTGGGAATCACCGATATCATTCTGACCATTCCGCAATTTCCCCTACTGGCTGTTTTGGCGGGCTTTGTTCGGCTATCCAACGGCGCGGAACTTGCTGCACTTTTGGGCCTGCTCAGCTGGCCGACACTCCTTCGGGCGGTGCGTGCGGAAGTGTTGTCGCTCCGGGAGCAGGACTTCGTTCAATCCGCTCGCGGGTTGGACTTGGGGACGACCCACATCATTTTCCGAGAGATCTTGCCCAACATGTTCACCTACATTGCGATTAACTTCATCATCGGAATGACCGGTGCCATGTACGCGCAAGTGGCGCTCATTTTCCTCGGAATGGTTCCGCTCGCGCAGGCGAACTGGGGGGTCATGTTGTCACTGGCGTGGACCCAAGGAGCTGCGTTCTATTCGGGTAGCCTGTCCTATATCTTGTCCCCCGTCATCGCCATCGCATTGTTTCAATTGGCTCTCATTACGTTCAATCGCTCCCTGGAGGAGATCTTTAATCCGCGACTGCGAACGGAGGGATGACCTTGTCAATTCGCTCAGATTCTGCGCCGCCTGCCTCGGTAGACGGGGCAACTCTAATGTCCGTCCGGGATCTGTCGGTCGTGTATCGTGTGGGAAACCGTCTCGTGCGAGCCCTCAGCAACGTCAGTTTCGACGTGATGCCTGGGAGGGCGTTGGCCCTTATTGGAGAGAGCGGATCTGGGAAAAGCACGCTTGGGTCTGCCCTAACGCGACTGTTGCCGAGAACCGCCGAAATCACATCCGGTTCCATCACGTTTAACGGCAAAGAGGGCAGGGTTCAACTGTTAGATTTGTCGTCTGAAGAACTGCGGCGTTTTCGCTGGCGGGACTGTGCGGTCGTCTCACAGATGGCGATGAACGCGTTCAATCCTGTGATGACGATTCAAGATCACTTTGAGGACACGGCGGCCGCGCACGGGCTGCGTGATAAGGCGAAAATCCACGATAAGGCTTATGAACTAATGGAAACGGTTCACCTCGATGCAAAGCGTGTACTCCCGTCGTACCCACATCAACTGAGTGGCGGGATGCGCCAGCGCGTTCTCATCGCCCTATCTCTCCTGTTGTCTCCGGAACTGGTGATACTGGACGAGCCAACCACTGCGCTCGATGCGCTAAGTCAACGGGCCATTATCAAGCTTCTTCGCCGATTACGTCAGCAACTCGGGCTGACCATGATCTTCATTTCGCATGATCTATCGCTGGCGGCTGAACTAGCCGACGACGTTGCAACGATGTATGCGGGGCAGATCGTTGAGTATACGGATGTGTTCTCATTGTTTGATAAGCCGAAACACCCGTATTCGGTAGGGCTCATCGGCGCGATTCCCGATCTCAGTGCGGACGGCGCGAGCCTAGTTTCTATTCCGGGATCTCCGCCGGACTTAGTGAGCCTGCCGTCAGGGTGCAGATTCCACCCGCGCTGTCCGCTCAGTGATGACAAGTGTGAAAGGGAATTGCCTCTGCTCGTGGAGACAGAACCGGGACAAAAGGTGGCGTGTTTCCACTGGAAAGACGCGCAGACTCTAAAAGGATCCGACGCCTTTGAAGGGAGGAATTCGTAATGTCGCCCCTCGTGGAATTTCGTTCGGTAGAGCGGACGTATCCGTCCAGACAAGGCCCCCTGCACGTGATTCGCGACGTCAGTTTTACAATAGAGCGCGGAGGCATCTTGGCCGTGGTGGGGGAGAGTGGCTGTGGCAAGACGACTACCGGAAAAATTGCGGCCGGTCTTGTGGATCCGAGCCGAGGGACGGTCCTCTTTGATGGAGAGAACATCTCGGGTTTTAAGGGCCCAGAACTCAGTCGTTTTCGTCGTAGAGTCCAACTGATCCACCAAGATCCATATTCGTCCCTAAACCCAGTTCGGACGGTCTACCAGACTTTGGCTGCGCCGCTCAAGCGGTTCCGTTTGGTAAAGAATCGCACCGAACTCCTGCACAAAGTGAGAGAACTGTTGCTGACGGTGGATCTCACACCACCTGACGATTATCTCTACAAGTACCCGCACCAATTGAGCGGAGGACAGCGCCAGCGCGTTGCCGTAGCTCGTGCCTTGACGGTAAACCCAGATTTCATCATCGCCGACGAATCCGTGTCGATGGTGGACGTCTCCATCCGCTCTAGCCTGTTAAACATGCTCTTGCGACTCAACCAAGAGCTCGGGGTGGCGTTTCTGTTCATCACTCACGACTTATCCGTTGCCCGATATTTCAGTTGGCGTGGCAAAACCGCCGTCATGTACCTCGGACGCATCGTGGAGTACGGACCGACTCCTGAAGTGACCCGTCTTTCGGCACATCCATACTCACGTGCGCTCGTTGCCTCTTTGCCCGTGTCCGACCCCAGAGTAGCGCGATTGCGGGCGCAGGATGACGAGGTTGGCTCTCCCGACGTCCCAAGTATACAGAATATTCCGCCTGGTTGCGCGTTCCATCCTCGTTGTCCGCTTTACATGGCCGGAAGTTGCGACAGAGACGTACCGGAACTGATGGGGATGCGCGAATCCGAGTCATTACACCAAGTCGCCTGTCCTGTGGTATTGACCCGTTAGGAGGTGAACCGGAGTGTCGCAGAGGACCCTCAGAACTGCCTTTGCTATGGCATGCCTGTGCACTTTCGGGGCTGGAGTGCTGCTCTTTTTGGAACCCGCCAAAAGCGCCGAGTTCTGGATAACCGTGTGGACGTTCCTCATCGCGGTGTTGTTTCTCACCACCGTGATTGTCACCATCCGCATGGTGTTTCACCAGTCAAACCGAAAAGGGAGGTGATGCCCGTTTTCACGGTTATACAAGAGCTTGAAGGAAAACGAGGTTTGCGGTCAAATGCGAGTTACAAGAAAGAGGAGTGAGCCGGGTTGAGAAAAAAACTGTACCTTGCAATGTCTGCATCAGTTCTACTCGGGTTCAGCACGTCAGTGACGGCCATGGCGCAGGGGTCATCGGGATCCGCGTCTTCTGGCGTGTTTTATGGAGGGTATCCGTACCAAGTTCCTCCGACGGGTAACTTCAACGCGTATAGTACCAACTTTGATTCGTTTGGTATCTATTATGATCTTCTTCAGCAGCCCTTGGCGAAGTACCTGTGGGCGACCCAGAGCTGGTATTCGATTTTGGCAACAAGTTGGGCCTTCAGTAAACATGACAACACGTTTACGGTCCACCTTCGCAAAGGCGTGAAGTGGAGCGATGGCAGCACCTTCACATCGAAGGACGTGTTAGACACGTTCCTCTTAGGCAAGCTCATGAACTGGGTGGTTTGGAGTTACGTCGACAAAATTACCACGGAAGGGCCATACACTGTCGTTTTCCACATGAATAACCCTTCCATCGTTGTTCAGGAGTACGTATTGCACCAAAACATTTTCCCGGCATCCACATATGGGCCGCTTGCAGCGCAGGTGACGTCGCTCCTGAAGACGGATCCGAATCTCACGTCCCAAAAGGCGAAGAACCTTACCGTTACGCTGCAGCAGTTGAGCCCGAAAACGATGATTGTCGATGGGCCGTACCAGGTAGACATGTCAAAGCTGGCATCCGCCTCGGCAACGTTGACAAGGAATCCCACGGCATGGGATGCGAAGGTTGTGAAATTTAACTCCATCGTGTTGTGGAACGGCGAGACGCCCACCGTAACCCCTGTGGTCTTGGCCAAGGAGATGGACTATGGCACTTACGGATTTCCGCAGGCGACTGCCGCTCAGTTCAAGAAAATTGGCCTGACCATCGCTTCCCCTCCGACCCACAGTGGACCGGCCATTTTGTTCAATTGGAAAGTGTACCCCTTCAACTTGCCTCAGGTGCGCCAGGCGATTACGTATGCCATTAATCGCAAGCAAAACGCTACCGCCGCGATGGGGCCCTATTACTCGGCTGTGAAGTACGAGGTCGGATTCGCAGATCAGCAGGTTACGCAGTGGATGACGAAGAGCGCCATAAGCAAGTTGAATCCGTACAATTACTCTCCTGCGAAGGCCGCCAAGTTGCTTGAGAGCGTTGGATTCAAGAAGAAGGGCGGAGAGTGGTACACCAATAAAGGAAAGCCGATGTCGTACGAGTTGATTGTTCCACAAGAATACGCTGACTGGCTCGGAGCCGCCCAAGATGCCGCGAACCAGTTGACGAAGTTCGGCATCAAAGTCACTGTGCGAGGCATCACGTTCACGCAAGAGCCCATCAATATCCGGCAGGGTCAGTTCCAGATGGCCATCAATGGATGGGGAGCCGGGGACATTTTCCCGCACTTCGCGTACGTCAATGACTTGGAATCTTTCGATCCGCCACTCGCCCAGGGCCCCGGAATGAGCATGCCGCTCACACAGAAGGTCGCTGGCATGGGCACCGTGAACTTGCAACAACTCATCGTTCAGTCCGGTAAAGGATTGGATGCCGCCGCGATGAAGAAGGCCGTCACAAAAATGGCGCTTGCATTTAACACCAACATGCCAGTCATTCCTTTGGATCAGCGGTTTGGTGACAATCCCGTTTTGGCGAAAGGCGGGAATATCACTGGCTGGAACCTCAAGTCCTCGATTTGGCAGAACGATCTGTATTCGGACAATCCTGTGGTGATTCTGATTCTCCAGGGTAAACTGCGTCCAACGAACTGAAGTCATTTGGGACGGGAGCGGCGTCTGTATCGTTGCTCCCATTCGTTTTCGAATGGGAGCAACCGAACGTGGGTGCCGCTGCTTTTTCGCCGCATACAAATTCCTATTTTCATAACTGTTCTGGCGATAGCTGTACATCGAGATTATCTCCGCTTATTTAACAGAAAACCAATGAACCACAGCAGGAATACGATGAAGATTCCACTTGCTATCAGAT
>JAJZAV010000108.1 GCA_021799255.1 Bacillota bacterium
GTCGACGGTGACGGCGAATTTGGCCAAGGCCATGGGAAACCAAGGACTTCGTGTTGGACTCGTGGACGCCGACATCTACGGCTTCAGCATTCCCGGGATTTACGGAGTCAAAGCGGCCGCGCCGACGGTCATCGACGACGTAATCCTGCCCGTAGAGGTGGGGAACGTCAGGCTCATCTCCACGAGCTTTTTCGTGCCGGACAACAATCCGGTGGTTTGGCGCGGCCCCATGCTTGGCAAAATGCTGCGCAACTTTTTTGCCCAAGTTCATTGGGGTGACTTGGACGTCATGCTCTTGGATCTCCCGCCCGGAACGGGCGACATCGCGCTCGACGTTCATCAACTGCTGCCCAAAAGCAAGGAAATCATCGTCACCACGCCCCAGGTGGACGCAGCCGACGTGGCCGTACGAGCGGGGCTCATGGGTCTGCGGACGAATCACGAGATCCTTGGTGTCGTGGAAAACATGGCCTACTACGAGTGCGGCGGTTGCCACGAGAGGGCCTATCTGTTTGGGCGCAATGGGGGGGACGCGGTGGCGGAGGCCCTCGGTACCGAGGTGATTGAGCGAATCCCCATGGCCGACATGTCGCTAGCTGGAGGTCCGCTGTTTGACGAAACGACGGGTCAAGGGCAGGCGTACGCGCGCTTGGCAAAGAGAATTGTGGAATCTGTGGGTATACGTGGGCAAGTGAGTGTAGGAGCAACGAACGCGTAAATTTCCATCGAATCGAATTGATGT
Organism: Bacillota bacterium; assembly: GCA_021799255.1. Classification (GTDB taxonomy): domain Bacteria; phylum Bacillota; class Bacilli; order Alicyclobacillales; family Alicyclobacillaceae; genus JAJZAV01. Next base: position 743 of record JAJZAV010000108.1, read on the forward strand.
CGTCCGCATTAGAAGTAGTTTAGTGTGCAATATCAATACAAATTCTCTATTGAATTTGAACTTTTCGTGTCAATAGTCCATGGGAACTAGTCAAAATCGGTAGTGAAAATGGTTGGAATGACACTACGAATGCACACAAAAACCTCCTAAATTGGTCCCATGCCATTTGGCTAGACGCTGGAGGTGTACACCATTGAGAAAGAGCGTGACGTTTTTCTCCACAATTTCCATGGTCGTCTCGTTTGTTGTGTGGTCGATGATTTCGCCCATCGCTCCACAATTGACCAAGCTGTACCATTTATCCACGTTTGATAAGAGCGTTCTGGTGGCCACACCGGTGCTCCTCGGTTCCATCTTGCGTATTCCGCTTGGAATGCTTACAGACCGTTACGGAGGACGCAAGACGTACACATGGCTGTTGGTCTACTTGGCTTTGCCGCTTCTTGGCATCTCGTATGCCCATTCGTTTGGGTCTCTCGTCTTCTGGGAGGTCTTGCTCGGCGTTGCGGGCACTTCGTTCGCCGTCGGCATCGGCCACGTTTCCGCGTGGTATCCGCCGAAGGAACAGGGGCTCGTGCTCGGTGTGACCGCACTTGGGAACATCGGTACCGCGGTGGCCGGATTCACGATTCCGGGATTGTACCTCCAGTTCGGCTTGCCGAATACGGCGAGACTGATGATCATCCCCGTGCTTGTCATGGCGGTTCTCACTTGGGCGTTTACGCGTGACCCCGAGGCTGCAAAGCCACGCAGAGACGCAGCAAGCAGGGCGGCCGCGACGGATTCCGGATCCAAAGGGCGGTTTTGGTCCAGTCCGCAACTTTGGATCCTATCGGCGTTCTACTTCATCACGTTTGGTGGATTCGTTGCATTCGGAAACTACCTTCCTACCCTGCTGCAGAGCCAGTTCAACATGCTGCCGGTAGCTGCCGGGTTACGTGCTTCGGGATTCGTCATCCTGGCCACGGCGCTTCGCCCTGTCGGGGGTTATCTGGCCGACAAGATGAAGCCACTCGGCTTGTTGATCCTCACGTTTCTTATCATTACCTTGGCGGCCGTGCTCTTCGCCGTCGGAATGAACAGCATGTTCCTCACCACCTTGTCGGCCTTGGTCATCTCTGCGATGCTCGGCATCGGCAACGGATCCGTGTTCAAACTGGTACCTTCGTACTTCCCGCACGCGACGGGCAAGGCGACGGGAATCGTCGGCGCCATCGGCGGAATCGGGGGATTCTTCCCGCCGCTTGTCATGGGAGCCATCAAGCAGTCCACCGGAGGATATTCGCTCGGCATGCTGTTGCTGGCTGTCGCCGCCTGTCTGGCGCTCATTATCGCGGTCATTCAGAACCGCATGAACAAGAAGACCGTTCCGCCGTTTCGGGGCGGGGATAAAAGTTCTGGAGCATTCGTCTGAGATTAGTCATGCCGAATCGCTAGAGGAAGAGGAGGAGCGCTAGCCGATGTCCGGTCCCGCACTGAAACAAAAGGATTCACACCGCGCCATTCACGACGCGGCTCACGGCGAAGCCGACGAACTGACCGGAACCGTCGTCGAGTTTATGGCAGGTGGGAAAATGGAGGCTGCAAAGGCCGCGGCGCGCCTTTTGGTAGAGCACTGGCGAACTCGCACGCTTCGCCACGCCGAGGAAGAGGAAGCGGGACTGTATCAGGAAATCGTCCTGCAAGACCCCGACCGGATTCGGGACATTGCGGGCCTGACGCGCGATCACGCTCTGATGCGCACCCTGGTTGACGAAGCAGAAGAGAAGCTGAATCAAGGGGACGAAGGCTCGTTTGCCGAGGCACTGGAACGTTTTCGGATGCTGCTGTGGCTCGTAGTCGCGCACAGCCGCGAAGAGGAGCGCACGTTGCTCGCAAATTCATGATGCGTTTTGTTTTGAGGTTCCACGCCGAAAGGAGGGACAACGATGGACTGGGATGCGATTCAAAAGGAATGGCAAGCGAACGCCATCGATACGGACAAGGAAGACTTGCTGGGACTCTTACGGCTTCGCTTCGGGGATGTCCCCCATGTCGTGGAGGAGATGATTCGTCAAATCAAGGATGGGAATGCGTTGGAACGCCTCATTCTGGTGGCCGCCAACGTTTCCACCTGGGCAACGTTCATGGAGGAACTCAAAGAGAACGGGACCGCGTTTCGCATCGTCGGTGAACGATATCATCCAATATGGAAGGACTGAATCATGTGTCCAAGACGACGCCTTCGTGGCTGCGAGGATTCAATCACCTGCGCCGGGGTGAACGATTCAATGCGAACTGGTCGGAAGCAAGCCCGCGATCCCGGGCATGGGAAGATCTATACCGCAACCGCTGGAGGTTCGACAAAGTGGTCCGGTCCACCCATGGGGTAAACTGCACGGGAAGCTGTAGTTGGAAGATCCATGTCAAGGACGGAATCATCGCATTCGAGACGCAACAAACGGATTATCCCTCGCTCGGTCCGGACGTGCCCGAGTACGAGCCGCGCGGATGTCCGCGGGGGGCCAGTTTCTCCTGGTACGAGTATAGCCCGCTGCGCGTGAAATATCCGTACGTGCGCGGTCGCCTTCTGGATTTGTGGCGAGAAGAGAGAAAGAAAGGGCTCAACCCCGTGGCGGCCTGGCGGTCCATCGTGTCGGACAAAGCGAAGCGCACCGCATACCAAGAGGCGCGCGGAAAGGGTGGACTCGTCCGCTCGACTTGGGACGAGGTCACCGAAATGATTGCCGCGGCCACCATCGACACCATCACGCAGTACGGCCCCGACCGCGTGACCGGCTTTAGCCCGATTCCCGCGATGTCGCAGGTCAGCTACGCCGGTGGATCCCGCTTTTTGTCGCTCATCGGCGGCACGATACTTAGCTTCTACGACTGGTACGCGGACCTGCCTCCTGCCTCGCCGCAAATCTGGGGAGATCAGACGGACGTGCCCGAGAGCGCGGATTGGTACAACTCGTCCTATTTCATCATCTGGGGCACGAACCTGCCGATGACGCGCACCCCCGACGCCCACTTCATGGTGGAGGCCCGCTACAACGGGACCAAGGTGGTTGGCGTGAGCCCCGACTACGCTGAGTACGTGAAGTTTGCGGATCAGTGGCTGCCCGCGAAGGCAGGCACCGACGCGGCGCTCGCCATGGCGATGACGCACGTCATTTTGCAGGAATTCTACGTCGACAAAAAGACCCCGTACTTCGAGGAGTACGTGAAACAGTACACGGACCTCCCGTTTCTGGTGGAACTTCGTCCCTACGAGGACGGCTTCGTGTCGGGCAACTTCGTCCGTGCCTCCGACATCCGGCCGGGAGTGGCGCAGGGAGAGTGGAAGACGCTCCTGTGGGACGAGACCTTCGATGCGCCCGTCATCCCGAAGGGAAGCCTCGGCTCTCGCTACGACGGGAAGAACCAGTGGAATCTGAAGATGGAGACCGAGGACGGACAACCCATCGCGCCACGGCTCAGCTTCCTCGACAATGCGGACGACGTCGTCATGGTGAAGTTCCCGGCATTCGAGGACAACGGATCTAGGGTCCTCACCCGAGGCGTGCCCGCGAAAAAACTTACCTTGGCCGACGGTCGCGAAACGTTCATCACCACCGTGCTGGATCTCATGATGGGCCACGTCGGCGTCCGCCGCGACTTGCCGGGCGATTATCCGACTTCGTATGACCATCCCGTTCCCTACACGCCGGCATGGCAAGAGGCCATCACAGGCGTCGACGCGAAGCTCGCCATCCAGGTGGCGCGTGAGTTCGCCGACAACGCGGCACGCACTCGCGGCAAGTCGATGATTGCGCTAGGCGCCGGCACGAACCACTGGTACCACAGCGATACGATTTACCGCTCCATCATCAACCTCGTGCTCTTGACCGGCTGCCAAGGCGTAAACGGGGGTGGCTGGGCCCACTACGTCGGACAGGAGAAGGTCCGCCCCCTCGAAGGCTGGGCGACCCTCGCCTTCGCAACGGACTGGGTGCGCCCGCCGCGTCAGCAGAACGGGACCAGCTTCTTCTACTTCGCGACTGAGCAGTTCCGCTACGAGGAACTGGACACGAAGACGATGGGCAGCCCGCTCGGCGGACGGTTCCATCACTTGCACCCGGCCGACATGAACGTGCTGGCCGCTCGGCTCGGCTGGCTTCCCGCATACCCGCAGTGGAACGAGAATTCGCTCGACGTGGTGCAAGAAGCGAAGTCCGCCGGGGCGACGACGCAGGAGGAGATTGCGAGGTACGCGGCGGATAAAATTGTTAAAGGCGATATTCACTTCGCGATGGAGGACCCGGACAATCCCGTTAACTTCCCGCGCGTGTTCTTCGTGTGGCGATCCAACCTGCTTGGCGCGAGCGGCAAGGGCCATGAGTACTTCCTGAAGCACCTGCTCGGGACGAGCGGCCACGTGCTGGCCGAAGAAGATTCGTCTTGGCAGCCCAGCAACGTAAAGATGGCGAACCCGGCCCCCGAGGGCAAGGTGGACCTGATGATTGATATCGATTTTCGCATGACGGGCACGGGCCTCTACTCGGACATCGTGCTCCCGGCGGCGACGTGGTACGAGAAGCACGATCTCTCCAGCACCGACATGCACCCCTTCATCCACCCGTTCAACCCGGCGATTTCGCCGCCGTGGGAAACGCGTACGGATTGGGTGGCATTTCGCAGCATCGCAGAGACGTTCTCGCGTCTGGCGAAGGATTACCTGCCCGCACAGGACGATGTCGTCATGGTGCCGCTTGCCCACGACAGCGTCGACGAGGTCGCGCAGGCCCGCGGCCGCGTGCGTGATTGGAAAGCAGGCGAAGTCGAGGCCATCCCTGGCAAGACGATGCCGAAGTTCGTCGTCGTGAACCGCGACTTCCCGCACGTGATGGATCAGATGACGACGCTCGGGCCGCTCTCGCAAAAGGCGTACGGCGCGAAGGGCATCACCATCTCGGGCGAAAAGGCGTACGAGGAGGTCGCGCACCGAAACGGCGTTTCGAATAGGGAGGGGCCAGGATTCGGACGACCGCTCATCCACGACGAACGCCAGGCGGCCGAGGCGATTCTGACCCTGTCCGGCGCCACCAACGGACATCGCGCCGTCGAGGAGTGGGAGGCGCTCGGCAAAGTGACCGGACTTGACTTGTCTCACGTTGCCGAGGGCCGTCACGAAGAGGCCTACACGTTTGACGATCTCACCGTCCAACCCCGCCTCTCCATGGCCACCCCGGTCTGGAGCGGGCTCGAGGGCGAAGGCCGGAGGTACTCGCCGTTCACGTCCAACGTCGAGTACAAGATTCCATGGCATACGCTGACGGGACGCCAGCACTTCTACTTGGATCACGAAGTCATGCAGGACTTCGGTGAGGCGTTCCCGCTGTACCGTCCGCCGCTAGGCATCATGCCCTTTACGGAAAAAGACAAACCGGTGGCGGGGGATGGCCAGACGGTCATGGTGCGCTATCTCACGCCGCACCAGAAGTGGGGCATCCACTCCACCTACTCGGACAACCACCGGATGCTGACCCTGTTTCGCGGCGGTCAGACCATCTGGATGAGCGAAGAGGATGCAAAGCGCATCGGCATCAAGGATAACGACTGGGTGGAGGTCTACAACCGCAATGGCGCCATCGCGGCGCGAGCGGTAGTGACGTACCGCCTGCCGATGGGCGTCGCCATGATGTATCACGCGCAGGATCGGACCGTCGGAGTGCCGGGTAGCGTTGTGACGCAGGACCGCGGTGGGACGCACAACAGCGTCACCCGCATCATCCCGAAACCGACGCACATGATTGGCGGATACGCGCAGCTCTCCTTCGGCTTCAACTACTACGGGCCTACGGGTCATCAACGCGATGTTATGACGGTCATTCGGCCGCTGAAAGAGGTGAAGTGGCTTGAGGATTAAAGCGCAAGTCGCCATGGTGATGAATCTAGACAAGTGCATTGGCTGCCACACGTGCAGCGTGACGTGCAAAAATACCTGGACCAACCGCCCCGGTATCGAGTACGCGTGGTTCAACAACGTGGAGACGCGCCCCGGTCCCGGCTACCCTCGCGGTTGGGAAGATCAAGATAAGTTTCGCGGCGGTTGGGTGATGAAGGACGGCAAGCTGAAACTGCGCGCCGGCGGGGCCATCTCGAAGCTCGCCAACATCTTTCACAATCCGGATCAGCCGACCATCGACGACTACTACGAGCCCTGGACTTACGACTACGAGAACCTGACGGACAGTCCCGAGCGTAAGCATCAGCCGGTGGCCCGTCCCAGGTCTCTGCTCACGGGCGAGTTCATGGACAAACCGAAGTGGGGCCCGAACTTCGATGACGATCTCGCTGGTGGCTCCGAAGTCGCTTCCACCGACCCGAACTTTCGCGAGATGGCACAGCACGTCGCCTTCACGTATCAGCAGACGTTCATGATGTACATGCCGCGCATCTGCGAGCACTGTCTGAACCCGGCGTGCGTCGCCGCCTGCCCGTCCGGCGCCATCTACAAGCGCGACGAGGACGGCATCGTCCTCGTGGATCAGGAGGCCTGCCGCGGCTGGCGCTTTTGCGTGAGTGCCTGCCCGTACAAGAAGGTGTACTTCAACTGGAACACGCACAAGGCGGAGAAGTGCCACTTCTGCTACCCGCGCATCGAAGCAGGCCTGCCGACCGTGTGCTCGGAGACCTGCGTCGGCCGCATCCGCTATCTCGGTGTCCTGTTCTACGACGCCGACAAGATCCGCGCCGCCGCGTCCGTGCCGGACGAGAAGGATCTCTACCAGGCGCAGCTCGACGCGTTTTTGAATCCGCACGATCCAGCCGTTATCGAGGCGGCCCGCGCCGCCGGCATCACCGAGTCGTGGATTGAGGCCGCGCAGAACTCGCCCGTCTACAAGATGGCCGTGGAGTGGAAGGTCGCTCTGCCGCTTCATCCGGAGTATCGCACGATGCCGATGGTGTGGTACGTCCCGCCGCTCAGCCCGATGATGAGCCACCTGCAAAATGAGGATTCGCTCTCCGCCGACGCCTACATTCCGGTGGTGGACGACATGCGCATCCCGGTGGAGTACCTGGCGTCGATTCTGTCCGCAGGGGACACAACCGTCGTGCGACGCGCTTTGCTGCGCCTCGCCGCGATGCGCGCGTTCATGCGCATGGCCCGCTTGGGCAGCAGTGGCGCGAACGGCGCGGGAGCCGGTGCGGGAGCGAGAGCGGGAGATGCTACGGGTGCCAGCGGATGGAACAAGGGAGCGGACGCAAGCGCAGGAGTCGCGGGCACCAAGCTGCTCGAGGAGGCCGGCGTGACGGAGGAGCAGGTGTACGCGATGGCGCGCATGTTTGGCGTCGCCAAGTACAACGAACGCTTCGTCATCCCGACGGCCGCGCGCGAGTCAAACCCGGACCTCGCGTATTCTCAAGGGGCGTGCAGCCTCGAAGACATCGCGCCGCCGGAAGGCGTTCTGGCGCCGGTGCGCCGCTAAGGAGGGGGACGCGTGATGAACTCATCGGAACGATGGAAGATTGTGTCCATCTTGCTCTCGTATCCGGACGCGGCGTTTCTTTGCACCTTGGGTGAGATTCTGGAGTACGTGCAGGATGCGGGGGACGAGGGCCTTGTGCGGGTCGTCCGTGCGCTTTCCACGACGGCTCCGGAGGAATTGGTCTGTCGCTACGTGCAGAGCTTCGACTTTCAGGAATCCACGGCGCTCTACCTGACGGCGCACGAACTGGGGGACAGCCGCGAGCGTGGCGGTGCGCTCCTGGAACTGCACGCGATGCTTCGAAGCGCCGGGTTGGTCCTGTCCGAGGGCGAATTGCCCGACTACCTGCCTGTGCTGTTCGAGTTCTTGGCCGAAAAGCCCATCGGGATGCCAACAACGTCTCTCGAGGCTCGCCTCGACGCCGTATGCGAGGGCATAGCGGGCAGGCTCGAGACCGACAGCCCATACCGACCGCTTTTTAGGGAGGCGGCCGCGTCTTTGCGGGAGTCGGTGCAACGAGAAGACACGAAGGATACCACAGCGGACTCCGGAGATAGGACAGGGCTGGCTGGGCCGGGGACCCCCGAAGAGTCCGGATGGAGGCTGTCCACATCCGGGATGCCCGTGCAAAGCCCCGACGGGAACGCAAGAGTCGAGGCTTCAGATGCTGACGATCTCCCGTATCCGCTTGTGTACGACTGATGGGAGACGAGGTACTACCGCGGACAAGATGGATGACGGAAAACGAAGTGAAGGTGGAGAAAACAGATGCAGCAGTTCTGGTGGTTGATCTATCCGTACGCGGCCTTGACCTTGATGGTGGTAGGAAGCATCTACCGATTTGTGCACCGTCCCATCACCTGGACGTCAAAGTCGAGCGAAATTCTGGAGAAGAAGTGGTTGCGAGTCGGCAGCCTGCTGTTTCACTGGGGCATGCTGTTTGTGATTGGCGGCCATGTGATGGGTCTCTTGATCCCCCTTCGGGTATACCAGGACCTTCACGTGTCGACGGAAATGTATCACAGTGTGGCCGATATCCTCGGAGGCCTCGCTGGGCTGTCGGCTACCATCGGGTGCGCCATCTTGATGCTTCGACGCATGTTGAACCATCGGGTGCGGCGTAACTCGTCGGTCGGTGACTTTGTGGCGCTCATCCTTCTATTTCTCGTGATAGCGCTTGGGACGTCCCAGACCGTCATTGCCAACAACGTCGTTGGACCGTACGAATATCGGCTTACCGTCGGCCCGTGGGTGCGTGGACTCATCTTGTTTCATCCCAACGTGAGTCTCATGGCACAGGTGCCCCTGCTGCTTCAGGTTCACATCATCATTTCGTTCGCCCTGTTTGCGGTTTCCCCGTTTACGAGACTTGTGCACGTATGGAGCGCTCCCTTCTTCTATCCGACGCGCGCCCCCATCCAGTACCGCAGCCGCTTTGGCTTCCGTGCGCGGTAGCGTGCTGATGTTCGGCATGAATGGGATTCGACTGACACCCTTCACGGCGATGCTGTGGAGGGCGTCAGTGATCTTTCCACGTCGAATGCATTAGACCCAAATGCATTAGGCCCAAATGCATTAGACCCGATCGCAGTGCCGATGAGCCATACGGACTATATCCATTTGGACTAGTACGCATTAACCCTCCCTTCTCCAAACCTTCTAGCGACAAAACACTCCAATCGGGTCTCCAGATACATATACCCCTATGGGTACAATCGGTTCGAAGATAACCACCATGTTGGCAAGAGGTGCATGAGTTCGCGAACGTGTTGAGTCCTAGCATTGTGAATATTCGCGCACGCGGCGTTCGTGTTTCAGGTTATTTGTTAGGAGAAAATAGGGAGGGAAATCGTCATGACCGCATCGAACCCACTAAAGATTGTCGTTGTCGGAGGAGTCGCGCTTGGCGCAGGAGTTGCAGCAAAGGCAAGGCGCATCAGTGAACAGGCAGAAATCATTGTTTTTGAGCGAGGACCTTACGTCTCCTTCGCGAACTGCGGATTACCATATTATTTGGGCGATGTGATCCGCGACAGGCAAAACCTCCTGCTTCATACGCCGCAATCCCTCAAGGCTCGATTCAATATCGATGTCCGAGTTTTGCATGAGGTGATTGCGATTGATAGGGAAAAGAAAACCGTCACGGTTCGAAATATACAGGATGGCAAAGAATACGCGCAAAGCTACGACAAACTGGTGTTGGCCATGGGAGCCAAACCCATCGCACCGCCCTTGCCCGGCGCGGACCTGGAGGGCATTTTCTCGGTGCGCAGCGTTCCCGACGTCGACAAGATGAAGTCCTGGATTACGGACGAAACCGTAAAGAAGGCAGTTGTGATTGGCGGGGGCTTCATCGGCCTTGAGGTCGCTGAGAATCTCCTGTCGGTGGGGATTGACGTGACGGTGGTCGAGAAGGCATCGCAGCTTCTGCCTCCGTTTGATGCCGAGATGACCAGTCCCGTTCTGAAACAGCTGAGAAAGATGGGTGCACGGGTCGTCCTTGGCGACGGAATCACAGGTTTCGAAGGGGACCACACTGCGACGGGCGTCCGGCTTGAGAGTGGAGAGCTCATAGAAGCCGACCTGTTTGTGATGAGCCTCGGGGTACGCCCAGATAATCAGCTGGCGCGGGACGCTGGCCTCGAGCTTGGCACCGCATCGGCCGTTCACGTGGACGCGCATCTGCAAACATCGGATCCGGACATTTTCGGCGGCGGCGACGTGGCCGAGGTGTACCACACGGTCGAGGGTCAGCCGCGCTGGATAGCGTTGGCGGGTGCGCCAAACAAGCAGGCCAGGTTGATTGCCGAGAACATCTTCGGCGGCGGGGAGTCGTTTGCGGGAGCACAAGGGACGTCCATCGTGAAGGTCGGCGAAGTTGTTGCCGCGATGACGGGATTGTCCGAGAGGGCCGCGCGCACGGCGGGACTTGACTACTTTGTTTCCTATTCTACGGCAGGCCATCATGCCGGGTACTACCCCGGCGCGAAGGACATGACCATCAAGCTCATCGTGGAAAAGACGACGGGCAAGCTAAAGGGCGCTGAAATCGTCGGCCAGGAGGGCGTCGATAAACGAATTGACGTGCTGTCCGTGGCGATATTTGCAGGGATGACGGTCACGGATCTCACGAACCTGGACCTCGCCTATGCGCCCCCGTTCTCTTCCGCCAAGGATCCGGTCATCATGGCGGGCATGGCCGCCGAGAACATCTTCCTCGGCAAGGTAGAGGCGGCGTATTCGGTCGACCAACTCGCAGGAACCGGAGCGCGCCTCTTGGATGTGCGGCGGGACGATGAAGTCCAGCACGGGATGATACCGGGTGCCATCCACATTCCCCTCGACGAACTCCGGGAGAGGGCTCACGAATTGAACCCGGACGACGACTATGTGGTGTACTGTCGAAGCGGACAGCGGAGCTATTTCGCAACCTGCATTTTGAAGGGGCTCGGATTCCCCCATGTA
>JAJZAV010000109.1 GCA_021799255.1 Bacillota bacterium
AGCATGAACATCGGCTACGCGCTTTGGAACTTCCGCAAGGACTTCGGCGTGCTGGACACGGAACGCTCCGATGTGGACTACGAGGACTGGTATGGCCACAAGCTCGACAGGAAGTTGCTCACGCTGCTGCAGCAGTATTAGGCCGACGGGCGAGTGGGGCCGGGGGCTTCGGTTGAGTGGGGGAGCCTGGGGAGCTTGGGCGGCGCTCGGCCCCCGTCGGCCCGGCGCCCTGGCGCGCCCTGTCGATCCGCTCTCTCCACGCTACCCCGTATGGATCCGGCCCGATTGCCCACATTATTGATACCTTGCCAACAGTTGTAGCGGGGCCTGGATTGCCTTGCCGTGGGTTGCCTGCCGTCGCTCCCCACAACCGAATCGCACCATCTGCACCACCGCGTCACCGTTGCATGGCTCGTCTACCATCACGCGCGCTACATCATGAAAGGAGAGGAGCTAATGCGAGAAGGAGGTTCCACAGGCGGCTTCAAGCGAAGGCTTAGTTTGTTGGACCTGACGCTTATCGGGGTTGGAGCTATCGTCGGATCGGGATGGTTGTTTGCCGCCCTCAACGGGGCTCTCGTGGCTGGACCCCTGGCGTGGGCCGCGTGGATACTCGGGGCGTTCGTCGTGACCATCATCGGAATTGTGTACGCAGAAATTGGGGCGGCTCTGCCGAGAGCCGGGGGGTTTGTGAGGTATCCGGAGTATACGCACGGATCGCTCGTCGGGTACATAATAGGCTTCATGGGGATGTTGTCGTATTCCAGCGTCGCTGGTGTTGAAGTGGAAGCCGTGAGGCAGTACACGCAGCACTGGTGGCCTGGACTCACGGCGCCGGGCGGCAATCCAAGCACGGGTGGATTCATCTTCCAATTTTCGCTGCTCGTCCTCTTCTTCCTGCTCAACTACTGGAGCGTCAACGTGTTTGGCAAGGTGAATACGGTGCTCACGCTCATCAAGTTCATCGTACCCCTGCTCACCATCACGGCTTTGCTTACGCAATTTCACGTGTCCAACCTGCGCGTCGGTGGCGCTTCTCCCGGCGGGGTCAACGGCATTTTTCAGGCAGTGTCGACGGCGGGCATCGTGTTTGCGTTCCTCGGATTTCGTCAGGCCGTCGACTTCGGCGCAGAGGCCAAGAATCCCCAGCGCGACATCCCACGCAGCATCGTCTTCGCCGTGGTCATCTCCACCGCCATCTACCTTCTGCTGCAGATGTGCTTCATTGGCGCCGTTCCTCCTCAAAATCTCACTCACGGCTGGCATGCTCTCGCCGCCGTCTACACATCCCCCTTCGCCGACATCGCGACGGCGGTTGGCATGGGCTGGCTGTCCTACGTGATCTTCGCGGATGCCATGATCTCGCCTTCCGGCACGGGCAACGTCTACATGTCGGGGACGGCTCGCAGCATCTACTCGTGGGCGAAAACGGGCTACTTCTACTCATGGTTCGGCAAGATCAACAAGCGAACCGGCATCCCCCGCGGAGCCTTGTGGCTGACCCTTGTGCTGTCGGCCATGTGGACGATGCCGATGCACTTTCAACTCTGGCAGGGGCTCGTCGGGGCCGTCACGTCGGCACCAGTGATGACGTATGTGATGGGGCCGGTGTCAGCGGGATCGTTAAGAAGAACCATGCCAGACCTGCCGCGCCCCTTCCGGCTTCGCGGGCTAGGATTCTGGTCGCCCGTCGCGTTCGTCTTCGCGACGCTCATCATCTACTGGACCGGGTGGAATGCCAATTCGCTTTTGATCTCGCTGATCAATTGGATCCTTGGTCCTTTACTTCGCCTTCATCGACAAGGACGAACTTCGATCCCGCGTTCGCGAATGGAAGAACGGCGCGTGGCTTGTGGTGTATTATTTGTTTATCCTGATGATTTCCCGAGTCGGCGACTATACGGGTGAGGGGATGCACGTGTACATCCCGTTCCCGTGGGACTCCATCATCGTGGCCGCGGGCGCCATCCTCTTCTACTACTGGGGTGTCACGAGCGCCATGCGCAGGCCCCGGATCACCGTCGACGAGGATGAGGTGTAGTTGGGAAGCGGGATGTGAAAGAGGAGGAATCACGATGATTGTGGTGACCACGGAGAACATCGCAGGTTATCGGATTGAGAAGGTGCTTGGGCAAGCGTTTGGCGTTGTCGTGCGTAGCCGCGGCTTGGGCGGAAACTTGACCGCCGCGTTTCGCAGCCTCGCCGGCGGCGAGATCAAGGAGTATACCGAGTTGCTCGAGGACGCGCGCAAGTCCGCCGTGGACAGGCTTGTTCAGAACGCGAACGCGATGGGTGCCAATGCCGTCTTAATGATGCGGTTTGATTCTAGCGAAATTGGCCAGACCATGTCAGAGGTCGTAGCCTACGGCACGGCCGTTGTGGTGCGCGAAGCCTAAATGGCAACTTGGATAGTCATCTACGAGGGATTTGGGGCATTCGTCGTGGTGGTGGCGATTCTGACGACGCTAGTTCTCAGGTCCCGCCGCCTTCGCCAGCCCACCCGCATCCCACCGGGCTTCGTCCGCACGGACGAGGTCTTCATGGATCCCACCACCGGCATCCGCCAACGCGTCTGGTTCAACCAGGCGACGGGCGAGCGGTTTTACGAAACTCTTCCGAGGGATTGACGGTGGATTAGCATCTGGGATTTCGTCGTCGTTTTGGCCATCACCTGATGGCCAAAAGCCCGTTGTCACGCTCAGACTTCTCGTGATTCTTGACTCCTATGTGTGTCAGAAGCTTTGGCACGAGAGACGGAGACAAGGGAACCACGTTCCCCAATTTGGACGGCTTTCAGGAGATAGCGGAACCGCGTTCCCTTGTGACGCTACAGATTTGGCCCAATACCCACATGGGTACCGCTCTCCACCCTGTCCCCGCCCCAGCCGCAACTGCGCACCCCGCAGCCCGATGTCGGCCAAGCATGAGCATCTCTACAGCACGTACGGGTGCCCGTCCGCGTCCGAAAAAACCTCCGTCCAATAGCGCGTGAGCCGCGTGCCCCAGCGGACTCGAAGTTCGTCGTCGAGAATCGGCATACCCAAGGCCAACTTCACCGCGAGATACGGCAGATTCACTCCCGCGCCAGTGCAGTGGACTACCGTGCCTTGCAATCGAGGGTTCACCTCAACGACCTTCACCCGTCCCAATCCGTCCCTCCGGACCTGCACTCCGATGTTACCGTGGAGGCCGAGGCGCTGAGTCACCGACGTCGCACAGTCCACCACGTCCGACACACTCGCCTTCTCCGGAACCATTCCCTGCGTCGTAATTCCACCCACCGTCGCCTCGCGCAGGCGTGGAATCGAGATGAGGATTTGGCCGTGGTTGGCAAGGAGATCGACGCTATATTCTTCGCCTGGGAGGTACTCCATGACGAGCAACGACGGGATCGCGCGAACCCCGCGCAGCGCCATGGTTAGCTCGGAGTACGAAAGATAAGCCGAGTTCGGCTTCTCGGTAAAGAGGTGGGCCGCGCTTTTTCGATGCGAATCCAGCACGTGAAAACCCCGGCTACCGTCGCCGATAATGGGTTTGAAACAAACGGGGGCAGACGGGTATCCCAAGTTATGGATGGCCGAGAGCAAATCGTCGGCCGTGTTCACCACCCGAAACTCGGGCACTCCGACACCCTCTCGCGAGAGAAAGCGATAGAGCCTCGCCTTGTTGATGGCCAACGCCAAGGCGTCCGGCGGCGATACCGATACTCGGTAGCCGCTCCTTTCCAACACATCTCGGTTCTTCGCCAACACCATGAGCTCGGCGCTAACCATCGGCAGCACCACGTCGACCCTCTCCTGCTGGCAGATGTCGACGAGTCGCACAATGAATCCGGGGTCGGTCGCCGCGGGTACCACGTAGAACGCGTCGGCTAACTGCCGCGCGACGGGAGAGTCTTTCATGTCCATCCCGATAATCCTCACCCGAGTCGCTCCTGCTGCCCCCGCGGAACTCGCGACGCGAAGCGACCTCATCACCCCGGGAGCACCCGGGGACCCGGCTCCTGTCACAAGCACAGTTACAACCTCACGTTTTCCCAAGATGGAATTTCCCATGATGAGACCTCCCATCCATCACCGCGCTATGTTTACCACACTATAGTGGTCCCTTCTGCCAATCGCAGTGGATAATTTCCCATCTTCTTCTCCAATTGGGCCTGTATCGGCGCGTCCCACTGCCATCCACATATGATGGGTCGTACAAGGTTTACGACGAAAGCGGGGTGATCCGAATGCTGCCATCTCGTTACGAAGGAGAACGGGTGCTTGTCCTGGCACCGCACGCAGATGACGAGACCCTCGGATGCGGGGGGATTATCCAGAAATTCATCGGGTCCGGCAGCCCGGTGCGCATTGTGATTGCGACATTCGTGACGCTGGAATATCACAGGTACAGAAAAGAGAGGGAAGAGTACGTCACCTATTCAGGTATCGACAGGCTCAAGGAACTTCACGAGGCAGTCGCGATTCTCGGGGTTACGGATCTTCACTTTCTTTACGTCGATTCCGTTCACCCTCCCCAATACCACACTCGCCTGGATACGGTCCCACGATCCGATCTCGTATCGTCCATCGAACACCACATCTCCCATTTTCACCCAACCATCATGTTCCTGCCCTCGCGCACGAAGCACCAGGACCACGTCGCGTTGCACGATGCCGGAGTGACGGCTGGAAGACCGTATTACTGGAACGGATCGATTGGAGTTTACGAAACCGACGGCGAACTGGACTTCCAACCCAACCTGTACGTCCCGCTTACGAAAGAGCAGGTTGAGAAGAAGGCTCAAGCACTCACGGCTTACCAAACGCAAGTTGGATCCATGCGTCATCCGGTCAACCCAGAATTCGTGATTGCCAAGGCGAGGGTGCGCGGTCAGGCCATCTACGAGGACTACGCGGAGGCATTTGAACTACTTCGGGTACACGGCTGATGGGTTCGCGCTCTGCGTCCGCCTTGGGAAAATCCTACGGGATGCAGCGAGTCGGCATCTCGGCGAGGGCGTGTTTGCGGATTTGTCAGACGTGCCCGGGATAGGCGGGGATACGATTGAAACGAATCTTGCTTCTGATACACAAGTTGCACAGCGGTGGCGGAACGGAGACATACGTGTACACGCTCGCGAAGGAACTCATGCACCGGGGACATCGCGTCGGCGTGTTCACCACAGGCGGAAGCTGGGTGGAGAAGTTTCGACGACACGGAATCCGCGTATACGTGGCCACCGAAAACCATCAATTGGCGTCGCTCGCACGAGTGGTGCGACAGCACGGGTATGACGTGTTGCACGCGCACGACACTCCAAGCTTCCAACTCGTTCGCAGGCTCCACGCCGCCCGCACTAAGCGCGTCGTTCTGACGGTTCACGGGCGCTACGTTTCGCCGGCCAGCCTTCGATTGGCCGCGCCAATGGCCAGGTACGTCACCGTCGTGTCGCCATCGCTACAGACGTACGTGCGCGCGTGCGGCGTGCCAGCGGGAAAGGTGCGCTTGATTGAGAATGGCATCGACACGCGATTGTTTCGCCAGAAACAACACACGTCCTTTCGCCGGCGCCACGGAGTGCCGGAAAACGCCTTTGTCATCGGGTACGCCGGCCGCTTCACGTTCGACAAGCTAGCGCTCAGCAAAAAAGTGAGCGCCGTTCTGCGCAAATACGCGGCGGAACACGGTGGAGCGTACGCACTAATTGCGGGGCGCGGATCCCTTGGGGCCGTACCATCGTCGAGCCGTGTGAAGGTGCTCGGTCACGTTCCGTACATGCCCAGTTTCTATCAATCCTGCGACGTCGTCGTAGGTACGGCACGCGTCGCGCTGGAAGCTCTGTCGTGCGGTGTACCCACCATCGCGGTTGGCTACTCCCGCTACCTGGGTCGCATCTCGCCGAGCAATTTTCCGCGCGCGGTACAGACCAATTTTGGCGATCACGCCGCCTCCCCCACCCCCTGGCTCTCCTCCCGTCTCTCGCTCGACATCGACACGGTGCGCCGCAATCGCCTGAGTCATCTCCTCATGGCCCGCCAGTTGAGCCACACAGTGCACCGCAAGTACACGTCGCGCCGCATGGCCCGCGAAATGGAGCGACTCTACTAGTCCGGCTGGGGCGCGGTAGCGGGGCACACATTTGTATAAATTATCACCACTGAATGTCTGTGATGCGGACCTCGACCAATCGTGAACGTTTGTCACCGGATGGATGGCACACGTTTTTTAGGTGAAATAAAAGACGGCTCAAATGTTGGGATTCCCATCTTTCCACTGCAGACGCCGAAGTTGATTCAGGATATGTTCTGGAGTGGGTGGACAACCTCGAATGATCAGATCTGGTGATTCCAGACTCGATGCCACCCCTCCATGACTTGCGTACGCATCCTGGCACACTCCGCACCCTGCGGCACAGTCCCCAATAGCTACCAGCCTGCGGGGACGAGGTACGGCCTCCCACACCTTGGCTAAGGCCGTTTTCATCGTATCCGTTACAGGCCCCGTCACCAGAAGGGCGTCTGCGTGGCGCGGAGAGGCCACAAAGTCAATTCCGTATTGCTGAATGTCATACTCCTTGCTTAAGAGAGCAGACAACTCCTGCTCACAGGCATTGCAACTACCCGCATCCACATGCCGCAACTGTAAGGACCTCATGAATTGGCGCATTAAAATACCCCCTTCTCGGGCTAGCGGTCTGAGCAGCTGTAGCACAATTCAAAACTCTTGTTAATCAGTGGGAAGTCTGCAACTGCGTTCCCCGCAACAGCTAAGGCAAGAACTGGCCAATTGCGAAACGCACCGGATCGCACGTGGTAGCGCTGAATCCGGCCGTCTTCAAACCGTATCATGTGCGCATTTAATCCGTGAGGAGACTCGGAATAGCTAACCACGTCGCCCGAGAGGTCACACGGCGGCTGCCAGAAGGAATTCGACGATGTCACGGAAACCTGGTCAAGAGCGATTTTAAGGATTCGAACCGAACTCTCGACTTCTTGTAGCCGAATCTGGAACCGCGCTTCTACATCTCCTCCATCGGCTCTGGCGGGTTCGACCTCAATCCCCTGATAGAGAGGCATCAGAGTGCGTGCGTCAAACCCAAGACCACTGGCGCGCGCCGCCACACCAGCAGCTCCTAGCCGCTCTGCATCGCTTTGCCGCACTACTCCGACGCCTTGCATGCGATCGTGAAATCCACGATGATGATCCACCAACCTCCTCCATTGACTCCAGCTTTGTTCCAGCGATCGTACCAACGTGCGCAAGCCGTCTTTATCGCAAAGGATCTCCCTATCAAAATCTAGAGTATCGAATAAGAATCGGTGGCCAAAAATCGCTGCAAGACCTCGTTGCCATTTTTCTTTCATGGCTAGTCCTCTCTGATTTGCCACTTGGAACCCAACACCGGCTGGAATTTGAGCGAGATCGTTTAAGTGACTCAAAATCCTCTCGGATTCAAGAAGGAGTATGCGGTCCCACTGGACCGCCTCAGGGGCTCTCCGTCCAGCCAACTGTTCCACTGCAGAAACAAAGTTGAATTGATGGGATACAGAGTCCGCCCCACAAATCCGTGACACGAGCGCCGGCACCTGGCCCAGAAGCCGCGTCTCCAAAACCTTTTCCATGCCGCGGTGATTTTGAAACAGGTGGGCATCGAGATGTAAGATATTCTCCCCCATGATACTGAAAACAAAATGTCCAGACTCAATGATCCCCGCATGGGTCGGACCAACTTTCATCACCGTAACTCCGTCTCCCTCCACGATGCGGGAAGGATTATCTGGTTCCACGTCGCGCCAGTGAGGATGCGAATCGGCGTCGTCTTGCAGAGGGAAAAATGTCTTGGGCCATCGCGGCGTTCGAACTAAGGGGCGCAGTTCGGGGTGTCCATCGGGTACATATCCGAACAGATCGTGTATCTCCCGCTCATCCCATGCCGCCTCGGGCAAAAATCGACTCAACGAAGGGAACCCGGGTCCTTCCCATTGCAGGCTCTCCTCTGCGATGTCCCCGCTAGTCGTTAACCAATGGGCTTTCAGCAAACGGCCTCGAAGGCCTGTTAACGCAAGCATCTGGTTGCCATTCATCTTGTGCTTCATGTTGGTACGAACCCAGCTGTCTCCGGACGCATCCTTGAAAAGCAGATAGCTCATCAATGTTTACCTCCCGCAGCGATGAGAGCATTAGCCATTGATGCCTGCTCTACGTCCTCGTTTTTCAACCTGTTTGCTTGGTTCCCCCACATTCCCCTGATGAGGTGATACGAGAGTGCCGCAAAGCCAAGCACCAGCGAACCAGTGACAATCACGAGTACTCCCCACAAGTGCGCTTGCCATAGACCGAGCGAAATCATCCACTCGCTGTATGCCAACCCTAGTGGGGGGACCCCTGCGAGCGCCAGGATACCTACCGTCCAAACGATTGCCAGCCTTCGGTGTTGACCTACCATGTTCGTCATGCGTTGCAGGTGCGTGCTTCCATATGCGACGGAGAGGTGCCCGCCAACATAAAACAAACTTGACTTAATCACGGCGTGGAAAGCCAATTGTAGGAGTGCTGCCTCACGTGTGAAAGGAGTGTTGATTCCAAATCCTATGGCCGTAATCCCCATCTGTTCGATGGATGAGTACGCCAAGAGACGTTTGACATCTTTTTGTGCTAACAATGCGAACGTCCCGACAAGGACAGACAGACTCCCCAACACAAGTAGGAGGTGCGGTCCGGACACTAAGGTCGAATGAGAAACAGGGGCCGCCCCCACGTACCGCTCTACCGTCACAAGGCAAAGACCTAGGAGGACTCCCGATAGAAGGCCGCTTGCCGGAGAAGGAGCTTCCGAATGGGCGTCTGGAAGCCATGTATGGAACGGGACCAATCCTACTTTCGTTCCGATTCCACTGACGATTAGAATGGTAGCAATTTCTTTCACAATTGGATTGATAGCCGAGGCATGAGAGCGAATGTTGGCATAGTCTAGCGTGTACCACCCCAAATGCTGAAAGCGCAGGCTAGCGTATAGGAATAAAACCCCTATCACTGCCATGAACAATCCCACCGAAGCAATCACGATATATTTCCAAGCGGCTTCAAGCGCCCGCCTGTTACCCATTTCTACTATCAGAGCTCCGGATGCCAGGGTGGAAAATTCAATGGCCAGCCAGGATAGCACAAGGTTGTCAGCCACCGCTACGGTGATCAGTGCAGCCCAGAATAGGGCCCACCAGACGTAGTAACGGACGATCTTTACATTCAGGTGTTCCCTTCCCCACCAAACACTGTCCCATGCGCTTGTGGTGGCGATGAGATTTGTCCCAAGGAGCAAAAGCAAAGTCCAATGGCCTTGTAAGAGTTCCGGATAGGACCAAATGACTGACGAAAGGAGGACCAGTGTAACCCACAGAGCGTTAACCTTACGGATTCGATCCGGTGGTAAACGGTGTCCCACAAACACCAATAGGATGACACCAAGTGGGCCAAGTGCATTGAGTATGGTCATCGAATCACCTCCTCAAGAACCGCAAGGCGTTTACATCTGTCGTGTTGAATCGACCGTGAACTAAACGGCTCATCCAGACCAGGATGATGGCTGCCACCAACAAATCCACCAGCATGCCAATCTCCATGAACATTGGCAGGTTACCCACGAGAGACGCAGCGAGGATAACAAAGGCATTTTCTGCAGCCACTAGCGCTCCCACCTGAGACAACACATGCCGACGACTAATGATTTGCAGAAGACCTAGATAAATGCTTGCCAACCCGTAGAAGAACAGAGCTCTATGCAGGATAATTCCGGTCGCAGTAAGCAACTGAATCACGTGCGTCACCGTCAGGAGCAGGGCCACCCCAGCGACGTACGTCCAAGCTGGCAGGGGACCGTCTTGTCGGTATTCTATTGGCCATTTTTGCACGAGACGGTACATAACTCCCGGAATGATACCCGCCTTAATGGCGAGCGTGGCCAGCACAATGGCTACCTTGTCGAGCGTGATGGGCCCTGACATCCAAACCATATAGCTTAGAGCTAATCCTTCCGTCCCGAGCAGCAAGATACTGGATTTGACGTTTCTCACCACAAGCAATCCCACGGACGCAACAAACACCACTAACGCGGCACTCATCATTTGAGTCCACCCCCGGTCACCACCAAATAAACAGCCAGCATACCGGTACCGATGGCAAGTCCGAAATAACCAGGTAAATGAAAATACCGAAGTTTGACGAAACGGCTCTCCATCCACCCCAGCAGTACGCCGGAAAAAGAAAATTCCAATATCCTTGACCCAAGGTTTACCCAGAGAGAGGAGAACGTAGGCCCCAGCAATACCCAACCAAGTGCAATCATAATGGTGAATTTCATCGCCATCGCGACTTGGGCCAGTCCCAACAGGCGACCGTTGTACTCCAATACAGTTGCCTCATGCATCATAGTCAACTCTAAGTGGGTATCTGGGTTATCCACGGGCAACCTACCCAACTCTGCGAGTAGCACAAATGCGTACCCAAGTACCATCAACATCCACGGCAACGTGCTCAGCGGACGTTGTAGCAATTGCGGTGCCATTGGGACGATGTCTGTCCGCCCCGTAAGGACCCACAAAACCCCAAATACCGCGAACATCGCAGGTTCAATGCCACTGCCGAGAGTTGTAATCCGACTCGCACCCAAACCTCCGAACGTTCCGGCCGCATCCAATCCAGCAAGCCCAACCCAAAATCTCTCTAAGGCCAAAATGAAGAAAATCGTCATCAAATCGTGTGGCCAACCTGTCGGCACACGGCCGCCCCACGGAATGAATAAAAGAATGACCATAAGCGCACTAACACTAATGCTGGGAGCGAGTCGGAAAATCCACGAACTGTACTCTGGAACCGTGGTTTCTTTATTCCACAACTTCTGTAACACAAAGTATCCTTGCCAAATGGTCGGCCCGTGACGTCCCTGCATGCGTGCCTTCACTGTTTGGGCAATCCCCATATAAAGAGGCGATAGCATAAGGGCTAGCACTATTCCAATAATTTGAACGATCCACACATCCATGATTTCTCCTCATCCTGTCTTTAGCGTAAAAGTAAGAGCATGATGCCTACTGTACCTAATAGATAGATTAGATATAGTCGTACAGAACCCGCTTGAATTCTAGTCGTGTGTTTAGATAGCCACCAAGCGCAACGATATCCGGGCCTATAGATATAGCGTTCCCATATGGGACTAGTTCCCCCCTCATAGATGAGCTTCTCCGGGAAATCCTGTGCATAGGCTCCCACACGTGTCAGATGTCGATGCGGCCGATAAATCACCGCAAGCGTCGTTCGAACTGCCTTAGTAAACGACGTGGAAGTGAATTGCATTGAAGCATCAGGCACTCGCCCACAACTCCACCTAGGCACCTCCTGAACTCTCCAAGGGCGCGAAAAAAACAACACGACAAAGAACGTGATTAAGAGCAAGAGAGCAATGATGACGGCATGCATGGGTACTAACTGTGTCGAGCCTTTGAGGACAAGCCCACGATGCAAGCTGGATATGATTTGTGCGATAGGCGTGGGGAAGATGCCGAGCATGAGGTTTAATCCCGCCAATACGAGAATCGGCCAAGTCATGGTGCGCGCAATTCGGTCATGGCGCACTTGGGCCCGTGGTTCGCCGAGAAAGATAACACCC
>JAJZAV010000110.1 GCA_021799255.1 Bacillota bacterium
TGCCGACTTCAAGAACGCTCGACGAAGAACCCGCGGGTGTTTCCACCCCGTCTTCAGGATAGAATGGTAACTTCTCCTCCAACATGCGCATCAACACGTCAACGTGCGCGTCGGAAACCGGTAAAGCCACAACATCACGTCCCTTGTCGGGCAATCTCCGACCCCTAGCGGGGTTCCACAATCAGTTTGATAGCGGTGCGCTCTTCACCATCAATCAAGATATCTGCAAAAGCGGGTATGCAAATCAGATCCACCCCACTTGGTGCAACGAACCCTCTCGCGATGGCTACTGCCTTCACTGCTTGATTCAACGCTCCCGCTCCAATTGCCTGAATCTCGGCGGATCCGCGTTCTCTGAGGACACCGGCCAGCGCACCTGCTACAGAGTTGGGGTTGGACTTGGCAGAGACTTTTAATACGTCCACGCTTGACGACCTCCTTTGTCCCTCGCGACGGCGACAGTACTATGCATATTCGCGAAGAGTCGGTCTATTCCCTTTCGCCGCTGTGCCCCGAGAATTCCGCGCCAGCGGAATATTCACGAATCCTCAGCCCGGAATATTCTCGAAATACGGTTGGTCTTTCCCGTTTCATCGGCTATGTCCAAAAAAACGGCACATAGTTGCCGCGCCCCTTTGGCAACCTCAAACCTTGTTGGCAACTGCGTTCGAAATCTGCGAATCACCGCATCTTTGTCCATCCCGAGAATTCCGTCTCTCGGTCCGACCATGCCAACATCTGTGATATACCCCGTCCCCGACGGCAGGATCCGTTCATCCGCAGTGGGGACGTGGGTGTGGGTCCCAAGCACGGCGGATACGCGCCCATCAAGGTACCAGCCCATCGCGAGCTTCTCAGACGTAGCTTCGGCGTGCATGTCCACCACCACATGACGAATCGTCGAGTGCTCTTTTAACAGCGCGTCAACGGTCTGAAATGGACAATCAATCGGATTCATGAACGCTCTGCCCATGAGATTGACCAAAAGAACTTCCAGCCCATTGACTCTGCATGTGGTGAACCCTAAACCAGGGGTACCACTGGGGTAATTCGCGGGGCGAATCACGCGCCTGTCCGAAGCTAATACGCTTAGGACCTCGCGTTGATCGAACGCATGATTTCCTAAGGTCACGAGTTCAATCCCGGCGTCAAACAATTCCTCTGCAACGCGCGCCGTTAGGCCGCGACCCTGAACCGCGTTTTCCGCATTCGCGACAACGAGGTCCGGTTCGTGCTCGGCCAATATCTCTTGCAGCTGTGAGCCTAGGTAATCGACGCCTCGTTGCCCGACAATGTCACCGATGAACAATATCCTCACGTTTCCAATGCCACCCCGTTTCCACCACAAGTAAATTGAATCCAGCGTTTTAGGAAATGAAATAGGGTAGCCAAAGGCTACCCTACTTTGCGTATTCCACGGCTCTCGTTTCTCGAATCACAGTGACCTTAATCTGTCCTGGATAATCCAATTCACTCTCAATCTTCTTCGAGATCTCCTTCGCAATGCGAACCGAATCCGCATCGTCAATCATCTCGGGTTTTACAATGATGCGAACCTCTCGCCCCGCTTGGATGGCATAACACTTCTCCACGCCATCGAAGGATTCGGCGATGGACTCTAGGCGCTCCAATCGCTTCATGTAAATCTCGAGTGTCTCACGGCGCGCCCCGGGTCTCGCAGCAGAGATAGCATCGGCGGCGGCAACAATCACCGATATCGGCGAAGAAAAATCCACATCCCCATGATGGGCTGCAATCGCATTGATGACCACAGGGTGTTCTTTATACCGCTTCGCCAAATCCACACCAATCTCGACGTGGGAACCTTCGACTTCGTGCGTCACCGCCTTGCCGATGTCGTGCAATAGTCCTCCACGTTTCGCGAGAGTTACATCCACGCCAATCTCGGCCGCCATCAACCCAGCAAGGAACGCCACTTCCATCGAATGCTTAAGGACGTTTTGCCCGTAGCTTGTCCGGAACTTCAACCTTCCCAACAGTCGTACTAGGTCCGGGTGTAATCCGCTGACCCCGGTGTCAAACGTGGCCTTTTCGCCCTCTTCTCGAATCAGGTCATCGACGTCTCGACGAGCCTTCTCCACCATTTCCTCGATGCGGGCCGGGTGAATCCGTCCGTCCGCGACGAGACGTTCCAACGATACGCGAGCAATCTCCCGTCGCACCGGGTCAAAACCGGACAGGATAACAGCTTCCGGGGTATCGTCAATGATCAAATCAATCCCGGTCAGTGTCTCCAAAGTCCGAATGTTTCGCCCTTCGCGACCAATAATGCGACCCTTCATCTCATCGTTAGGCAACGAAACAACCGAAACCGTAATCTCAGCTACGTGGTCGGCGGCGCACCGCTGAATGGCCGTAGCAATGATATCACGAGCCTTTTTGTCCGCCTCCTGACGAGCCTCCTGCTCGATCTCACGCATCAGAATCGCTGCATCGTGGCGGCTTTCGCGCTCCACGTTCGAAAGGATCAACTCTCGAGCGCTCTCTTGCGTGAGACCAGAAACGCGTTCCAATTCCCTCAATTGGCGGTCATGTAGCGCCTCAATGTCTTCCCTGAGTTCGTCAAGCTGACGTTCACGCTCACGAAGCCCATCGGACTTGCGGTCGAGCGCCTCCAACTTTCGATCAAGACTTTCTTCCTTCTGCAACACTCTTCGTTCTAACTTTTGCAACTCAAGACGCCGCTCACGGTTCTCCCGCTCCGCTTCCTGACGGATGCGGTGAGCCTCTTCTTTGGCTTCAAGCAAGGCCTCTTTCTGTTTCGCCTCGACGTCTCTCTGAGCCGACTCCAGAATTTGCAAAGCTTTTGCCTCGGCGGTTCCAATCTTCGCTTCGGCAACAAGTCGCCGCACAATGTATCCGGCTCCATACCCTATGAATAGAGTCACCAACGGTACGACAACGTAAAGGAGTATTTTCAGCATTTTGTCAAACTGCCTCCCCGCTCACGGTCGCCGCCCATGTTTACCATGTCAGCGACGGACACCATGTGTCGAGCTAGAGGCCGCAATCATACGCAACATTTATTGTATAGTTGAGGCCGAATTCTTGTCAAGGAAAGGACACATTCACTAAGGCTTCATTCGACTCATCCCAGGGAACTCAAGCAATGTCAGACGTCGCCGTCGTCCATTCCAAAGGATTCGTCCGACGCCGATTCCGTCGCCAATTGCTCCACAACCCTGCGAATGACCGAACTGCAAAAACCACGCCGCTGTAAGTAGCCCATCAGCTTGTTTCGCCGCTGTCGAACGTCGTCGTGAGAGTGGTTCCCCCAGTGCTTTCGAGCCGCCGTGAGGGCCGCCGACAATTCGGCCTCTTCGGCCGATGCAGCCTCCGCCTCGTCTTCCGGAGGCATCTGAAGGCCAAGTCGAGAAAGTCGCAAGGCCATTTCTCGACGGCTCAAGGAATGTTTCTTCAATTCAACCAAGTCCCTGGCGTACTGCGAGTCGTCGATGAGTTGGCGGTCCGCGAGCCAGCGAATTACCTTATCGGCAATTCCTCTCGGCACTTCGTGGCGATCCAAGTAAGTGAAAATCTCCTGTTGGCTTCGCCTGCGAAAACGAAAATACCGCAACGCGAGGTCTGTTGCAGCATCGATTTCTGCGGATTCCTCTAATTGACCGCGCAGACTATCATTCACGGGAAGCCCTAGTTTTAGCCCTAGGTCCACCCATGTAGAGGTCTTAATGACCAGTGGGGCTCCCCGTTTGAAAAGGACGCGCAGCTTGTCTGACTCTACGGGCTCTCGCCCCACAACCTCATCGTTGAACTCATTCATCAAAATCAAACACTTCTTCATCATCCGTTGACGCCCCTGCGATGATCTTTGCGTCAGCAACGTTGAAATGCTCACGAACCTGGCTCTCAATCACTGCGGCGATTTCCGGATGCTCTTTCAAATACTGCTTAGCCTGCTCGCGACCTTGCCCTAATCTCTCGTCGTTGAAGGAATACCAGGCGCCGCTCTTCTGCACGATATCCACGTCTGTGGCCAGATCAATCAATCCGCCTTCACGGGATATGCCTTCCCCAAACATAATGTCCACGTCGACTTGTTTAAACGGAGGAGCCACCTTATTCTTGACAACTTTGATCTTGGTACGGTTCCCAACGACGTCCGTTCCTTGCTTGAGGGCTTCACCGCGCCTTACCTCGAGACGGATTGTCGAATAGAACTTTAACGCTCGCCCGCCTGTGGTGGTCTCAGGATTCCCAAACATCACGCCAACCTTTTCGCGTATCTGGTTGATGAAGATGACGATGGTCTTCGATTTGCTGATGACGCCCGACAGCTTTCGCAAGGCCTGTGACATGAGCCTCGCTTGCAAGCCCACGTGCGAATCCCCCATATCCCCTTCTAGTTCATTCTTCGGCACCAGAGCGGCCACAGAGTCGACGACAATGATTTCTACCGCGCCACTGCGCACCAACTCTTCGGTAATTTCAAGGGCCTGTTCACCGGTATCAGGCTGAGCTATCAAAAGCTCATCGATGTTTACCCCGAGCTTGGAAGCATAGACCGGGTCGAGGGCATGTTCAGCATCAATGAACGCCGCTTGTCCACCCAGCTTCTGAACTTCCGCAACACAATGGAGAGACACCGTCGTCTTGCCCGAAGACTCAGGACCGTAAATTTCAATGATTCTCCCTCGGGGCAATCCTCCAACTCCGAGGGCAATATCTAAAGCAATCGCGCCTGTTGGCACAGTCTCTACAGTCATGGATGCCGCGTCACCTAGCATCATGATGGAACCCTTCCCAAACTGTTTTTCAATTTTCTTCAATGCTACGTCGAGCGCTGCGCGCTTGTCACTCATGGTCACACCATCCATATTCTCGGCTATACTTCACAAAGGGCGTCGTAGCTTCATTCACAAGATGAAGTTCGTGTGTAATGCCGTTTCTTCCTGCTTTCTATTGTATCAGTTCTATTCTATTATGCAAACATTTGTTCGCGTTTTTCGACTCGAAGCGAAAAATCCCCGAGAGGCGTCAGGCCCCCCAGGGATCTCAGCAAAGCAAAAGACATCGCGTGAAACGCAAACGGATTAGCGCGACCTTGTTCTGGGTTTTGCAGGTTCCAAGTTGACGCGCGATCCGTTGATCCGGCTTTGCCGCAAAGCCTCGTACACGAATGGAGCCGATTCCTTCTCCACTTCGATGAACGTAAACCTATCGAAAATATCGATCTTCCCAATGGTCTGTCCGGGGACTCCGGCCTCTTCGGCAATCACCCGAACGAGATCCGAGGGGCTCAGGCGCGCGCTCCGACCGATGTTCACAAAGAAGCGCACCATCCCCGGAGTGGCCCCGGTATCCCCAAAGTCGTAGTCGGCTTGCTCAAAGGCTTGCGTATCGTTCGCCGAAGCCAGCTTAAGGGCAGCGCAGGCGACGTCAATCGGATCGTGCTCATCAATGACATCTCCGAGCATCGCCCTGTATTGACCCAGTCCGCCTTCCTGAATCGCGTCTACAATGCGGCTTCTCCAAATCTCTGCCTGGCGCTCCGCAACGTCTTCCAACGAGGGAACGTCGCGTCCGTCCATCTTCGCGTGGGTTTCCCTTTCAATCTGCTTCAGCAGTTTGAACTCTCGTGGGGTGACCAGCGTTATGGCAAGTCCCCTCTTGCCCGCACGACCGGTCCGCCCAATTCGGTGCACGTACGATTCGGGATCCTGAGGGATGTCGTAGTTGATGACGTGGGTCACGTTCTCGACGTCGATTCCGCGCGCAGCCACGTCGGTTGCAATGAGAAGTTCGATGTCGTTGGTGCGAAAACGTTTCATGACTCTGTCGCGCTGAGCCTGGCTCAAATCGCCGTGAAGCGCGTCGACCAAGTAACCGCGCGAGATGAGAGCCTCGGCCAACTCGTCAACACCGCGCTTCGTTCTGCAGAAGATGATGCCGAGCGAGATTTCCTCGCTATCGATGATTCGGCACAAGCTCTCCAACTTCGTCCGTTCCAGGACTTTGTAATACACCTGATCCGTCAAGGGAACGGTGACTTCGCCTCGATTGACGGTAAGATGCTCAGGCGATTTCATGTAGCGCAGAGCAAGGCGCTTGATGTCGGACGTAAACGTGGCTGAGAACAAGAGCGTCTGTCTGTCTGACGGAGTCTCCTTGAGAATCGCCTCAATGTCTTCGATGAATCCCATATCCAGCATCTCGTCAGCTTCGTCAAGCACGATGGTCTTCAGGTTGTGCAACTTCAACGTGCCTCTGCGCAAATGATCCATGATTCGACCCGGGGTCCCAATGACGACTTGGACTCCCTGCTGAAGGCCACGAATCTGGTGAACGATAGACTGCCCACCATATATCGGCAACGTCCTTACACGCTTATATTTCCCAATTTTGCGGAATTCTCCAGCCACTTGAATCGCCAATTCGCGAGTCGGCGTGATGACTAAAGCCTGTACGGTCATGTCCGGAGTCGCCGCTTCCACAATCGGAATTCCAAATGCCGCGGTTTTTCCGGTACCGGTCTGAGCCTGTCCTATCACATCGACCCCTCGCAGAACGGCCGGAATGCAAGCCGCTTGAATCGGCGACGGCTCTTCGAAACCCATATCGTCGATGGCCTGCTGGACCCGACGACTTAGTTCAAACTCTCTAAAATCGGTCATGTTCTCACCTTTCCAATCGCCTGCAACCCATCGCCGCAGGCAGCTTTTCATTGCCACGCACCCTTAGCCGCATCATCATCTCACGGCGCCGTGGCCTCGTGGTGAATGCTTCCCTAACGGTCAACGGATGCGACTCCACAGGCGCCACAGCATGTGCTTACTTGCACGAATTCGAATCTGCTCTCGAGAACCATGGTATTGCAGACGAAAACATTCCGTCGTGCTCCCATCGGCGATAGCACCGTAGACCAAACCAACTGGTTTAAGTTCGGTTCCGCCCGTTGGTCCTGCAACTCCGGTCAGCGAGATGGCATAGTCCGCCGCAAAGGCCTCCCGAGCCCCTTCGGCCATTTCAATGGCTACCTCCTGCGACACGGCTCCATGTTCCTCAAGGGATTCTCGCTTCACCCCGAGAAATTTCTCTTTTGCATCGTTGTGGTACGCCACAACGCCACCCTTGTAGTACGTGGACGATCCCGGCACAGCCGTAATCATAGAGGAAAGCAACCCTCCGGTGCAACTCTCGGCCACAGACAGAGATTGGTTTTTGCCCGTCAAGATGTCGCCCACAACGCTCACTAGAGACTCGTCGTCGACACCATAGACATACGAGGCGAACTCCGCGCGGATCCTGTCCTCCACCGGAGCCAGCAAAACCCGCGCCGCTTGTGCGTCCGGCGCAGATGCCGTAATTCGCAATAACATTTCGCCTTCTTTGGCGAGTGGTGCGACCGTCGGATTTGACGAAGTTGTTACATCTTTGATCTTGGCATCCACATCGGACTCACCGATACCGCAAAGATGGATGACTCTGGAGATTAACACTCCGCTGTGCGGAAACAGGATCCCTAGTTTCGGCAGCACTTCATTTTCCAACATGGGGTTCATTTCTAGAGGTGGTCCAGGCAAGAGAAAAAAGTGGACTGCTCGAACGTCGTCGTAAACGTACTGGCCAGGCGCCGTACCATTTGGGTTTGGGAGTAGTTGTCCCCCCTCAATACACAGAGCCTGCTTCCTGTTTGCTTCGGGCATCTCCCGGCCGCGATGAGCAAAATACTCGTTTAAAGTCTGCAGCGCTACCTCATCCATGATCAACCGGCGGTCCAAGAACTTTGCGACGCATTCTTTTGTAAGATCATCGTCTGTCGGGCCGAGCCCTCCGGTGACGATAACAACGTTAGAACGTTTGACCGCGATGGAAAGGACGTCAAGGATTCGCCCCTCATTGTCGCCAACCGCCGTATGGTGATAAATGGGAAATCCGTGTCTGGTCAGAGCCAAAGACACGTCCATGGCGTGACGGTTCAGGATCTGTCCCAACAGGATCTCAGATCCAACAGCAACATGTTCCGCCTTGCATCGATTCTCGATACGTGATACCCCCGTCCTACATTTCAACATTGATGAGTTGCTTGTTTTTCACAAAGTAATCAATCCCAGAGTAAATGGTGATGGCAACCATGATATATACCATAATCGTGTCAAAAGGAATGGCCACGAAGCTAAATGGGAAGTTGTTGATGATGAGGGCTACCATTGTGACAATCTGAATTCCCGTTTTCCACTTCGCAATTCGACTCGCCGCGAGAACAATCCCTTCGGCGGCGGCAACTAACCGCAGACCTGTGACGACAAACTCGCGACTGATAATGACAATGGCGACCCAAGCTCCGAGTCGGCCCATCTCGACTAGGCTGATGAGGACAGCGGAGACGAGCAGTTTGTCTGCCAGAGGATCCAGAAACTTTCCAAACGTTGTGATCTGCTTCTTCTTTCGCGCAACGTACCCGTCTAACGCATCGGTCCCCGCGACACCAATGAAAACGAGAGCCGCCAAGATCTCGCTACCCGTAGTAGTCCGGTGATTAATGGTAAACGACCAGAACTGATACCGAATCAGCAGGAGAGAAATGACCACAGGAATGAAAAAGATTCTGGCTATCGTAATCCGGTTAGCCAGATTCAAAGTAACGCACGCTCCAATCACCGAGAATTTCGCCCGGAGCAACACGCACAGGTGAGCGATGCCCATCCCTCACCTGAACCGAACCCGCTTGAAGTCGACATACCACCAAACCAACCAAAGTATAGATCAGGAAAATTCGGGCTGTCAAAGGCAGGTCACGACTCGCGCAACCGCCAAGGTTGAAAACATTTCCTCGATGCGTCAGCGGTAGTTGACAAACTGAACCGCAAACGGCAAGTCCGCATCGCGGATCAGTTGTATGACCTGCTGCAAGTCGTCGCGGTTCTTCCCGCTCACGCGCAATTGATCTCCTTGAATTGATACCTGAACCTTGATCTTGGAATCCTTAATCAACTTCGTGATGGATTTTGCTTCGTCCTGATTGATGCCTTGCTGAAGGCGAACGAGTTGACGGACTGTCCCAGCCGATGCTTGTTCCACCTTCCCAGGTTTTAACGCCTTCAGGGAAACACCCCTTTTGACGCACTTCGACTGCAAAATATCATAAACGGATGCGACTTTATGTTCGCTATCAGAAATCATCGTGACGGTGTCTTTCCCATCAAATGAGATCTCGCTCTTGCTGTTTTTAAAATCAAAGCGAGTCTCGATTTCCTTCGCCGCCTGGTTCACCGCGTTATCAATTTCCTGCATATCGACTGTTGACACAATATCAAACGATGCATCCTTAGCCAACTAGACAAACTCCTTCCCTTCTGTCGTTCATTCCGCCGATTTGTGATCCCACGAGAACCGCCACAATCCGCTGCAAGGACGACTCGTCCACGGCTCCATCCGTTGTGTTATCCGGGAACCTTCACAAAGGTGACCGTTACCGTCTTTCCTGGATTTGGCAGAACGATAGCCTTGCCGTCCACCGCGAATTCTGCCGCCGGAGGGTTCCCAATGATAAACGAGATGGTTTGCTTCGCGGTGTATCGCTTTATGTCACCTTGAGGAAGGGTTTCCTCGTCAATCATCTTGCCATCCGCCGTCACTTCAGTCCACAGCCGCGTGATGGGAGCTGACAGAACGACACTTAGAGGCTGCTTCGTTTGTACGAGATACTTCAAAACGTTCCCCTGTATGGGGACGGCCGTGACGGTCACGGAAGAAAGCGTCGTCGCACCTTGGTTTGGGTTCGAAACTGCTTTTGGTTTTGAGGCAGACGGCTTCTTGTAGGATCCCGCTTTGGGCTTTCCGTTGGTATTCGTTGCTACCGTGGGGTTGGGTACATTCGCGTTAGCTCCTGCTCCCGCGTACGGCACGTGCGGGTGATTCTTGTGATCCGCATAGTACAGCCCCACAGAAATGACCGCCAAAATTGCGATGATGGCGATAGTCTGTCCAACCCACCCGCGTGAGCCTCCACGCGAGGTCCTGCGACGATTGTGCTGCCGAGAAGAATGTGAGAACTGCGATGCCGAAATGGGCTCTACTGGACGAGCTTGGCGTTGCCGCGACTTGTACCTTTGTGCCACAGCCGCTGAATTCGGCTTTGTGTCCCGAGCTTTTTCCCCGTTCGGGTCCTTTGGTCTAGGAGCCTCGTCGACCGTACGAGCATCCTTGCGCGAACTCTTGGAATCATGCGCAGACTCTTGTTCGTCCACCTCGTCTACGTACTGTTTCAATAATGCTCGTCCGTCTAACCCAAGTTGCTCGGCGTAGCTGCGAACAAACCCTCGCGCGTAGACATAGCCCGGAAGAGGTGCCCAGTCCCCCTCCTCCAGCGCAATCAAATACCGCTGACGAATCTTGGTCTGTTTTTCCATATCTTCAAGCGTCACGCCGAGTTCTTCGCGCCGACTTCTCAGCACATTTCCAAGTTCCTTTATCATCATTCCACCTCGCTCTCAGTTGACAAAGTCTCGCGGCAAAATGCAGTGAGGTATCTGCGCCATCGTTCCCACCCTGTTCGCTTCGTTCATACCCTCGCGCTTTCTCATCTAGAAACCGTCGTTGACCAATTCATTCCAGTACCCAGTGATGTTCTCTCCCATTTCCCTGCGAAGTTCCAAAACGCAATCAAAGTCGGACCATCTGCCCCGAGCCGATTGAACGAATACATCCGGGTGTTCAATGACCACCGGAACTGGCATCCGCAGAACCTCGTCAAGCACCTCTCTGTGCGCCTCGTCCCCCTCGCGGGCTGAAACAGCCCCGTCAACGACGTACACCACGTCGCTCACCGAGACGTTGCGAGGAAGTTGCCTCAATACGGTCTGCTTGAGCAACGTCGACGATACCACAATCCAGCGCTTGTTTGCGTACACGCTCGCGGCGACAATGGACTCACTTTTCCCCACCCTCGGTTGCCCTCGTACCCCTATGATCTGTCTTCCGGGACGCTTCAGCAACTCGCCCAGAAAATCCACAAGAATACCGAGCTCATCCCTAACAAACCGATAGGTCATGGTCTCGTCTTCCCGTCCCTCAATGAATCTTCCGTGTCGAAGCGCAATCCTATCACGAAGTAATGGATGCCGCAACGCGGTCAATTCCACGTCAGGCATAGCCTTCATAATGGTGGACAGAACCTCTGCTTGATTCTCGGATCCAGCCTGCAAAAGAAATCCTCGCTTTGTCTCGGAAAATCCATTGAGTGACAGGATGTTGAAGCCTATCATACCGAGCATCGAAGCAATGTCCCCGAGAAGCCCGGGTCGGTCCTTCAAAATGCGGTACTCGAAGTAATATTCAGCTCTGTCCTCTGCTGCAGTGGTTTCATCTGACACCTCAAACTAGACTCCTTTACCTCAGTGTGTCAAGTTTTCGACTCGTTCACTCATTGCTTGCGCCGCAATATCCTCTCACACCTTATTCATCTACCCGATGGACAGGCTCGACAGCCACGCCTGTTGCACCGTCTGAGGAAGCGATGCAAACACACTATCGGGCAAGGACGGATCCGAAGTCACGATGGATTCTTGCGCC
>JAJZAV010000111.1 GCA_021799255.1 Bacillota bacterium
ACGCGGTCGTCAAGAGCGCGGATTCCGAAGGGCCTATGCCACGAGCGGCGGGAGAGGAGAACCGAGAAATGCACGGAGAAGACCACAAGTCCCCGCCTGCGACAGCCAACGAGCCCGCCATGACGAACTCCGCCACGGCGGGCACCAGCCTGTCGTCGTCCTAGGACGATAATCGGGGCCATCGTGACGGCCCATCGAGCTTAGGATGACGAAGGACAGACAAGCTCTAGGACACAGGTGGCTTATCCCAACAGCTTGCGGATGAGCGGAATCTGTCCGCGATGATGCGTCGTATGGGCAATCGTGTAACTGATGAGCTGCCGTTTGTTGAGCGAGCCGATTCCCACCTTGAGGCCGTGTTCGGACAGATTGTCCTCGGTCAGCGCGGAAAGCGATCGCTCTGCGTACGGGAGAGACTCCGCCCACCGCTGACGAATCGCGGAGAGGTCCCACGACTCTGCCTTAAATGGTTCGCTCGAGTTGACGTCTTCCTCGGCACCCGCAATCACAGAAAAAAATCGCTTCTCCACGCGGGCGATGTGATCGATGACCGAAGCGATATTGTTGAAATCCTGGCGCGGCTTCGCCAACAGCTGTTCCTCCGTCAACCCTTCCAGCATAGCGTCAATGCTTGTGTGAACGGCGGACAGCAAACCGTAAAGATCGGACACTTCCTGAATCATTTTTC
This sequence comes from Bacillota bacterium, assembly GCA_021799255.1. Classification (GTDB taxonomy): domain Bacteria; phylum Bacillota; class Bacilli; order Alicyclobacillales; family Alicyclobacillaceae; genus JAJZAV01. The sequence goes on from JAJZAV010000111.1 coordinate 689, forward strand.
CAATTCCTCCTTCATCGACCCATCACTATGAATCGCTCGGTTGCAAACACCATTGTACGCCAGAGTCCTACTCCAGCGAAAATCTGGGTTCAAGCAGTTTGCTGAAGAGCGAAGCGATGGCCATACCATCCATTCCGTCGTTCGTGCCTTCGAGCCCCCAACACGCTTCCAGCACGCCTCGGGTCACTCCCCACAACACAATTCGCTCTGCCTCAAGGCCCAATTTCTGCGACATGATATCGATGCGCCGCGCAAGAACCGTCTCTGCATCTGCTCCCCTCGTCGGGTAATTTAAGAGGTATTGGATGGTATCGAAGTGGATGTCGCCAACGACCCCTTTCGGATCGATAAAAATCCAATCAGAGCCATGGCTAAGGATGTTGTCATGATGAAGATCCGCGTGCAGAAGACTTGGTTGGGGCGTCGAACAAACGAGCTTTTGCAGAGTGTGGGCGGCAAAGTCAACCGAATGGGTGGGCAGCGGGCCGTCTCCTTGTGGGTATTTTTGTTGATAGCGATGGATGGCCGCAAAGTGCTCTTCAATGGTCGGGCAGTCGACGAAGGACGCCCGGGGCTCGCCGTGCAACTTGGCGAAGACATCACAGAAGATGCCCGTTGCCGCATCGTCATCCCCGCATTGTGAAAGAGGCGTCCCGGGGACGGCCCGTTCCAGCACCATGGCTCCCAAATCGTCATCAAAATCCAGCACGCGGACCGCACCCAGACCTTTGCAAGCATGAAGTACCCGCGATTCCCGCGCCAGCTCCTCGCGAAGCACGCCAACTTTGAGCACGACGGCCTCCCCTCGATTCGTCGAGGCCCTCACGAGCAGATTCCATGAGAGATTGGAAAAAGCGGTGTCAAGTGCGATTGCGAAGCGCGCCTCGCATTTTGCCAACAGATCCGGCAACGAGGCTGCCCACTCCTCTCCGGACTGACCGTACAGTTCCAGCAGCTTCTTCTGAAATTCCTCGTTCAGAATCGCCATCCCTCCGGTTTGCCCCCCTGCCCCCTGAGATTCGTCGAACGGTTATGCTTCGTACTTGCGAAACACGAGGACCGCGTTGTGCCCGCCGAAGCCGAACGAGTTCGATAATCCGATACGGACCGAAGCGCGCCTTGCGACGTTGGGGACGTAATCCAAATCGCACTCAGGATCCGGATGATCCAGATTGATGGTCGGGGGAATCAAACCTTCATGCAACGTGAGCGCCAGCGCCACGGCCTCAACTCCGCCCGCCGCGCCGAGCGTGTGACCGAGCATCGACTTGTTGGCGCTGATGGCGAGCTTATACGCGTAATCCCCGAAAACGCGCTTGATGGCTCGCGTCTCCGCGACGTCGCCAACGTCGGTGCTCGTAGCGTGCGCGTTGATGTAATCGACTTCCTCGCACGAAATCCCAGCATCTGCGAGGGCGTCGTTCATCGCTTGGGCCGCGCCTCTCCCTTCGGGATCCGGAGCCACCATATGATATGCGTCGGAGGAGGCCCCGTAGCCAATCATCTCGGCGTAGATGCGCGCCCCACGGGCCTCTGCGTGACTTTGCGTCTCCAGAACCACAATCCCAGCTCCTTCCGATGCGACGAAGCCATCCCTATCCACATCGAAGGGTCGACTCGCCCGCGTCGGATCATCATTTCGAGTCGACAGGGCCGTCGCGTTTCCAAATCCCGAATAGGTGAGCGGAGTCATCGCCGCCTCCGTTCCCCCCGCGATGACGACGTCGGCCTTGCCGAGTTTCAGGAGCCGGTACGCCTCGCCAATCGCGTTGTTTCCGGTCGCACAGGCCATTACGGGAGCAGAACAGGGCCCGCGAAACCCGAACTGAATGCTGACTTGCGCCGCAGCCATGTTGGGGATCATCATTGGCACCATCGTAGGACTGACTCGGCGTGGACCGCGAGACAAGAGCGTCTCGTGGTTCTCAAGCAAGGTTAAGATGCCGCCGATACCGCTCCCGATGTAGACGCCGACGCGCTCCGGTGCGACGTCGTCCGGCTTGAGTCCTGCGTCGTCTATCGCTTGTTTGGCCGCGGCGAGCGCGAACTGGGTGAACCTGTCCATGCGCCGCACGTCGCGCCCAAACTGCTCCTCCGGATGGAAGTCGCGGACAACGCCCCCTATCTGCGACTTATGCGGCGTGACGTCGAAGGCATCGACCCTCGAGATGCCTGACTTTCCAGTAACAAGCCGGTTCCAGTATGTATTTACATCATTTCCGAGCGGGGTCACGACGCCCATACCCGTAATAACAACCTGTGTCACTCAAAACTCCTCCATTTTACCTTCCGTCATAGCATAGATAGTTTACACTTCATACCGCCCGAATACGAAGTCCCCCGCGACTGCCTACAACCGAAGCGCGTCAGGGAGAAAACCCTCGAACCATCCGTGTCGATTCACTGGAAACTTGTGCTACAGTGTAAAGTATTGATGGCCGTCATCAAGCTGCGTCAACCAAAGGGAGCCGGTGCCCAAGAAAGGAGGCGCTTTCGTGACAACCCCTGAAGGCGACAAAATCCCTCTGCGTCCGCAATCCGTCGGGGATCTGATTGACACGACGTTTCGACAGTATAAACGGGACTTCCCATTTATTGCAAGAGTGTCCCTGTTTATCCTTCTTCCGTATTTAGTCATTTCCTCCATCATCAATTACAGTACCATGTCAACTGCCAGATCGACTCTTTCGCAACTCGTGAACAGCTTCACGCAGTCTCCGAACCATGCGTTTCATCCTGCGAACCCTACCCCAGCCCTCAGCGGTGCCCATTTGTCTATGGACATTCCGTTGCTCATCGTCGCTATTGTTGCTTATCCACTGGCTTACGGTACCGTGCTGCACCGAGTGGCGCCGACGCGCTTGCGAAACCAGAGGACAAGTTTCGGCGAAGCCCTCCGTTTCTCTGCGAGTCGATTGTTTCAAGTCATCGTGACGGACATTTTCGCGTGGTTCGCGGTTTCTATCGTTTTGACGATGGCCTGGATTATCGCCATCGTCCCTATTCCCTTAATGTCCTCCGCGAGAGTATCACTCGCCGTGACCATCCCAGTAGCGATACTGCTCGTGCTGGCGGCATTGCTGTTTACTTTATGGGTCATTACCCGAGTCTCCCTGACTTCGAGCGTCGTCCGGGAAGAAAAGCGGATTTTTTGGCCCCCGATGTGGCAATCATGGGTTCTGACCAGACGAAGTTTCTGGCACTCGCTTGGCTACCTCGTTCTCGTTTATTTGATGGTGGGGGTGATCCAAGGGGGCATTTCTGGAATCGGCACCCTCCTACCGCCAGCCATCGACGTGATCGTCGTGGGGATCACCACGTTGTTCGTCGCCCCTTTTCAGATGCTGGCTGTGGCCAACTTATACGTGGACCTGCGCGTACGTACGGATGCCCCGGACTTGCTCGAGTGGATGGACGGAATCGGCGAAAGCGAGGACAGGTTCCATTGACGATGGGAAACCCGGCATGAATTCAACCTACAAGGTCGCTCTACAACATCTTAGGAACGTTCTTAGCGAGGCCCAATTTCACCCCCAGGCTGCACAGAGACCATGGTGGCAAACAGCCCTTCGCTGGCTTTTGAACAAGCTGCACTTGCACGTTCGCATCAGCCAGACGGATTGGAAAGTGGTCGGATGGTGGATAGGCATCGCTTCGGGTCTGCTGGTGGTGCTGACCGTCCTTTGGGCCGTCTTCTCGGCGTTGCAGGCGAGGAAAACCAAGGGAAGCTCAACGGCCGGAAGACAAGAGGGCACACACAACTCCATGATTTTCGCGAAGCGCTCGCTCACAGATGGAGACTTCACTCAAATGCTTCATTATCTCATGGAAGCCTGTTTGCGATTCGCCGAGGCAAAAGGTTGGATTAGATACGTACCATTCAAGACAGCGAGGCAGTACCTGACGCAGGTGAGCGACATCGCGGAAGCTCCGTTTGTCATCATCTACACAAGAATCGTCGAGACTTCCGAAGCGGTTCTTTTCGCGGGGAGACGCCTGTCCCCCGATGAGGCCCTGGACGTTTACACGAGAGTGATGTCGCTGTGGACGGAGGACGCCAACTGATGGTCACGGACGCGACTCCCTCTCTCCCCACTCGTTCCCGGCGCAATCACTTCGCAATCGGAGCGGCCTTGATTCTTCTGTGCTTCTACGCCCTCATCCTTGGGTTCAGCGCGCGTCGGCAAGCGGGGAACGCATCCGTCCTGCCCGCCGGCAGCAGCGCGTCCGCATCCCCAAACGGTAGTCTCGCCGTGGCACAGGTGTGGCGGCAATTGCGCCTGCCGTTCACCGCGTGGGGCGAACCCCCCGACCTGCTTCCGCGATATACCAAAGACACGTTCGTGAGCGTGGACCCTTCCACAGCCTCGTATCCTCCGGAGGCCGCTACAGCGTTGCTGGACTGGGCGAGGACGGGCCACACCATCATTTTTTCGGCCGCAGGACCGACATCCGTCTCGAGGTCCCTTCACTTGACGGTGAAAGCACGCAGGCAAATCGTCATCACGTCTATCCGCGAGTCTTCCCGAAGGGCCAGACCCGTTACGTTTCGCCACCTGTCCCTGCCCGTAGCGTCGGTTCTAAGCGGAATTGGATTGAATGACGCCTCGAGACTCTTCATCGCAGAGACCGGGGCCGTGGTTGGGGCTCAGTTTCGCGTTGGCGATGGAAACGTCGTCGTCTGGAATGCCCCCGCTGTGTTTGAAAACAGGGACATTGGCAAGGCTCAGAACTTTCGCATCGTTTGGAGCCTCGTCGGAAACCACCCCTTGATGTGGGACGAATACGGGCACGGGATTACAAGCGGGGGATTCATCCGCCAGATGTTTCAGTCCGGGCGAGGATACTCTCTCTTGTTTCTCATCACGGCCGTTCTCTTGTACCTCTACGCTTCGTCCCTACGGTTCGGTCGTGCTAGACGGCACGTCGAGGACAGGGCGCGCCCGGGAACGGAATTCATGAAGGCCTTCTCCTCCCACCTGCAGTCGAGGCGTTTATACCCATACCAGGTTGAGTTGCTTGCAGCCGCTGTTTGGCGGAACCTCGCGTCTCAACCCCGGTTCCAGTCAGAGTTGCCGAGAGAAGGCGTTTGCGACCACTCGCTTCCGTGGGCGCGAATGGATGAAACCATGCGTAAGGCCCCGTCCTTCGAACTCCAGTCGCGCTACCAAACTTGGCGCCAGTGGCACGCCCGAAAGCGCCTCTCGAAGCGAGAGTTCCTGTCGTACGTGGTGGCCACGAGGGAGCTTTTGACTTTCCTTCTCGAAAGAGAGGACGGCACCCAATGAACCCCCAGCAGAGCGCGGAATCTGGCCGATTTCGAACGAATTTACAAACGAGTATGCAGTCGATGGATGGATGCTCAGGAAGGAACGATTAGGAATGCAGGATGCCGTTTCGCAGCTTTCGAATCAACTGGAGAACGTCGTTTTCGGGCAGTCCACCGTGATCCGCCAGTTCCTGATAGCCCTTCTAGCCGGAGGACACGTTCTGCTTGAAGGGGTGCCGGGCGTGGGCAAGACCCGTTTAGCAAAGGGCCTCGCTACGCTCGTTGCGGGCAGGTACAGCCGCATCCAATTCACGCCGGACCTCATGCCAAGCGACGTTCTAGGAAACGCAGTGTACTATGGCACCACGGCGGACTTCGAGGTGAAACAAGGCCCCATCTTCGCCAACATACTGTTGGCCGATGAGGTGAATCGAACTCCCCCAAAGACCCAATCGGCCTTGCTGGAAGCCATGGAAGAGCGTCAGGTTTCCATCTACGGCAAGACGCTCTTGTTGCCGCGCCCGTTCTTCGTCGTGGCGACGCAAAACCCCATCGAGTACGAAGGGACGTATCCGTTGCCGGAAGCCCAGTTGGACAGGTTTTTAATGCAGATCCGCATCGAGTATCCGGACGTAGACGGCGAAATGCAAGTTTTACGCCACCATCGAGACGAGGCGGGGGATCCAATCACGAGGCTCGCAGCCGTTGCCTCTCCCGACGATGTCCTGCAGGCGATGAACCAAGTTTCGCATGTCACCGTGTCAGACGAGGTGCTGCGTTACATCGTAGACCTCGTGCGGGCGACAAGAGAGGACGAGCGGGTGTCCCTCGGAGCGAGTCCGCGCGCTGCGACAGCGGTCCTGGACGCGGCGAAGGCCGTCGCATTCCTGCAGGGACGTGCGTACGTCATCCCCGACGACGTGTTGGAGATTCTAGCGCCCGTGTTGCGCCATCGGCTCATCTTGAACCCGAGTATCGAATTGGAGGGAACCCTAGTCGATGTCGTCCTTCAGGCGGTTGTGGAAAAAGTGGGCGTCCCGCGGTGACAGGCAAAGTCCGACCACGCTGGCCGTTCTGGCGTGGTTGTGTGCGGGCATCCTGTGCTTCGTGCTCGGAAGCTTCGTTCCGGACGGCTTGCTCGTGTGGACGCTCGTCTGGCTGCTCATCGCCGTCGTCTCGATTCTCGATCTCGCTTCTCTGCGCCGCCTCGGCGTCCCGTCGTTGACGAGAACCCTCGGGGACAATTGGCAAATTGGTGTAGCGCACGAGGTCACCATCCATGTGGAGTACAAAGGGATGGGCTCGCTCACAAGCAATAGGCGGTGGAACCGGACGCAACTCGACGTCGGAGAACCGGACGACGTGCTGAGGACCGTGTCCCCGCCGCGCTGCTTCGCCTCTTTAGCTGGCCACCAAGCGGAGTTTAAGGCCTTGTATCAACCGGCCCGCCGTGGAAAAATACGCTTTTCTCCCGTAGATTTCGCATGGGAGAGCCCCCTCCGATTATGGAGGCGGATGAATCGCTACGAGGATCCGGACCAAGCTTCTCACGAAGTCCTGGTCTTGCCAGATCTGACCTCGTGGCGCAATGAAGTCTTAAGCATACAACGGGCTTTGCACGACGATGGCCAACACGTCCGCCGCGCTGCCGTTGGCAGTGCTGAATTCTCCTATATTGCGGACTACGCCGTTTTTGACAATCCCCGCCACATCAACTGGGCGGCGACGGCACGGCGAGGAAAACTGATGAAGAACGTGTACGAGCCCGAACGGGGGCAACACGTCGTTATCGCCATTGACGCAAGCCGGTACATGGGCGTTCGACTGCCGGACGGGAAACTGCGACTCGACTATGCGGTGGACTGTGCGGCTGCACTGGCGCAAACCGCGCTCGCACTGGGAGATCAGGTCGGCATCTTGGCCTTCACGGACGAGATCCTTCTCAAGCTTCCTCCGGGGAACGGCACCAAGCACTATGCGGAGGTCGTGCGCCAATTGGCTGCGGTGGAACCAAAGCCCGTGCAAGGTGGTTACGACGCCGTCTTTCGGAGTCTGTCTGGGAGATTTCGCCGTCGCAGCCTGCTCTTCGTCCTGTCTGAGCTCGAGGGGGTCGCGACGGACGTCGGACTGCTGCCCGCGCTGGCAACGTTCTCACAGCGGCATCCCACCTTGTTTGTCACGGTGGCGGATGTCCAGGCCCGAGCGGCGGTAAAAACGCCGCCAAAGTCGCCAAGGGATGCCGCTTTGGTGGCGGCAGCCGAATGGGTCCTGCAAAATCGCGAACGCGAGAGAGAGCAACTTCTGAGAAATGGAGTCCAAGTCATCGAATCGATGCCCGGAACGGTCGTCGTGGAGGCGGTGCGCGAGTACGCTCGACGAAAGCGGCGCCAGGGCTGGTGACTCAACTGTCACGCATAGCGGGCCCGTTTCTCAACCCTTCTTGGTTTCGCGAGTCCCCGGAATCCGGGCGGTGGTTCTTGCGCCCGGCCCATCCGTAATACAGGAACCATAGGACGGCGGTAAGAATCGCGGTGCCGTATTTCACCCACAAGGGCAGAAAGGAGGGCGTGAGAAATCCTTCGATGGTCCCGGCAATAAGGAGCATGCCGGCGACACCAAACATGAGGGAAACGGCTTCGCGCAGAGCGTGAACGAGCGAGCGGGATCGTCCATATTGCCCGGGTGAGATGATGCGGTGCGCGAAGGCGAGCCCCGCCCCACCGGAGATGAAAATGGCGGTCAGTTCGGTGACGCCGTGGGGCAAAATCAGAGACCAAAACACAGCGGTCTTGTGCGACGACTGCACCAGAGCGGCGAGTACGCCAAGCATCAGGCCGTTTTTCCACAGGATGTACAGCGTAAAGAGGCCGAGGGTGACCCCTCCGACGAACGCGTAGAGCGAAACGAGGATGTTGTTGACCATGATCTCGCTCGCGATGACGGGATCATCCCAAGTGTGAGGCCCGATGTGAGCCGTGTTCACCCCAGCAATCTGTGCGGGCACCATCTGATAAGCCGCAAGCGGAGAATGGAGCGTCACAATGTATCCATATAGCATGGCCGCGAGAGACACCCCCGCAGATACGGCGATGTATCCTCCCATTCGCCGGAATAAAGCGGGCAGGTCCGTCGCGACAAATCGCCAGACTGCGGAGAATCCCGTTTTATCTGCCTGATAAAATCGATTGTGTGCGATGCCGACGAGCGAATTTAAGTATTCGGTCACCTCGTTCGTTGGAAAATGGGTCTTTGCGTAAGATAGGTGGCTGGAAACCTGTCGATACAATCGAGCGTACGCATCGAGTTGCTCCGCCGATTTGAACGATTGGCGCCGAGTCCGGCAAGCTCGTTCCAGCTCTCGCCACGAATTTTCGTGGGCTTGCCGAAATTGCTTCACGTTCATCCCAAACTCTCCCCGGTGGTGAGAATCGCATGATAAAGTCAGAAGTTCGCGTCATGACGCCGGAGCGAGTCTCCTTAGGATTACGCCTTGCCGGCATCGGCTCTCGCGGAATTGCCCAACTGATAGACCTTCTCGTCCTTTTGGTGTTCTACGCGATTCTCGGCACGGGAATCGCCGTGTGGTATCGATTTCACCTCTTCGGTGTAGCTTCATCATACATGATTGGCTTCGGCATACTCTTCTCATTTTTGATCTTCTGGGGGTATTTCATCGGTTTTGAGGCCCTCTCATCTGGTAAAACCATCGGGAAGATGGTGATGAAGATTCGCACGGTGAGTGACGATGGCCGTCCCGTGTCGTTCTTACAAGCCGCAGTCCGCAATCTCTTGCGCATCGTGGACTACTTTCCGAGCGGATATCTTGTCGGTATCGTCTGCATGCTGGTGGATTCGAAGGAGCGTCGACTCGGCGACATGGTGGCAGGAACCTTGGTGGTTGCGGACAAAACCTCGTGGACACTCCGTTTTCTGGATGAGACCGAATCCGAGATGAACCATGAGGAGAGTCCTCACGCCATCGAACCGACGTCCATCTACTCGTTACTCAAATCCGATGCCGCCCTGAGAATAGCGGGAGAACTTCCGCAACAGTGGGAGTCTCTGCTGTCGAGCCTGTATGGAAGACTCAAGGGAATGTCCAGAGAACAACGCATTCGAGTCTCCGACAAGGTCCTGCGAGAGCTTGTCAGCCTACCGCAAGTCTCCCTCTTCCGGCTGTCCGCAAACGAACCAAACCCAACGGATGGGCTTCGTGTGGAGCAAATCCGAACGAAAGACGTTCTCCTCCTCTTTCGCCAACTGGCACGGACGTACCGGACAAAACAAAGATAACTACCCTGGTTATCCGAAAGCAAAGAAACGTTGCACAACCCGACGAGGATTACCCTTCTTCGTTTGGGCTCTTTCGCATCGCCAGCAGCGTTACCGTAAGCAAAATGCAGGCTCCTCCCAACCAGGCCACGCTTCCCATGCGTACGTGAAGCAGCATCATGGCCACTACGGCTGCAGAAAGCGGTTCCCCGCTCGCAACGAGCGCGGCCTCGGACGGGGAAATGCGCTTCAGGCTTGATAGATACAAATAGAATCCAATAAGGGTTCCAAACAAGACGACAAAACAGACCAACAGCACGCTGTGCAACGTGATGATCCCCGTGAAATCCCACGGAGGTGTTTTGAGTCCCATGCCCACCCCGCCCAGCAGCATGCCCCACCCCATCACGGTGCCGGAGCCATAGCGGTGCAGCAGTCGAATTGGGTACACGGTGTAAAACGCGGCCGTGATGGCCGACACCAGCCCCCAAAAGATTGCAACGGGTGGCACGGTCAGCCCGCGCCAATGTCCGTCTGTGACGAGACAGGCCGTCCCCACGATGGCTAAGAAGACCGCCATCGTATCGAATCGACCTGGTAATCTTCTGCGGCGAAAGGCCAAGTAGACGGAAATGAACACCGGGCCAAGGTATTGCAGCAAGGTAGCCATCGCGGCATTCCCATGCAGGATGGAAGCAAAGTAGGAGTATTGCACGCCGAGCAACCCCATCACCGCGAATGCCAGGAGGCCCACAACGTCGCCTTTCGATTTCCATACAAGAAACGTGTGGCGAAAACCAAACTGGACTGCGGCGCCCAGCAACAGCAGGATGCCTGATGCGGTCATGCGCACCATGACGAGCCACCCCGCACTAAAGTGATAGCGGTGAAACAGCATTTGGGCGGCGGTTCCCGATACTCCCCACAACACGGCCCCTAGGAGAGCCATGGACAGGCCCGTGAGACGGTTGGAACTCTTCTTGCGAGAGAAATCAACTTTGCCAGCGAATGCGGACCCTTCGGGAACGCCTAGTTCCATCGGTGTAACCTCTTTTCCGAACCATCTTCACGCATTCGTCGGATAGATCAGCAATACGAGGAATTCGCATGTCTCCTCATACGGATTCACGTATTCGCGATAAACCCCTCTACGGTGAGTATATCGCCCATCGCAAGGGGGTTAGAGGACGCGCTTCCCATCGTCTTCGCGTACGTTCCCCTCGCGGTGACCTTCGGGGTCATTTCCTCCAGTCATGGCATCCCGTGGTATCTGACGATTCTTATCTCGGCGTTGGTGTAGGAGCCACGATGGGGTTATCCT
>JAJZAV010000112.1 GCA_021799255.1 Bacillota bacterium
TAAGCAGGCGTGACCGGATTAACCGCGCCCAACGCCGGACCGCTACGCCCATTAAGCGGGTCTCACCGTCTTAACGGGACCCATCGGATCCCACTCGCCCCATCGTCGCCCAGATAAGCAGACGTGACCGGATTAACCGCGCCAAGCGCCGGGCCGCTACGCCCATTAAGCGGGTCTCACCGTCTTAACCGGCCCCATACGGGCCCCATCGGATCCCGCTCGCCCCATCGGCGCCCAGATAAGCAGGCGTGACCGGCTTAACCGCGCCCAACGCCGGACCGCTACGCCCATTAAGCGGGTCTCACCGTCTTAACGGGCCCATCGGATCCCGCTCGCCCCATCGGCGCCCAGATAAACAGGTGTAACCGGCTTAACCGCGCCCACGCCGGGCCGCTATGCCCATTAAGCGGGTCTCACCGTCTTAACGGGACCCATACGGGCCCCATCGGATCCCGGTCGCCCCATCGTCGCCCAGATAAGCAGGCGTGACCGGCTTAACCGCGCCAAGCGCCGGGCCGCTACGCCCATTAAGCGGGTCTCACCCTCTTAACCGGCCCCATACGGGACCCATCGGATCCCGCTCGCCCCATCGTCGCTCAGATAAGCAGGCGTGACCGGCTTAACCGGACCTCGCATAGCCGTAGCCCGACACCGCCGGCGTCCTCTTTGCCGCGACCCGCGCATGCAACCACCGCCATCGTCACGTTATTCCATCCAATGCTAGTCCGATTCCCAGAACCGCAGCTGCAGCCGCGCCGACTGGGCGTCTTCTCCGAATTGTGCGTCCCACGCGACTTGAACACATCCGCGGTTGGCCTCAATGACAGCCCACAACTGCCGCGTAGTCACACGTACCGGCATGGGCGCGTCGCCGAAGAAGGCTGTGCAATTCGTTGTCATCGATTCCCGAAAGCGCAGATTCCAGCGCACGATGCCATGGCGGATCATAGTCAATTGCGAAGGTTCAATCTTCCAGATTGTCTGATCCCCTTCGCCCCCTCCATCCTCAGCCAAGTCCGCAACTCCGCGTGCGAATCCCGCCGACGAGTCCTCCAAATATGTCGATCCGCTTTGCTCCCATTCCCCAGCGTGGCGCAGGTAGTGAGCGCCGTCCCGCTGCACCCACACCCCCGAGATCTGCGCAATCGTTTCCCCGTCATCCATCGGCCCTGACGCCTCTGACGCCTTCGGCTCCCTTGACTCCGTTGACGGCTTCAACTCGACGCGTCGCATCTCGATTCGCACGCGCTTCTCGAACGGAGCATCGGCTAGCCAAAACGGTTTCGCCCCACGGGAACCACCGCCCTCGCAATGCACACCTCCATGCAATCCATGGCGACCACCACTTCCGCCGGCTCCATCGCGACCGCGACCGCCCTCGCGCCCACCGACTCCACCGCGGGCCCCATCGCTGCTTCCCCCGCTGCGATCACCCTGCGCGCGCATCATGCTCCGACCCGCGCCCCTTACTTCACAAAGGCGAGCAGGGCCTCGCGGACGAACTTCGCCGCAAGGATTTGCGTCTGCTCCGTGGGATCGATGAGGGGGGCGACTTCAACGAGATCGAAGCCAATCACGTTCAGCGACGACAGCATCCGAAACGCCTCAAACGCCTCGCGCGGCGTGATGCCCCCGTGCTCGGCTGTTCCTGTTCCAGGCGCGTAAGCCGGGTCCATCACGTCGATGTCCCACGTCACGTACACCGGGTGCCCATGGAGCGACGGCAGGACGCCCTCAAGCGGCACGGCCAGGTCAAATGGGAAGAAGTGCGTGTTTTCGCGAGCCCAGCGGAATTCGTCGCGTGTGCCAGAACGAATGCCGAATTGGTACACCCTATCGCCCCCGATGGCGTCGCACGCCTTCTTGATGACCGTGGCGTGCGAATACGGCTCGCCCTCGTAGTCGTCGCGCAGGTCCGTGTGCGCATCAATGTGGACAACACGGAGGTCCGGGTACGCCTCCCACGCCGCGCGCATGCTTCCCCACGACGCGAGGTGCTCGCCGCCGAGACCGAGCGGAAACTTGCCCGCCGAAAACAGAGACTTCACGTACTCGTAGATTTTGTCGACACTTTTCGCCGGGTTGCCAAACGGGAGAGGGATGTCCCCCGCGTCGAAGAACTCGATGTCGGACAAGTCCCTGTCCAAGTACGGCGAATACTCCTCGAGGCCGAGCGACACCTCGCGGATGCGCGCCGGGCCGAGCCGGGAGCCCGAACGAAAACTCACCGTCCAGTCCATTGGCATCCCGTAGATGACCGCACGGGAAGCGTAGAAGTCGGATGAGGAGCGGATGAAGACGTTGCCGCTGTAAGCGGGATCGAAAGAGTGGGTCATCGGCGGAAAATCTCCTCCACGAATCTCGGCAGCGCGAAGGCGGCCTTGTGAATGGCGGGCGTGTAGTAACGCGTATCCTTCACGCGCAACTCGTTCGCCGCTTCGAGTGGGTTGTGGCGCTTGCTGCCCATGGTGAAGCTCCACATTCCCGTGGGATACGTAGGGATGTACGCAAGGTACAAATGCGTCTGTGCGAATAGGCTGCTCACGTCCTCGTGAACGCGGCGGATGAGATCCGGATCCTTGAACGGGGATTCGGTCTGCGCGACGAAGATGCCGTCGTCCTTCAATGCGCGGTGAACGGACGCGTAGAATTCCTTCGCAAACAGCCCGACGGCGGGTCCGATGGGATCCGTCGAGTCGATGAGGATGACGTCATACTCGTTCTCGTGCTCCTGCACATGCACGATGCCGTCCGCGACTTGGACGTCGACGCGCGGATCCGAAAGTCCGCTCGCGATGTGCGGAAAGTACTGCTTCGAGATCTCGATGACGCGCCCGTCAATTTCGGCAAGCACGGCCTTCTCCACGGACGGGTGCTTGACAATCTCGCGGATGATGCCGCCGTCGCCCCCGCCCACCACGAGCACCTTTTTCGGGTTCGGGTGCGTGTGCATCGGCACGTGCGCGAGCATCTCGTGGTAGACAAACTCGTCTTTATCCGTCGTCATCACGCATCCGTCGAGGACGAGCATCTTGCCATACTGGAACGTGTCAATGACGTCCATGCCCTGAAACTCCGTCACTTCGCTATGTAACGTCTCCTTAATGCGCATTCCAATCGACAGATTCTCGTTCTGTCGCTCCGTAAACCATAGATCCATCTGGGCCATGCGGCCACCTCCATAAAGAATTCGCGAATTATTATACCAAACGAAAAACAGGGCATCCTATCCGAGATATGAGAAGGATGCCCTAATTTCGGCAAGGAAATCATGACCTGCAATGGGCATCCTCCGATACGAGGAGGACCAACGCTCCAATGGATGAACACACTGGCCAAGTTTCTGCGCCCGCCGAGCAAGGCAATCCACGCTCAAAAAACGTCCGCTCTCGCCGCCGCTGGTTGCGAAACTATGTGGGGATTCCCATGGCGGCGGGTTTCGTGGGAACCACAGCGATGCTCGCGGGCCTGAAGGCCGCCCCATTACCCGTGCAGAGCTTCCTGAATCCCACGCAAGTGGACGACAGGGAAGGGACCGTGCTGGAAACGTGGACTCCGAAGGGAGATCACTCGCAGATCGTCCCCCTGGACGAGATCCCGCTTGCGCTGCAGCACGCGACCATCGCCGTCGAGGACGCGCACTTCTACCAGCACAGCGCCTTTTCCCTCGCTGGCATCGCTCGGGCCACGCTCGTGAACCTGCGGCATCACCACGTGGATCAAGGCGGCTCCACCATCACGCAGCAGCTGGCGCGCACGCTGTTTCTCAACCAGGATAGGACGCTCTCCCGCAAGATCCGCGAGGCCCTGTACTCCATACAACTGGAAATGCACGAGTCGAAGTCTACCATCCTGGACGAGTATCTAAACTACGTCTACTACGGTCACGGCGCCTATGGGGCTCCGCAGGCCGCCCAGGTTTACTTCGGTCGGCCCATCACGAGGCTCAACCTGGCCGAATGCGCCATGTTGGCGGGACTGCCGCAAGCCCCTTCGGCGTTTGATCCCCTTTTGCACTTCAATCAAGCGAAATCCCGCCAAGTTGCGGTATTGCACCGCATGGCACAGGCCGGGTACATCACGGACGAAGAGGCTGCCCAGGCCGCGATGCAGCCCATTCAACTGGCCACTGAGTCTCTGTCGAGCGAGAAAGCCCCGTACTTCACGGAGGTGGCCGTCAGTGAAGCCAAGCGTCGCTTTGGCATCACTTCCGACAATCTCTACGCCGGGGGACTTCGCATCACCACGACCTTGGATCCAGTTCTGCAGCAGTCGGCCGAGCGCGCGGTGAGCCGCCTCGTCGCCCCCTACCCGAAACTGCAAGCGGCGGTCATCGTCATGGATCCGCGCACGGGCGCCATCCGTGCGATGGTGGGCGGGCGGGACTATCTTACGAGCCCATACAATCGATCCTTTGCCACTCGCCAGCCGGGTTCCACCTTCAAGGCCGTGGTCTACGCGAGCGCCTTGGAGCACGGATGGACTCCGGCAAATCAGGTGAAGAGCACCGAAACGACGTTTCGCTACGATGGCGACAAGAGCTATACGGTTCGCGACTTTGCGGGGGAATTTGCCGAGAGGCCGCTCACGCTTCGCGCGGCACTAGCGAGATCGGACAACGTGTACGCCGTGACCACCAATCTGCAGGTAGGCCCGTCGAAGGTCATCGACACGGCGAGGAGAATGGGCATCACGTCGGAACTCTTGCCGTACCCGTCCTTAGCCCTGGGGGTGTTCCCCACAAGTCCACTGGAAATGGCGACGGCTTACGCGACACTGGCCAACGGCGGATTTCGGGTGACCCCATACGCCGTCGCGCAGGTGAATTGGTCGAACCAAAACCGAACGGTCAGCACCACTCCGGAGAAAACCGGGGTAATCTCTCCCCAGGTGGCCTTCCAGATGAGCGATCTCATGCAATCGGTGCTGCAGCCTGGCGGCACGGCCTACGCGATTCACTCCTACCTGCACAGCACCACGGCGGCAAAAACGGGGACGACGGACACGGATGGATGGATGGTCGGATACACTCCCACAACGGTCTGCGCGGTCTGGGTTGGGTACGACGACAATCGTCCGCTCGCGCTGTCTGAAGCTCACGTAGCGAGCCGAATCTTCGCTCACGTGATGAACACGGCGGAGCAGCGGTTCCCGAGTTCGTGGTATCGCGCAGCCGCAGGACTGGTGCCTCGGCTCATCGATCCGCTCACAGCCAAACTTGCCACCAACACCTGTGCGGACACGGAATACGACTACTTCGTGCCCGGAACCGAACCGAAGGAGTCCTGCCCGCTGCATCCTGCGGCGATGGCGGGCAATTCTGCGCCGAAACCGCACGGGCTATTGGGCTGGATTCGCAGTTGGTTCTAAAGTGGATTCATTTGATACAATTGGCGTAAATGCGCTTGCCCTTTGCGCTTGCCTTTTCGCGCCATCCACAGGTTTTCGCGAAGTCCACGGTGGAGAGCGCTAGCGCGCAGGTTGCGGTGACGAAGGCGTGCCATCCGGTCTTCGTTTGTGCGGATTCTCGCACGGGATGTGCACTCTGAGAGGAGAAGGTTTCATGGAACAACGACTTTCCCACCGAGTCAGTCAGATTGCACCGTCAGCCACCATCAGCGTCGACACGAAAACGAAGGCGATGATCCGGGAAGGCAAAGATGTCGTCAACATGAGCGTCGGGGAACCGGACTTTAACACGCCAGATGCCCCTTCGCTGGCAGGCATCAAGGCAATCACCAACGGCAATACGCGGTACACCCCGGCCGCGGGCACGCTGGAACTGCGGCAGGCCATCGCGCGCAAACTCATGGTTGAGAACGGCTTGTCTTATCAGCCGGAGCAGATTGTGGTTTCCGCAGGAGCGA
Organism: Bacillota bacterium; assembly: GCA_021799255.1. GTDB lineage: Bacteria > Bacillota > Bacilli > Alicyclobacillales > Alicyclobacillaceae > JAJZAV01. Next base: position 5,868 of record JAJZAV010000112.1, read on the forward strand.
AACATACCCTGTTCAACGTCCTGTACACGGTGTGTAACCCCGATGACGAAGTCATCGTACCCGCTCCGTACTGGACTTCGTACCCAGAGCAGGTGCGCCTAGTCGGCGCCGTCCCAGTCATCGTTTCAAGCGGAGAGGATACGTCCTATAAGCTGACACCTGCTCAGCTTGAGGCGGCAATCACGCCGCGCACCAAAGCCATCATTCTCAACTCTCCCAACAATCCCACGGGCAGCGTCTATTCACAAAGCGAGCTCACCGCCTTGGGAGAAGTTCTCGCGAAGCACAACATATACATTATTACCGACGAGATCTACGAGCGCTTGGTGTACGGGGTTCGTCATTTCAGCCTGCCGCAGTTGGTCCCAAGCCTGATGTCCAGGACTTGCGTCGTGAATGGTTTTTCCAAGGCCTTCGCCATGACCGGCTGGCGGCTCGGGTATGTCGCAACTCCGCTCGACGTAGCCAAGGCCATCACCAGCATGCAGAGCCATTCGTCGGGCAGTCCTTCGACGATTTCGCAGGTCGCCGGAGTCGTCGCCCTCTCCTCGTTCCAACCGGAAATGGTGGAGGAGTTCAGGCGTCGACGAGATTACCTGGTGGAGAGGTTGTCGAAGATGCCGGGCGTATCGATTTTGGTGCCCGAAGGAGCCTTCTATGTGTTCCCCAATGTGTCGGCCCTGTTCGGGAAGACGTACGAAGGGCGTACTCTCGAGAACGCGGCTTCGTTTTGCGAATGGATGCTCGAGGACGAACTCGTCTCCGCCGTACCGGGCGACGCGTTCGGTGCTCCCGCCAACATCCGCATGTCGTACGCCACGTCCTACGAGGACCTCGTAAAGGCCATGGACCGAATGGATCGGTTCGTGAAACGCATCAAGTGAGCGATTCTACTCGCAATAATTTATGCATGCAGTTGACTTTCCTTATTGCGGGGAGGATAATGATTCCGGTTGTGGAATCATCGAAAAGCATTTTTGAATACGACGGCATAAGCACAAACACTCGCACCATATGTGTCATACCTTAAACCGAATACAAACTGGTCCTCGTTAGGCGAGGCGTCTATGTAAACACAAGCCACTGCCCGGAAACGTCGAAAGACGCCAATGGGTCAACAGGTACTGCCGGATTAAGGCTTTACCCAACGTGGCTGAGTGAAAAACTCTACGTTGCATAGTGCCAAAGCTCAACTAGGGGGATTTGAGTGAAGTCTGTTCTTTGTTTTCCACGAGCAGATCAAATCCCCTGAGCTTAGTTCAGGGGATTTTATATTTTCTCTTTGAAGGAGGTGGTGGGAGTGGACGCTGGCCCTAGTCATCAGCGACGATGCAGTGTCTTTGGCTTTGCTTCAAATCGGGATTTGTGTCCCTCCTATCCCTTCTTCAAGGAGGTTGAAAGATGTGCGTTCAAATCTAGCGATTCAAGATGTGGCGGTTCTTGACAGCCAACATGTGGGAGACATTCAGGGTGCGCTGGGTACGGTGCGCGCCGATGATTGTGAAACTCGCAGGACCTGGAAGACTCGGATCCTAACTTTGCTGGCGATTATGGGCCCTGGGCTCATCGTGATGGTGGGCGACAACGACGCCGGCGGCGTCTCCACCTACGCTCAGGCGGGACAGAACTTTGGAACCAGTCTCCTTTGGGTGCTGTTGCTGCTCGTTCCCGTCCTCATTGTCAATCAGGAAATGGTGGTTCGTCTCGGTTTGGTAACCGGAGTGGGGCACGCCCGACTGATTTTCGAGCGGTTCGGGAAGTTCTGGGGGGCTTTCTCGGTCGGTGACTTGTTCGTCTTGAACGTCCTGACCATCGTGACGGAATTCATCGGAATTCGAATCGCATTGGCCCATTTTGGGGTCAATCCCATCCTTGCTGTTGCACTCACCTCCGTTGTGCTAATAGGGATGACCGTGACGGGTAGTTTCCGGCGTTGGGAACGGTTCATGTACGTCATGGTGATTGCCAATCTCCTGGTCATCCCCCTCGTGTTCATGGCCCATCCGTCGGTTCGTCCAGTGGTTTCGGGGTTCTTGTTGCCAGGCGTGCACGGAGGACTCACAGCGAACGCTTTACTCCTCATCATAGGTATGGTGGGAACGACGGTGGCCCCGTGGCAGTTGTTCTTCCAGCAATCGAACGTAATTGACAAGAGGTTGACCCCTCGTTGGATGTCCTACGAACGAGCCGATACCATCATCGGATCCGTTGTTGTGGTAATTGGTGCGACGGCCCTCATTGTCACGACTGCATTTGCTTTCGGCGGCACCGGCTTGGTTGGGCACTTTGTGAATGCGGGGACGGTCATTACCGGTTTGTCGCAGCATGTTGGGGCCTTGGCTGGCGATTTGTTCGCCATCATCTTGCTAAACGCCTCTCTCATTGGCGCGGCGGCAGTGACTCTTTCGACTTCTTACGCCTTCGGCGATGTCTTTGGGACGAAACATTCCCTTCACCGTTCCGTCAAGGACGGACTGAGCTTCTACGTAATCTACGGCATGATCATCCTGTTTTCCGCGAGCGTTGTGATTATCCCTCACGCTCCTCTCGGGCTTATCACGACGGGCGTGCAAGCCCTCGCCGGCATCCTTCTGCCGAGTGCGACTGTGTTTTTACTGCTCCTGTGCAACGACAAAGCCGTACTAGGCCCATGGGTGAATCGTCCGTGGCTAAATGTCATCGGGACCGTGATTGTCGGAGTGCTCGTAGTTCTGTCCCTGATACTCGCTGCCGCTACGTTTTTCCCGGATGTAAATGTAAGGATGTTGAGCCTAGTCTCGGGTGGCGGCCTCGTGGCAGGGCTGTTGGCAGCAGGCGTCGTTTGGCTAACTCGCCGCTCCCCGAAGACACCCGCTTTTGGGAAAACGTCCTATTCTCAGGAGGAGCGTTTGTCGTGGAGAATGCCTCCCTTGTCGCAATTACCCGCGGCCTCGTGGTCTGCTTCACAAAAAGTGGCGATGTTAGTCCTGCGGGCTTATTTAGTGATTGCGGTGGTCATGCTGGTCATGAAGATTGTACAGCTTTCCATCGGAAGCTGAGCTGTGGCGATGCGGGCTACCGCCTGTGCGGAGTTTTTTCGAAGAATTTTCTTGACGGAGGTTCGACTTTAACTATGGTGAAATTTATGGAGCCCATATGTATTGAGACAGGATGTCCCTCGTAAGAGAGACATCCTGTTTAATATCGGGAAAAGTTCTTTTGACTATTTCTTGGTGGAACCTGTCTTTTTCGCAGCTGTACTTTTTTTCAGACTCTATTGTTCGGTTGCTTTTCGGGGTTCGTCCAGACAATCTCGTTTGTGCATCGTGAGCCCAACCGCCTGTCTTGCTAGCATGCGGAAACTGGAATCACCGGTATCGCTACAATTGGTCCTTTGGAAGCTGTATTCGTTGTCCCCGACTTCGCATGGGTGATTCAGAGAACGGGCATGTTACATTCGAAGCCACCATGAGAGGACGGATTCGATGTCCAAATACCCATTGGTTCTCAGCATTTTGTTCGTGGGAGCCTTGTCTGGCTGCAGCCAACCCATTCAAAATCAAACTTCCGCTGGGTTTGTCGGGAACGCCAATTCGAACACGATAAATCACGTCACTGATCCCAATGTCGCTATTCGAACGGTTGTGTATCAACAGAAGACCCATGCTGTAGCCATGACTGGACAATACGTCAGTGCATCCCAAACGGGGGAAAATGTCATAGACATTACGAACACCCGTGGCATCAGTAACTACGTCTATGCCCACTTCCCTGCCAGGCGAGTCGGGAACGCTATGATTACACTTCCCAATGGGCGTCGCCTGACGTTTTGGATTGGACAAGTACCATCGCCTGCACCACAGCCAACAAACGTCCCGTCACAAGCAGCTCTTTCGATTCCTCCAAATGGGGTTAGCATGGATCCCAAGATCACACCCATAGCGTCCGTCACCGCACCCGTTTCGGCAAAACGAATAGCGGTCATTCGAGAGGCCGCCAGCAAGTTAGGAACCCCCTACATCTGGGGCCACAATGAAGACAGGGGTCAGTACGGATTTGATTGCAGCAACTTTACCGCCTACGTGTACCATCATGCCTTGGGCTACATTCTTAGCGGCGCGAGCCAGGTACAATATCACGACGTTGGAACTCCAATCCCTGTCAAGGACATGAAGGTCGGCGACCTGATTATCTTCGATAAAGGAGCACACGTGGGGATCTATGCTGGACATCACAGGATGATTGAGGAAGGCGGAGGATTGGGGAAAGTCGGATACTTATCCGTCGCCCCCAGCAGTTTTTGGGGAAGCCACATCACAGTGGTTAAGCGAATGTTTTAATTCCAGCCCACCGTCAGACTACGCCTGGCCTGAACGGCGCAGTCTGTGTGGTCATTCGCGGCTCTGCAACCGTGCTACTGCAAATACATAATAAAGGCGGCGCCCATGGGGCACCGCCGCGGTGCTCTAAAACATTCTCTTCACCGTAGTAATATGGTTGTACCAGTAGGACCCGGGCGATAATTTGAGATACCCAACTTTTCCGAGGCCGCCGCCTTCCTGAATCATCTCACCGTTGCCGGCATAGATGCCCACATGACCGCCGTTGTCGAAAATGACTAGGTCACCGGGCTGCATACGGTATATCGGAACGGGCCATCCCACGGAGTGAAATTGGGTTTGCGATGCACCGCTCATCACATATCCAAGCGCGTGATGATACACGTACGCCGTGAAATTCGAGCAGTCGAAGCCGTACTGTCCTCTATCCTCGTTATGACCCCAGATATACGGGGTTCCTAGCTTGCTGTTCGCTATCTGCATTATGGCGTTGAATTTCGTCTGATAAGATGCGCCAAGGGGGGCAAGCGCGCCGACGGTCGGATCGTAAGTCACACCTGGCGGCAGTTGGGTTGAAGTGGCGTAATTCAAGCTTCCGACTGAAACGCCTGTGGTGCTCGCTCTCGATGCGCTGGCGCTGGGCCAACTCGTTTGAACAGACGTCCAATACGGTCGGTTGATGATATAGCCGCCATTTCCATTCGCATCCATTACGCGAAGCCAGCGACCCGTCGTGTTACCTTCGAGAGTCAAGACAGAGCCAGTTCTCTCAAGAACAATCGGCGGAGCATACAGACTCGGACCCGAACGCAGGAATGCGTTGTGATTCACGGTCACTTCACTTGGGGTTGCGGCAAGAGACACCGAAGTTCCAAGCGCGATAGCTGAGAAAGTTACGGCCAACGACATCAGCCATTGTTTCGTCTGCAAGAAGATTTTCCTCCTCTACGCCTGCGAGGTTAGTTGACGGGTTTGGACAGAGGATTGCCCATTGCCAACCGACAATTCACCCCAAATGCATTTCCCCCGCTCCTGTCATTTGCAGGATTCGGCGTCGTGGGACACAGACTAACACGGCATCTCTGATTGTGTCACGGTCAAAATTCTGGAATGAGAGGGTTCTCCAATTTGATGGAATGATTTCGAGGGCATCGTTGATAGTTGATATTCTGCATCAGGAGACCAATCAGGTGAATTAGGGAAAGTCCGTCGCGTTTTAGACATTCGTTTCTCCAGCACATGCGATGAACAGAAATGCCGACAGCCCTTGAACAGGCATGTCGGCCGACTCGCGGATCTATCGAAATCTATCCGCAAAAGGGGTCTTGTGCTTGCTACGATTGCCTAATCCGGATGCTGT
>JAJZAV010000113.1 GCA_021799255.1 Bacillota bacterium
CGATCTCACGTCATGATCATACTGTTTCTCGTGTGCTGGGGCATCTTCAACCTATTCGTCGGATCCTACTCACCGTTTTATATGAGCCTTTTTGCCAAAATGGTTGCCAAAGAGAATCGCGGTCGCCTTCGGGGCTTTGCGGGCGGAACCGCCAACCTCCTTGCGCTGCTTTCCGTCCTTCTCATCGGCATGGTGCTCAAGTCCGTATCTTATCCGTATGATTACACGCTCCTGTTCGTTATCGGGGCTGTCCTTTTGTTGCTGGATGCCTATGACTTTGTCTTGATGCGTGAGCCCGCAGACGAGACGAAAGGGCCAGACATCAACTATTGGAGTTACATCCGCGATGTTCCACGAATCTTGAGGACCAACCGCCTCTTCGCGAGGATGGTGCTGGGGTTCACCATGCTGGTCATTGCTCAGATTGCCCTCGTTTATTACTCCCTGTATGCCATCCGCATCTTTCATGCGGGCAATGGGGCCGTGGCCGTTTTCACAGGCATTGCCGTCTTGGGAAACACCTTGGCAAGCGTGGTGTTTGGCGTCCTGGCGGATCGTTTCAGCCACCGTTTCGTCCTCGAACTCGGAGCTATTGCGGGAATTTTCGCCGCTGTGTGGGCCGTTGGTGAACATAGCCTATGGGGTGTATACGTGGCATTTGGGCTCAGCACTACTGCAATGGCGGCTTACAACATGAGCAGCAGCATGCTGGTTATCGAGAGAACCCGGCATGCCGAGATTCCCATGCATATCAGCATCTATATCCTAGTTTCGTTAGTCGTGTCGTCCGTTCTGACGCTGTGCAGCAGCTACGTGGTCAACCGATTCTCGTTTTCCGCCCTATTCATCGCAACCGGCGCGGCGTCCTTATTTGCGTGGTGGATATTTCATGGATTACTGAAGCGGGACGCAAGGGTGGACTACTCCTCATTATCGTAGCTTCTTGAGCCAACCTGACGGACAAGACTTCTCCCGACTCGAATTTTGAATTCCCCAAAGTTTGTAATACGAGCTAAATCCCCCACGGTGGCCATACGGCTACCATTTTGATAAATTTTACTCGGCATAATACAATGAGCGCACCATTTACCTTCCGCAGGGTGATTGCAGACATCATTTAACGACTAGGAGACACCTATGTGATCAAAGAACACTACTACGACAAATTGCTCCACATAAAGACGGGCGGACAACAGGGATTCCCAGACAATTTCCACTATCATCGGTACGAACCGACACCGTACAGTGTACTTGAGCGCCTCTTTGAGTGGTACGACGTCAAGAACGGCGATTGCCTGGTTGACTTTGGCTGCGGGAAAGGGCGACTCAACTTCTACGTCCATTATCGGTTTCACGTTTCCGTCGTGGGTGTCGAAATGAACGAGACCTCTTATCAGAGTGCAGAGGAAAACCTGAGAACTTACACGTTGACCCATGGGCCTGTTCAAGGACAGATTCAGTTCCATCGCTGTTTAGCGGAAGATTATCGAATCCAACCGACGAATAATCGCTTCTATTTCTTCAATCCATTCTCGGTCGAGATCTTTATGACAGTAATCGGGAACATCCTGCGTTCCTTCGATAAGGATCCTAGGGACTTGGAGGTTTTACTGTACTATCCGTCGGAAGACTACATCTTCTTCTTGGATAATCAGACCCCCTTTGAACTGCGCGCCGAACTTACATTCGAGGACATCTACAAGGACAACCCGCTTGAGCGTTTATTGGTTTACCACTTAGGCGTTTGATCCTGCCCCGCGGCCGATTGCTCCTTTTGCATGCTAAGCGACAATGGCAACAGGCGCTTTCGTTGGACGCGCCTTACACCGCAACAAAAAAACGTCGCCCTCGTGCCTTTTATCTCGACACCAAGAGCGACGTTGTTCGGCTTTGACGTTTTTCACGATTTGCGTCTGAGGCTTTCGTGCCCACGTCTGTCGTAGAATCGTCGGGTCTGCCCCACTTTCCCGAATCCTCTTCATCCTATCTCGCTTCGTTTTTCCGGCCATGGTGCCATGTCTCCTTCTTGAAAAGTCTTGCCGCACCATTATACACCCACAGTTCTAGGATGAGCCGCGGTAGACAGTGCGATGACGATTGATATCTTCTTGTCCGCCGTTCCATTCCCCGTTTCACACCTCTGCCCCCTCGTTGCTCACGAAAGACCGCGTTTCCGGGTCATTTACCTGTTACAATAAGTCTGTTTGAGTACGTCTTAAAGGAGCGCTGAATCATGGCGGTACGCGTTGGGAAACGGTTCACCTTTGACGCCGCCCATCAGTTGATAGGTCATACAGGAAAATGCGCCAACGTCCACGGACACACGTATACTCTCGAGGTCGTTCTTGAAGGCGAACCCATTTCTGCCGAGCAGCCGTCCGACGAAGGCTTCGTGATGGACTTTGGAAACCTAAAACGCATCGTGAACGAACAGGTTGTAGACTTCTTCGATCACGCTTTTCTCGCGAAAGGCAACGAGCCGATACTGGAGGCCCTCTACGCGTCGGGTTCCAAGATAGCCCTCATCGGTGCGCGGACGACCGCCGAAAATCTGGTTTTCTTCATCTGCCACAAACTGAAACAGGCGGGTCTCCCAATCTACTCCGCCACCTTATGGGAAACGCAGACGGCGTTCGCGCAGGTCCTGTCGTCGGAGATCCCTGACGAAGGGCCGTCGTACCGGGCGAATGGGGGCTGCGACGTTGAGTAAAATCCCTGTAATGGAGCTATTTGGTCCCACGATTCAAGGGGAAGGGATGGTCATCGGACGAAAGACGATGTTTGTCCGCACGGCTGGGTGCGACTACCAGTGTGCGTGGTGCGACTCTGCGTTCACGTGGAACGGACTAGAATCGGACAAGGTGCATCAAATGGAGCCCGCGGAAGTTCTGGACGAACTGGTGCGCCTAGGCGAGGATAAATTCAACCATGTGACCATCACGGGAGGAAACCCCGCGCTCATCGGTAAGCCCATGGCTGACTTCGTACGATTGTGCCACCAACGGGGATACGAAGTGGGACTTGAGACGCAGGGAAGCCGGATGCAGGAGTGGTTCTACGAGATTGATCAACTGACATTAAGCCCGAAGCCACCGAGTTCCATGATGAAAACGGACTTCGACACCCTCGATTCCATCGTCAATCTTCTGCAAGAACGCGGCGTGGATTTTTCGCTGAAGATTGCGGTCCAGGACGACGCCGACCTGAACTATGCTAGAGAGGTGTTTGGGCGATACCCAGACGTGCGGGAGAAGTTCCTTCAGCCCGTGAACAACCGAGCCAACGACTCGGGAGACATCTCTGCGTATCTGTTAAATCGACTGTTATGGCTGTTTGAGGTTGCCATCCAAGATGCCGATTTCAACGACGTCCGCGTGCTTCCGCAGTTGCACGCTATGGTCTGGAGCAACGAGCGTGAACGATAGAACGAGTTGGACTATCGCAAGAAGGGACAGAAAATCGTGCAAAGAGCAGCAAACTCACAAGACAAACCGTTTACCGCTACCGGCAAGCGGATTGCACTGACGTTTGACGATGGCCCCAACGAAGGCGCGGCGGCGACGGTACTCGACATTCTTCAGCGCTATGAAGTACAAGCGACGTTCTTTTGCATCGGCGCCCAGGCACAGAAGCATCCCGCAGTGTTGCGTAGGATGGTCGGTGAGGGCCACGTCGTAGGAAATCACAGTTACAGCCACCCTGACCTCACGAAGGAAAGCGACGACGAAGTGATACGCCAGTTAGAGCGCACGTCTGAGATCCTGAAGGAGGCGACGGGACTACGCCCACGGCTCTTTCGCCCTCCGTTTGGGAGCGTGGATGACCGCGTCAAAAGTCTGGCGAGAGACTACCATATCGTCCTTTGGAACGTCAGCTCAGAGGACTGGAGACGGATACCAGGCCCTGCGGTTGCGGCGAACGTGCTTGCGCACCTTCAGGACGAATCCATCGTTTTGCATCACTGCTTTGAGGATATTCGCGGGACCCTTGACGCTCTGCCCTACCTCATTGAAATCGGACGGGCGCTAGGGTACGAGTTTGTGACCGCTGATTCCATGCTCGGCGTTTCTCCTTATTAGAAACAAGTTACGCAACTAGGAAACGCACGTCCGGGCCGCTCGTCGGCGGCCCATCCTACTTCACGCGATGCACATGCCCTACGTTCCCTGTGCCCGTTTAGTTTCCAACATACGTAGTGACGCTTTGCGCCGGCAACGCGGCAGTAAACATCCCCTGCGAGAATGCAACGGGGGAACCCTCCTGCAGATTCTTGGTGGCTGACGTAACGTATGGAACTACAGAGGAGGGTCCATGGCTGAGTCCCTTCATGCTGACGTCGAGCGTGGAGGTGCTGTTGTTTTCGTTGACCAATACCACTGCGAACCTTCCCGTTTTTGGATCTTTGAAGGCCGAGAGAAACACTCCCGCCATCGGACTGCGAGCCGCCGCAATTCTATAATAGCCCGGGCGGACAAACCGACTATAGTTCCCGATGGTGAACAGTCGTTTGTTGAGGACGTACTTGCCCGTCACCGGATTGATATTGATGAGCCCCTCGTTGTCCGTGCCCGTGTTGGTCAACCACCAGTAGTTCCATGCGTTCACGTTGGCGACGGTAAGGTAGTCGTTCACGACCTTGGCCCAGTGAAGCCCATCGGTTATGGATGGATCATCCGGTCCGAAGGTCGAAATCTCGGTTTCCCAGACCTGCTTGTGCTCCCGCTCAGCAACGGGCAACGGAGCCACGGTGCCCGCATAACCATGCGCGGCCACAATAGAAACGGCCTTCGACGCGATGGGATCCTTAAGCGTGGGCAAGGCATACTGTTCACCCCAGTTCAACTGCTCGGGCATCATGAGTTTCGCCTGCACGTCGTACTGCTTAAAAACGGGGATGACATCCTCGCGGATGAACGTATCAAACTGCTGAGGCGTCCACACGCAAGAGGCGTAATTGGTATTCCAGTTGGGCTCGTTCTGGATGGATATCACGTTGATGCGAATGTGGAAATGTGACCAGTATCCGGTTACGTACTTGGCGAGGTACACCGCGTATGCGTGGTAGTACTTTGGCAGCAACACGTTTGTCAAAACGTTTTTCCCACCCGCAACAGCATCGTTCTTTTTCATCCACGCCGGAGGGCTCCACGGAGTCGACATCAGCGTCGTGACTCCGTACTTGCGAGCCTCATTCATGAGCCAAATCTGGTCATCGGGTTGAATGTTCCAATCCCACTGGCCCGGCGCCGGCTCAATCGTCTTTCCGTCAACCCCATCGTTCACCAAGCTTCGAACGATATCGAGGCCGATGCCGTTTTTCGCTGAGAACAAGAGCGACAAGACCTTGTTTCTATCCTTCGCGGGCATCATCTGCAAACTGGCCGCTTGACCAAACGCACCGGATGCTCCGAATCCGACAATTTGCTGCCGAAGTGAGCCCCAGTGCACCACCGCCGTGGTGGACGGCGTACCCGTCGCCGCGCCAGCCTGAATCGGCATTCCTATTAGGCTGGCGGCAACCATGGCAGCCCCAACCGCGGACTTTGAAACCGTTTTCCGAATTCGCTTACCTGATGTCCGCATTCCTCCGACTCCCCTTTCGGAATTTCTTCTCTCTTGCAATGAAGCCAGTATGCGGGATTGGATGGAATCGGTACATAGGCATACCAAACTCCCAGATTGGCCAATTCGACCATCTGGGAACGTCGATGCGCGAGCGTCCCTCTTCCACGAGCAGCATAATGGGGCCAGAACGAGTCTGACGGCCCCATTATCCCAGACGGGTCACTTCATGGAATTTTCTTTGGAGACGGGCAGTGGGTCTAAAACGCGGGGATTACGAGAGTGCAGACTCCATCGCCTTCCAGACCGAGCCTTGATTGTCTTGCAGAGGAACTTTTCCGACGGAGACGTCGCCGAAGATTTCGTCGTTGTTTTCCATGGTGGCCTGCACGGTTACGCGTTGGCCATCCGCCATGTGGAACACCATCGTGGCGCCTTCCAATTCGGTGATTGCAGGTCCACCCGGATTCACTCCGTACGGGCTAATCAGTTGCAAGGCATTGACAGCCTTTACGATGCTCTGAATCGACGTAGTATTCGTAATGGTGGTGTGCGTTGTCGTTTTCCAGTTCTTCGTCACCGTCACGGCAACGCTGGACACCTGGCCATGTATCAGCGAGGATACCGGACGAGGCGGAAGTACGACATCGGTCACGAAATACTCCATCAAAGTCTCTTTCGACTTCGTGGTTCGAAAGTTCACCTGCACCTCGAGTTGCGTCGTTCGCGGCTCGGTTTTCGGTGCAAAGACAAGAGCTTCCGAGGAGTATCCCGTCTTATAGTCACCTGTTGATGACGTCCCGACTTCCTTGTATCCCAATTTCGCGAACGCCTGCGCCATCCACCGTTCAGCGCTCGCCAACGAGTTCTTCGTCACATACTCCATCTTTCCCGTCTGCAGGTAATTCTCCCCGGGCACCGAGTTGAGGTCCATTCCAAACGGGGTGTTGGATGTCTGGAACGCGGGATTGACCGGGAGGGTAATGGAGACGGGCGACACAGGGGCCACGGCAAGTGGCGCTGGTTGACCAAAGGGATTGATTTGGTTCTTCAGCGTGAGCTTGACGAAGGTCGTCTCACCAGCCGCTATCGATCTCGCTTGCGGCACGGCTACTTTCCCAGTCAGCGTCCACATCCCAGAGCGCCACGTCGACGATATGCCGAGGCGCTTCAGCACGCTCATCAGTTCATTGATGGGAACACATACTTCGCCAGGGACGTTTTTCACCGTCAAGACGGGTGCATACGCAACGCTCGTCGCGTTCAATATGACGTCAAATTGACCAGCGAGCGGCTCATTGTACTTCTGTACACGAAATGTTTTCGGCAAGGTCCATCCCTCAGGCATGTTCAACTGCAGTTGGTTCACTCCGGGGATCCAGTGCGCCACAATACCCGCATTCGTCAGAATGTCTTGCACGTTCATCGCGGGGATCCAAGTCATTGTCTTACCGGATTGGGGATTCTTCGCGATGATGTACCGGAAGGATTCAATCCGTTTCCCATTGACCATCGCCGTCGCGGACTTGATATTCGCAAGCTTGACGGCATTCGGTCCAAAAGTGGGGCCCGTAGCAGCCACGACTGCCGTGGAACTCGAGAGAACAGCTAAGGCAATACCCGTCCCAAACAGCATTCGGCGTCTACGCATAAGTCAGTCTCCTTTGAAGAATATATGTCGGCGTACCGTCGTACGCTTTGGACTGCACCTCTATGACCGTAGACGCATTTTTCACGGCTGTGTTACATGCGACGGAGTGAGGGAACCAGGAATCCTATCCCCCTCATCATCAGCAAGCCTGTCAGTGTACTTTCGCCACTTTGCTGGTCTTTACCTCAAGCTGCTCCAGCGTCGCCCCCTTGGTTTCCACCGAGAACGCAAGCTCCACCAGGAGTGCCACAAACGCCAGCGCAGCGACGATGTAGAAGCCGACCGACAACCCATACAGCTTCAGCAACACCGGGATCAGATAGGACCCAACCACACCGCCGAAGAATCGGCCGATGGTCTCCACCGTCGCCGCGCCAGTCGTGCGCATGTACGTCGGATACTGCTCGGCGTACGACATTTTGAGCGCCGGAAACGCGCCGGTCCCAAACAGCGACATCACGCACGCGTACACCACCATCGCGATGGCCGACGTTGCGATGCCGAAGAACAACGCCGCAATTCCCGCGACCCCCATGAACACCACGTACATCGCCTTGCGCCCGAATCGCTCCGCCAGCGCTCCGTTCAGCAGTTTCCCCGGAATCGCCGCCGCGGTAATGATGGCCGTGAACAGGAGCGAGTGGGCAAACGACAACCCCTTCGAACTGAAGATCATCGGCATGTACGTCATCACGATGTAGAACATGAAAAACGTGCCCGTGGCAGCGATGGCGCGAGACACCGTCAGCCTCAGGTACGGTGGACGCCATGGCGACGCAAACGTCGCCCGATGCTCGCCGTCTGCGCTCTTGGCCGCACTGCGCGCTTCGGCCGCTTTCCCATCCACGGTGAACGGCGGCAACGCCGCCCGCTTCGATACTTGCGCTTCGATGCTCGCCATCACCGCCTGCGCCTGTGTATGGCGGCCCTTTCGATCCAGCCAGCGAGGCGATTCCGGCAGCGAAGCCTTGATGATCCCCGCGTACAGGATGGGCACCGCCGAGACGGCGAAGAACACGCGCCAGGAAATGTTAAGGGGCAGGTTCGGAAGGATCCAAAGGCCGAGAAGCGGTGCGATGAAGTATCCAACGGAAAGAAACGCGTCCATGATTCCGTTAAACAGGGTTCTTTGCCTGCTGTGCACGAATTCACTCACAATGGCGTACGGAAGCGGGAACACCGCGCCCATGCCAAGGCCCGATAAAAACCGAAAAATGAGCAGAACCGTGTAGTTGGGCGCTATCGCGCAAAGCAGCGTGAAAACGCTATACTCGACAATGCCCCAAACCAGAATCCGCTTGCGTCCGAACTGATCCGCCAAGAACCCGGCAGGAATCAGCCCGATTACGATTCCGAAGGTCGATGCCGCGGTCAGGACGCCGACCTGGCCCGCGCCAAGGTTCATGACTTGCTTGAGTGGGTTCAGAGCCACCCCGAGCGATCCGATGCTGAGCGACTCAATAAACCACGCCAAACCCGCGAGCAATACCACCTTCCAAGTGAACCAGGTGACTGGCAGACGTTCCATGCGGGCTGGAATGTCACTTCTACCGGTCGAAGAAACGGTTGATGTCATTGTGGATACAGCCTCCTCGCCCATGGCCTACCATGGTGGCGATCTCTGGGCAGTTTCATCTCAAATGATATCAGTTGGTCCGTCCGACTTGTCAAGGGCCGATTGGACCCTTCTAGCATCTACCACGATGAACAGCCTGGCGGCAACGTGAAGCGGTGTAGTCAACATATAGTCTTGGGTACGATTGATCTTGGGTACGTTTATAGAATTGATTGGAACGCGTGACGTACCACGTCGCCCCGGCTGATAATGCCAACCAGAACACCATCGCGCTCCACGGGCAGCTTCTTGATGCGCTTCTGGCCGAGCACGGCGGCGATGTCTTCCACATCGGTGTTCCACTGAACGGTCACGACGCGCCTCTTGGCCAACTCAAGAACGTTGAGTCGCAGCGCATGTTCAAGTCGGTGCCCGAAGTCCTCGTTGTCTCCTTGAATAACGAACGCACTCCAAATCGTGTCGACAACGAGATCGTTGTGCTTTCCAATGTAGCGCATGATGTCGCCGTCACTGATGTAACCGATGATCTGATTACTGTCATTCACCACAGGCAAGCCGCTAATCCTATGTTTTAGGAACTTTTCGATGACCGTACGCACCGTGTCGCTGCTCTTCACTTTGTAAACCTGCTCAATCATGATGTCTCGCGCTAACACGTAATCATCCTCACATTCAAGGCTACCACCGTTTTCACCACAATCGACCCATGATGAAAACTATACGGCGGCCGTCACAGGTGATGCAATTCCTCCCTCTTCCTCATTGCGCCCCTTCTAGTACAGACGTGCAATTTGGGCAACGGGTCGCCATAAGTGCAATGGTTGATAAGCAATACGGACACGGTTTCGTGGTGACCTCAACCACCTGCGGCTTCACCATTCGCTTTTTGAGGAATTCATTTGTCTTCACAATCGCGAAGAACACAACTAATGCAACGATGCAGAAGTTGATAATGGTGTTCAAAAAGACTCCGTAGTTGATGGTGGGCGCGCCCGCGTTCTGCGCCTGTGCCAGCGACGCATAGTGAGTGGAACTCAGATTGATGTACAAGTTGGTGAAGTTGACCTTCCCAAGAAGGAGGCCAATGGGAGGCATGATGATATCGTTCACCAACGACGTTACGATTTTTCCAAAGGCTCCCCCAATGATGACACCAATCGCAAGGTCCAAGACGTTCCCTCGCTGTAAAAATGTTCGCAATTCCTGCCACACGATGACTGACCTCCCCGTAATCAGTGACGGCTCTTGCCCCCGCCATGGACGCTCGTCCACAGGGGACTCATCCTCGCCTAGGATAAGCTTCTGCTTATCCATATCGTTAGAATATACCGACGATGCTAGTTTCGTCATCCATGTGTACAGGGATTTTCGGGATCTTGCTTCGTGGCATCCAACCAAAATTGTCCGGGATCTATGAGTCTGCAGGGCTATTTCTAGAAATCGGCCGCTTCATTCCGCTTTCCCCGGGCGTATTGCCCGAGTCGCATATCACGATTAGAGGAACCAGGTTCCCTTCTGACCACCGAGATACCTCCCCGCGCCCCCGGTCTCCATCACAACGGTACCTCATTCCCTTATTTTTGCCCGGTCGGGACGATAAGGGAACGTGGTTCCCTTGTCACAGTCTCAATCTCTCGCGCTTGTCGACACAACACCGTCTCGCGCGGGGTAAGTTTTGGGACCTGCTCGAGCAAGATGGGATCACTCCATTTGACTTGGGGGCACGCCGCACGAGGTGAGCAAAGCGGCGTTAAGCGAACCTAAGGTCCGCCCTCACATGGCTCTCTCTTCCCGAAGCTTCTGGCGTCGGTGCAACAACTCGTACATCAGAGGGACGATGCACAGCGTGAGTATCGTTGACGTCACGAGTCCCCCGATGACGACAACCGCAAGCCCTTGCGAGATGAGCACCCCATCCGATGCGCCGACGGCAAGCGGCAACAGCGCGCAGATGGTGGCGACCGCCGTCATGACGATGGGACGCAGGCGCGTGCTCCCGGCCTCCAACAGAGCGGCGCGTACGCCTAGTCCCCTCTCCCGCTGTTGTTCCACCCGTTGAACGAGGACTATGGCGTTGGTCACCACGATACCCATTAACATCAGGATGCCGATTAACGATGACACGCTAAGCGGTTCGTGCGCGATGAACGTTCCTACGAAAGCCCCGATGAGCGCAACCGGCATCGAGAATAGAATGGCAAACGGCGCGGCCCAGCCGCCAAACAGGATGAGCATCACGATATAAACCATGCCGATGGCCACCAGAATGGCCTCAATCAGTTGCGTGAAACTCTGGTTCTGCTGGAGAACCGACGACGACTGCGCCACATGGACGCTCGAAGGCAGGTTCAGCGCCTTGATGGTCTTCATGGCGTTTCTCAGGGTACGGTTCGTATTTTGAGTGGTATAGTCCGCCGTGATCTCAACGTACGGTTGACCGTCGGAGTGCAGAATCGACGTGGGCGTCTGCACGCTGTCTACACTCGCAACATCGGAAAGGGGAATGGTCAATCCGGTTCCCGTGCTCACTGGAATCTCGCGGATGGCCGACACGCTGTTGATTCCCGATGAACTCGAGATGGTGGCCTCCAAGTTGTAGGTTTGTCCCCCAAGGTTTACGGTGCCGATATTCTGAAGGGATACGTAATTGCGAACTTCGCCAGCGAGTTGCTGTGCGGTCAACCCGTATTTG
>JAJZAV010000114.1 GCA_021799255.1 Bacillota bacterium
CTGATAAGGTTGCCCTCCGGTTACATCGATGACTCCAGGTACATAGCCTTGTTTGACAAAGTAGTTCACGGCATCAAGCGCCGCAACCAAGTGGGATTTGAATCCGGAAAGTTTCAGGCGAACCTCGAATCGATTGTTTAGATACGTAGTCACAACCCCGTACGCATCCACGTGAAACTCTGAAATCTGCGCGAGGAGCGAAGGCGAGATCTGAGGAAGCATCCGGCAAAGCTGTGTGACGTTCGGATCCGTCGTTTGTCGCCCGTCCACTACGGTACTGACAAGCGCCGAAGTGATGATGGGCCACGAATATCCCGACGAATCAGACACGGTTCCGTATACGTCGCCGTCGTCCAACAGCCGGTAGAATCGACCCGATACTTCCAGCATCGCAACTACTTGCTTCAGCGCAAGGCGAAGAGTCACGATGCCCTTCAGGTAGTCAGTCGATACGGCAACCGATGACACGAGCGTCTCCTTGCTTCGCACTTGGGAATTAACGTAATTGGGATTGACTTGCCAAAGGCTGATACCGACGCGTAAAGAAGCATCCTTTAAAATCCGCGACGCGGGGATGGAGCGATTGCCGACGACAACATACTTGCGTACTCGGGTCAGCGGTGACTCCATCATGACAACGATGGCGATGAACAGAAAGAACGCTGCGGCTATCCATCGATTGCGTCGTTTTCTACGTATGCGCGCCGCGTGCGCCGTTTGACTTACTCCCATCGCCAACGGCTTGTCCCTCCGTATTTCGCGACTTTCCGCTCATCAGTTCAATTGGGGTAAAAGACCATCCACGCCCGAACCAAGTGCCGCCTAGTCAGATCAACGGCTAGACCGCCTCAACGCGCGATCTAGCCGTAAGGTCCGCCACTACAGTTCTCGACGTGCGACTTCTGCACCTAGATCCCGAAGGTACGCATCCAACTGTTGGTACCCTCTATCGATATGATGCAGTCCCTCGATTCTTGTAGTCCCGTCCGCCATGAGTCCCGCGACCACCAACGCCGCGCCTCCGCGAAG
The DNA here is from genome assembly GCA_021799255.1 of Bacillota bacterium. Taxonomy (GTDB): domain Bacteria; phylum Bacillota; class Bacilli; order Alicyclobacillales; family Alicyclobacillaceae; genus JAJZAV01. Next base: position 1,030 of record JAJZAV010000114.1, read on the forward strand.
ATCACTGGCCTCCACCGGAGCCGAAGACAGTTGACCTACGCCCCTCACCAAGGCGGTTCGCAGGTCTACGGTGATATCGGCGCCCATTCGGCACAGTTCATTTACGTGTTTGAAGCGAGCTTCAAACACGTCTTCCCGGATAATACTCGCACCGTTGGCGACGGTTAACAGTGCCATCATCGGTGCTTGCAGATCCGTCGGAAACCCGGGGTGTGGTGCCGTGCGTAGATTCACGGCATGGAGTTGCCCTACGTGTTCGACCGTAATTATATCATGGTCTACTTCCACCTGCACCCCGGCTTCTCTTAGTTTTCCCAGTAGCGAACCGAGGTGTTCCGGGCGCGTGTGGTGGAGCGCAATATTCCCCTTTGTGGCCGCTGCGGCGATAAGCAACGTCCCAGCGACGATTCTGTCCGGGATCACCGTGTGCTCCACTCCGGTCAGCCGATGCACTCCCACCACGCGGATCTTATCCTCACCGGCGCCCTCTATGATGGCACCGCATTTGCGAAGAAAATCCGCCAGGTCTACAATCTCGGGTTCCCGCGCGGCGTTTTCGATGACGGTTACCCCGTCGGCCATGCTGGCCGCCATCATCAGGTTCTCGGTCGCCCCGACGCTCGGAAAATCCAACGTGATGGACGTGCCAATCAAACGATTCGCCGTACAGCGTATGGTGCCGTGGCGTTCTTCGACGTTCGCCCCCAGTTGCCGCATGCCTCTAAGGTGGTAGTCGATGGGTCTCTGACCGATGACGCATCCCCCTGGTTTCGATACGGAAACTTCTCCTAGGCGGCCGAGAAGGGGCCCCATCAAAAACACCGACGACCTCATTTTGCGCATCAAATCGGACGGGACGGTCGTCTCGACGATGTGGCTTCCATCCACCACGACGCGATTGCCTTCCCGCGTCACATGAGCGCCCAAGCTTCGTAAAATATCCATCATGACCCGAACGTCTTCCAGTTCAGGAACATCCTCGATGACGCTCGTGCCGTCCACCATAACCGTGGCGGCAAGGATGGGTAAAGCGGCGTTCTTCGCTCCGTAGACGCGGCATTCACCGCGAAGCGGCAGACCGCCGCGTATTTCAAACGCGTCCAAACCCGTCACCTCCCTGAGGCGGGTTCTCCCACAATCCTCACCTCAGTTTCCAAGTCAATGCCGTAGATTGCTCGGACGGTTTCCTGGGCATGGTGCATCAACCACAAGACATCGGCGGCCGTCGCATGGCCAAGGTTGACAATAAAGTTGGCATGTTTCGGGCTGATCTGTGCGTCCCCCCGACGCAACCCTTTGAGTCCCGCGCTTTCAATCAGGTATCCGGCGTGGGTGCCAACCGGATTGCGAAACACGGAGCCACAATTCGGCTTCGACAAGGGCTGCGTCGACGACCTGCGCAAGGTCCAGCCAGTCCGGCGCTTCATCATCTCTTCCTGGTCCCCGGGCCGAAGAACAAACCCGGCCGCGACAGCAATCAACGTCGGATCGTCCTTCAGGATGCTGTGACGGTATCCGAACTGAAGCGCCTCTTTGTCAAAGCGCCTTACCTCTCCGGAATCATCCATCACATCCGCAAACGCAAGAACGTCTTTCGTCTCACTCCCGTGAGCACCCGCGTTCATCATGACGGCTCCCCCGACACTTCCAGGGATCCCCGTCGCAAATTCGAGTCCTTGAAGGTTGTTCTTAATGGCGATGTTGCCCACGGAAATATAGCTCTTGCCCGCCATAGCCACCAACTCAGTACCCTCGATGGTCACCTCACTGAATTTGTCGCCAAGTTTGATGACGACCCCGCGAATACCGCCGTCTTGTACCAACAAGTTGGAGCCCTTGCCGATTATAAGACGTGGCAGGCCGAGTTGATTCGCAGCCAGCACCGCACCCCGCAGTTCGTCAACGCTGTGCGGCACAACGAACACGTCGGCTGGTCCGCCAATACGCCACGTCGTATGAGGGGCGAGCGGTTCATCAACGGTGATGTGAGTGACCCCGTAATTTGCGAACGTTGATTGCGTGATGTTTGCTTGCATGGTTCCCTCCGTCGACTGTTACGCGTGAAGCTTGGGCTTATGCCCGTGCCCAGGTCCGTATGGCATCATATGGTCGGGTCGTAGGTTTGGTGCGAAGCCGGCAATCACACGAAATGCGCCCCTGATATTGGAAATGCCGCACTCCGCGGCGATTGAAACAACCCTATTCATAAACCGCCCGTGTCTTATCGAACGGTCGGCGCACCCTGCTTGGATATGTTAAGAAGAATCCCTACGGCCGCCAGCATCAGCGTCATGGAACTTCCCCCGTAGGAGATGAATGGCAATGTCACGCCAGTCGCTGGGATGGATCCGGTGACTACGCCGACGTTGATGAGTACTTGCACGCCAATCATACCCGTGATGCCCACCGCAAGCAACGCGCCGAATTCGTCCTCGGCGTAGATGGCCGCGCGAAGCCCGCGCCATATCAACACGGCGAACAACAGGAGTACGCTTGCGGCACCGAGGAGCCCCAACTCTTCGCTGATGATGGAATAAATGAAGTCGGTCTGCGGCTCTGGGAGATACAGATACTTCTGCCGGCTCTGACCGAGCCCAAGTCCCAAGAGTCCTCCGGACCCGACGGCATATAGGGATTGAATGATCTGATACCCCGTTCCAAGCGGGTCTTTCCACGGATTCAGAAACGACGTGATTCGATCCATTCGGTAGGGCGCCGCTGCAACGAGGCCACCGAATGCCAGGAGCCCGGCGCCCCCGAGCGATCCGATATGGGACACTCGTGCTCCAGCCGCAAACAACAGGATCACGGTCGTCCCCATAATGACCACGCTCTGTCCCAAGTCCGGTTCCAACATGACGAGGCCGACACACACGAGGGATAGAAAAAGCGGAGGCACAAATCCCTTCCAAAATGAACCCATCCTGTCCTTCGAATCGGCGAGCAAGTGGGCAAGAAAGAGGATCATAGCCAATTTCGCGAATTCAGACGGTTGAACGCCGAAGCTCCCAATGCCGAGCCAGGCCTTAGAACCATTCACGTTCCTGCCGACGCCCGGCAAGAGGACAACCACCAGCAACACGAAGGCGACGACGGCCAGCCGCGGGGCCCATTTGCGCCACTTGTGGTAATCGTAATTGGAGAGAATCATCATGAGGATAACTCCGACGGAGGCCCAAAGGATTTGGCGCTTGAGGAAGTAAAACGAGTCTGCGTACCGTCGTAGAGACAGTACCGAGCTCGCGCTGTGCACCATGACGACACCGAAGCACAGGAGCACGAACGTCATCAAGAGGATTCCATAATCAAAATTCTTCTGGGCTCGCGTCATCACGCTCTGTCCACCTCGTCCATAGACTTCGCGCGGTCCTTTGCCCAAAGGGGAAGAGTTCGTACGCCTACGACAGATGCACAAAGCGCAAAAACTCTCCCGGAATTGGACATGCACCGCACACTAGAGTCTATGCACGGTTTCTTTGAACATTCTCCCCCGCTCCTCAAACGAAGAAAACATGTCCCAACTGGCTGATGCCGGCGACAACAGCACGACGTCTCCGGCGCTGGCGTTCCGATGCGCCGCGTACACCGCCTGCTCCAGGTTGGGCACCGTTTCGCACGCGATGCCAAGCTCCTCGCACAACTTCTGAATTCTAGGACCCGATTGGCCAAGCAGCACTGCGTATTTCACCCGCGCGGCCAGTTCCGGAGCGAGAGGGGACAGGTCATCGCCTCTGTCAAGGCCTCCGGCAATCCACACGATTCCCGCCGGCAGCGACTTGAGAGCGTGCAATGCGGCTTGCGGATTCGTCGCCTTCGAGTCGTTGAAATAGTCAACGCCTTCCACCGTCCGCACCAACTCGAGTCGGTGTTCCACTCCCTTGAAGCGCGAGAGCACGAGGGCAATCGCGTCAACGGACGCTCCCGCGAAGAGCGCAATGGCGGAAGCGGCCAACGCGTTTTCCAGGTGATGCTCCCCTTTTAAGGCAATCGCCGACAAAGAGATGATGGGGAACTGTTGACCATCCTTCCGGGCCACCACCGTTTCGTCTTCCACGAATACTCCTTCGGACACAGCCGTCGTTCGGCTGAACCACACGATGCGCGCCCCTATGGCGTGCGCTTCCTCGCGCACGGTTGCGGAGTCGTAGTTGAGAACTGCCACATCATCCATGGTCATATTCCGAAACAACTTCATCTTGGCGGCGATGTAAGACTCCAGCGTCTGGTGGTAATCGAGGTGAGTCGGATAGATATTTAAGAGCGCACCGATTTTCGGATGAAAGCGTTCCGTGCCCTGAAGCTGAAAGCTCGAGACTTCGAGAACAATCGGGCGATTCGGTTCCAGTTCGTCGACGACGCTCGAAAGCGCGAGACCGATGTTCCCGGCGACGACGGGTTGCAGTGAAGCGGCATCTAGGATCTCGCCCACAAGCGTCGTGGTCGTCGTCTTTCCGTTGGAGCCGGTAATCGCGTAAATCGGGGCCTTCGTCAACCAGGACGCGACCTCAATCTCCGTGTAAATTGGGATATTTCGACGCATCGCTTCCACGACGAGGGGTTTGTTATACGGGATGCCCGGATTCTTCACGATGAATGTCGGCGGTGGTTCCAGAAGCGAGAGCGGGTGCGCGCCCAGCACGACCTCAATTCCCTCTGACTCGAGCAAGTCCGCAGTCGTGTCGTTCTCTTGCCTATCTCGCTGATCCGTCGCTACCACGGTCATCCCGCGCCTTCTCAAGAGCCGGGCGGCGGCCTCCCCACTCTTGGCCAAACCCATCACTAGCACTCGCAGATCGGGTGCAATCGCAGCTTCGTAATCCGTCATTTCACACTACCTCCTGGACTTCCAGGACTAATTTCATAACTTCGCAAACGGGGCACGGGTTAGCGCGACAACAACGCAAGCGTGCCAAACGCGGAAAGGAACGCAAATAACCAGAAACCCATCACTACTTCCCATTCCGACCATCCCGTGAGCTCGAAATGGTGATGCAGCGGACTCATGCGAAACACGCGTCGTCCGAACGTCTGAAACGAAAAAACCTGAATGATGACCGACAACATCTCAATCACGAAGACGAGCCCAAAGAGCACCAGTCCAAACTCGCTGTGCGTGAGCACGGCGACGAGGGCAAGGGCACCGCCAATTGCGAGGCTACCCGTGTCGCCCATGAATACCTTAGCCGGGTGACGATTGAACACCAGAAATCCGAGCAAGGCCCCTACCATCGATGCGCAAAACATGGCGACATCATATTCGGTATGCCAATACGCGTACACTGCGTACGCGGAAAACACCATGACAGCCGTTCCCGAAAGGAGGCCGTCGAGTCCGTCCGTAATGTTCACTGCATTGGTGGTGCCCCACAGCACAATGACGAAGAAAATCAAATAGAAGATGCCTAAATTAAACACCCAGTGCGTGAAGGGCACCGACACCATGGAAGACTGATCCGTTCTCACCCAGTACCACCTTACCCACGCGTACAAAAGGAGCGCGGCGATGGCCTGCAGCAGGAGCTTCTGGCGAGGCCGAAGCCCAAGGTTCCTCTTTTTCACCACTTTGATGAAGTCATCGGCAAACCCGATGATTCCAAACGCAACGGTTGCAAAAATCAGAATGGACACCTCTGTGCTGTCGATGGCGAAGCGAATGCTACCGAGCACGATGGCCAAGATGATCATCACGCCCCCCATGGTAGGCGTTCCCGCTTTAACCTGGTGGTGTTTTGGTCCTTCCTCCCGGATGCTCTGGCCAAACTTCAATCGCCTCAGCAGAGGAATGCAGATGGGACCCAAGAGCACCCCAATAGCCATCGATGCTAAGGCAGTGAGTAGCATTGCCTGCAAGTCCATGACCCGTGACTCCTCTCTAGCATTTCCACGTACACGCGCGATAATCGAAACCTACGCCTTCTTCTGCCGCAGAATCTCGATGGCCTCCTTGGCGACCTCCCGATCATCGAAGGGATACGTGGTCGTACCGACAATCTGGTACGTCTCGTGCCCCTTGCCCGCGATGAGAATGACGTCGCCTTCCCCCGCCTTGAGCACGGCTCGTTGGATGGCCAAGCGCCTGTCGCGAATCCTCTCAATCTCGCCCGCCCCTTCAGGAAGCGCCTCGACCCCTCGCATCATATCATCGAGAATCGCATCCGGATCCTCCGTGCGCGGATTGTCGCTCGTAAAGATGCTCACGTCGGCGAGTTGCGCCGCGGTTTTCGCCATGATGGGGCGCTTACCTTTGTCCCTGTCGCCGCCGCAACCCACCACGCAGAGAACGCGATTCTTCGTCAACTGTCGGCAAGCCGACAACGCGTTCAACAGGCTGTCCGGCGTATGGGAATAATCCACCAGCACGGTAAACCGAGCGTCAGATGCCACTCGTTCAAGACGACCCGGGACTCCAGAAAAGCCCGCAAGCGATGCGGCAATCGACGAGAGGGAAATTTCCTCACAGAGCCCTATGGTGATGGCCGCGAGCGCGTTGTAGACGTTGAATTGTCCGGTCAATGTCATATGGATTTGTTCGTCGCCTACCGGTGTAGATACGGTGAAGGATATGCCATCAGGCAAGGTGCGAACGTCCGTCGCGTACACGTCGGCCGGGTTCGCTATCCCATACGTGAGGCATTCCACCGAGGCGTGTTTCGCCAACATTGCGCCTCTCTCATCGTCCACGTTCAGCACCCCATACGGCGTCTCAAGGGCCGAATCCGCGTACTCATTCCCAAGGCGTGAGAACAGAAAAGCTTTCGCCTGAAAGTAGTTCTCCATCGTTTTGTGATAGTTGAGATGGTCTTGCGTCAAATTGGTGAAGACCGCCGCGTGGTAACGCGTGCCGCCCACCCGGCGCAGATCAAGCGCCTCGGAGGAGGCTTCGGTGATGGCGTAGTCACACTTCGCTTCCACCATCTCAGAAAGTACCTTCTGAAATTCCGGGGCCTCGGGCGTCGTGTTGTGCGTTTCTCCTTCGACGCCGACGATCCGCTTGCCAATGGTGCCGAGAACCCCCGTGCGCTTTCCCGCATCGGTCAAAATTCTGTCTATCATCTGACAAACTGTCGTTTTGCCGTTGGTTCCCGTGACCCCGATGACCTTGAGGCGGCGCGATGGATGGCCGTGAAACTTATCGGCCAGAATTGCGGTAGCCAGGCGCACGTCCGGTACGACGATCTGCGGCACTGCAAGATGTTCCTGCGCCTCTTCCACTAAAACGGCGGACGCACCTTGTTCTACGGCGGCAGAGACATACTCGTGCCTATCGCGGAGTCCCCCTCCGCGCAACGCGATGAACAGCGCCCCCTTTTGTACTTGCCGAGAATCGGTGGACAAACTCGTCACGTCCACGTTCTCATCGTGCACCACGCTAACGCGTCGTAGCGATGCCGTTAGTTCGTGCAGTTTCATCTCAGTCCTGACCTCCCGATTCGCCTTATCAGTGTACCACGGACGCCTGTTCCTTGTTGCCGAGGTAAATGCGCACGGTGGATCCAGGGGGTACCTTCATGCCCGCCGCTGGGGACTGGGCAATCACGGTTTTACCGCTCCCGGAGAGCATGGTCTTGAGGTTCGCACTGCTGAGTATCGCCATCCTGCGCGCGTCCACTAAGGACATCCCGACGAGATCTGGAACGGTTACAGGCGCCTGCTCGAAGTAATTGTACTTCTTGGGTAAACCGTTCGGGTCCGGCGGCACGTTCATCTCCGTCAGGGAATCCGCCAAAATCTGCCCAACGACGGGCGCGGCAATCACGCCGCCGAAAACGGGAGCGCCGTTCTTCGGACGCGGGTAGTCGATGGCGACGTAAGCAACGAGCTTCGGATTGTTAGCGGGAGCCATCCCAATGAAAGAGACGATGTAGTGGGAGCCAGAGTAACGGCCGTTGACGGCCACTTGAGCGGTTCCCGTCTTTCCCGCGATGCGGTAACCTTCCTTGTACGCGTTCTTCCCTGAACCCTTCGCCACGACGCTCTCAAGCGCCTGTCGCACCAAAGACGCCGTTTGTGGGGAAATGACCTGCCTAACCACCGTGGGTTGCCTATTCATCACGACGGTGTGCGTTTTGGGATCCACAATGTCTTGAACCACGTACGGTTTCATCAACTTTCCGCCGTTCGCAACGGCCCCGACGGCCATCACCTGCTGAATCGGCGTCACGGATACGCCTTGCCCGAAAGAGGTCGTGGCCAACTCAAGCGGACCCACCTTTGACAGAGGGAAGAGAATGCCCGTCCCTTCTCCAGGCAGATCGATGCCGGTCTTTTTGCCGAATCCAAACGCCTTGATGTAGTGGAACAAGGCGTTCTTTCCCAATCGTTCCCCGAGCGAAATGAATCCCGGGTTGCAGGAGTTCTCTACCACGTTCAGAAACGACTGCGATCCGTGGCCGCCAGCCTTCCAACACTTGATCCGGTGCCCGGCCACCTCGTAATAACCGGGATCGTAAAACTTGTCGGCAAGATTGACCTTGTTCTCCTGGAGCGCTGCCGAAAGCGTGACGATTTTGAACGTGGACCCGGGTTCAAACGTCTGCCAGATGGCTAGGTTGCGATTGTAGTTTTCCTGCGGGGCACTTCTCCAGTCGGCCGGGTTGAACGAGGGATAGTTCGCCATCGCCACGATGGCCCCCGTCTTGGGGTTCTCCACGATGGCCGTCACGTGATCTGGGCTGTACTGTGCAACCACCTTCTCAATCTCCCGCTCGACGATTTGCTGGATGCGTACCGAGATGGAGAGTTGCACATCATCGCCTGCCACAGCAGGTTTGATGGTTTCGCCTTCCCCAGGGATGGGCTGCCCCCCTGCGTAGGAGAGATAGCCAATGTAGCCGTCTTGTCCCGCGAGAACCGAGTTGTACTCCCGCTCCACACCGGTCAGTCCTCCGTCCTGACCGACAATTCCCAGAACCGACGCGGCAAGCGAGCCGTACGGATACGCGCGTTTCCCCTCTTCGGTGATATAGATTCCCTGAAGATGAAGATTGCGAACCTCCTGCGCTTGCTCCTCAGTCATTCTGCGTCCGCCCGGATTAATGTACACCGCCATGGCGACCTTGGATAGAGCAGCTTGTACCTTTTCTGCTGGCATGTTCAAAATAGGTGCGAGCAAAGCAGCGGCTTGTTGCTTATCTTTGATTTGGCTGGGAACGGCCAAAATCGACGGGGCGCTGGCCGTATAGGCCAGCACCTTGCCGCCAGCCGAGAGGATGGAGCCCCTCGTGCCAATCAACTTGATGGTTCGGGTATGCAAGCTGGTCGCCATCTTACTCAGCCACGGAGCTTGGACGATTTGCAGGAAAAGAAGCCTCCCGACAAGTAGCGCCAATGCACCAGTGAGGATGAACAGCAGCGCCACGAGTCGCCGCCGCATCATGCCGCGAGTTACACGCACAGTTCGTCGCCTCCACGATACGGTATCGCCACATCCTATGCGGACAATCCCTCTCGTAGAAGCCCATAGACACGTCTACGCGACCAATCTGCAGTTATCCTCCAGCCTTACCACTAGCCTTGGTGATGACGGCGGGGGGGTTCGGCGAAAACGTCAACGTCACGGTTGACCCCTTAGCGATGGGTGTTCCCGGCGGCACGGACTGTTGGCCGACAAAGCCGTTGCCGACGGGATTCATGTTCAGTCCGAGGGCAGCCAATATCTCCCCCGCAGTTCTCATCGGCGCCCCTACTAGGTTTGGCATCGTGACGTTCATTGCGCCACCGCCAACCGCCGCGGTCGACAAATATACCGTCGTTCCAGACGTCACTTCCGTGGAGGCGGCGGGCCACTGCCCATCGACAACCTTCCCGGATCCGATGACGGAGAGACCAAGCGAGTCTCTCTTCGCGAGCGCCTTCGCTGCCGTTACGGTCTGCCCAGTGAAGGTAGGCATCTGTTCGTAAGTGGTTCTGTCAGAGGACGGTATGGCTGCGGCGGACGAAGGAGTGGACACACCTCGAGGCATAATGTGTTCATACTGCAGACAGAACTTCATGATGGCCCTCGCCGTCGGCGCCGCGATGGTGCTTCCCCACGTGCTCCCGAGCGGTGCCTTGGGCCGCTTGACCGTCACGTACACCTCAATTTTCGGATCCCACCCAGGCGCGTACCCGATGAAGGACACAATATATCGATTGCTATAGTAGCCTCCACCCGGCTTGGGAACCTGGGCCGTTCCCGTCTTCCCGGCGACCTCGTAGCCGTTTATTCGCCCAGAGAAATCGATTCCTGCCGGAGCGTTGACGTCGTCAATCATCGCCTGCCTCACCGTGTTGGCGACGCTCTCCGGCACAACGTGTTGGTGCACCACATGCGGTCCGACCTTCTCAATCACTTTTCCCGTCGATGGATCCGTGATGGACGACACCACGTACGGTCGGTACAGGGCACCTCCGTTGGCGATGGCCCCGATGGCCGCCATCTGCTG
>JAJZAV010000115.1 GCA_021799255.1 Bacillota bacterium
GGGGAAATTGTGCCCATCACTCAAGTGCCGTACGATGATTGCATCGCGATCGATAACATACCTACCAATTACTTGAATATCCGTCCCGGTCGCTTGGTTCAATAGCTAATCGTCGAAATCCGGGATCATTCGAGGCGACTCTTAAGACCATTCAATGGGCCCTCGGGTCCCAGTATTATATGGGGAGGCAGGCAGCTTGAATTTGGAACATAGTCAAAAGCGTAGTCCTGTCCCGTACAAATATGTTTTTCAAGGGTCTGTCTTGCACATACACCTGCAGATTGTGGCAAAGACGTACGCTGTACTCGCTCCATATCGAGAAGCGGGAGTAGAATCCGTTTGCTTTTGGTACGGCGAACGCCAGGAACAACGAGAAGAAGTCAAAGCGGTCTTAATAGTGGACCAAGAGAACAATCCCGGAAACTTTCGGGTTATTCCTGAAAGTATGATGCACGTTGCTAAGCTTTTCGGGAGTTTTGGCTGGACGAACCTGGCGCAAATCCACACTCACCCAGGCAGAGACGTTGAACACTCGAGGTATGACGACGTGTACGTAAATAGTCGTCGGGCAGTATCTCTTGTTCTTCCCTCATACGGGGCACCGGAACGGCAGTTCATGACGTCTATAGGGGTTCACGAGTACCAGGACTACTGGTACTTGCTTTCCCCTGATGACAAAGTGCGCCGTATCGTTACCGACGATAACGCAAGCGAGGGGGCGGTAATAGATGTTCGGACGTACAGATTGGGCTGAGATACCAAACCTCCAAACGCTTGGCGATCGGCACTTGTGGGGACTTTTTGAAGGACAGAACATGCGAGAGAACGGGGCACGAGCCGTTAGGCTCATTGCCGAGCAGGAATACGTCTCCACTTTACAGGGACAACATATGCTTTTCCTGTTGGTCGACCTCCTTTCCCGCCAATTTGGGGTTGTAGGACATATTCACTTGGATGTCGCAAACGTGCCAACTCACGAGCCCTACCGTCAAATGGGGGGGGACGTAGCTGGGGCAGCTCTAAACATTGTTGCTTCGAACAGTCAAGGACGCATTGAAGCGTCGAGGGGCAAGGGGCAGGATGTGGCTTGCACAGTTTCTGTTGGTTTTGCAACGGGCTTCCAGGATGAAGTGGTGACGTATGGTTGGTCAGATGGATGGAATGTCTACGTGGGAAGAAACGTTTTACAAGTACCGTACACGAACGGATCCATTCCGTTAGGCCCTTACTTTGGTGCATGTGTATTGGCGTCAGAGGTATTCAAACGAATCGGGTGCTTAAATGAACGCTTTGGCAAGTTTGCATACACATTCTATTATTCCCTTTGGACCGGGCAAGAGTACAGCTCGTTGGATGACATGCCACGGGGACAGGCCTTGAGCAAGGTTGAGCTCCCTGAACTCGTTATCGTAGGCCTTGGTGCGGTCGGACAAGCAGTTTCCTTGGTTTTGGGAATGATGGCCGATATACTTACGATTCCTCCTATCATTCTTATCGACGGAGACCATTATGATTCAACAAACCACAATCGTTGCGTGCTTGGAGACGGTAAAGACGTTAAGCAAAAGACGAAGAAAGTTCAAATCGCAGAACGTTTTTTGATGTCTCGGGATATCGTAGTTCGAACTTACGACGGTACTTGGGAGAAATTCGTGTTTGAGTCACCAGACCGAAACACGGATTTTCAGTACGAATGGGTGTTATCCTGTGTCGACAACAATGTAGCCAGACACTCGATTCAGCAACTGTGGCCACACTTTATCTTGGGTGGAAGTACAGTGAACATGACATCCAACGTAACGTTGTATGAACGTGGTAGTGGATTTGAATGTATGAAATGTTACAACCAGCCCGAGGAAAACCCCGAATCACCCGAAGAGCTACGCAATGCCTTGCTTCAAAAAGATGAAGAGCAGTTCTTGCGCCTCTGTCAAAAGGCGGGAGCCGATCCGACACTCGTGATGGATTACCTCAAGACTGCGCAGTGCGGTTCCCTCGGTGAGGCAGAGATTCGTAAGTTTGAATCTACTACCATTGAGCCTTCTGTCGGGTTTGTTTCAGTCGCTGCTGGCGTGTTGGTGGTTTCGCAATTGTTACGATGTCTAACATCTGGTGTGAATGAGGCTTTTCCGAACGCTCACAACCTGTATTTCAGCTTATTAAAATTGGGACATACCTCGTATCCTGCCTTGGCAAATCCGGAGTGCGACTGTAGGTCCCAATATTTCCAATGACTATGGCGTTTTTTGTAAAGCGGTGACTATCCGGATTGTCGCTTGGCACTGTTTGTTGGACGGCAAGTTATTGGTTGTGTTGCTCTAGACAGACGACCCAATGTTCCGTGAGGAATTTGGGAAGACAGTACCAAGCCGGAACATGGACGAGTGGTTGGACCCTGACAGGGGACTTTAGTACCATTACAAATGCTGCCCCACAGTGGCGCTACTATTCGTCCTACCTAAGAATTCGTGCGAGTTTTGGCATTTGCTATTGCAATAGCCTCTCGGTATTCAGACTCAGAAAAACGTTAGAAAACGGAATATATACCGATAATGCACTGGAAAATATGCAAGTAACGGTTGAATGAGCCGTGTTCCTTGAAAGAGGGTATAGCAAACAGAGCGATGACGATCCGATCTTCAAAAAATCATCGCTGGAGATGGTATGATTGGAGTGTGTCAGGCTGACAAGAGAAGCGAACTCAGGTCGAGCGTACTCTCTTGGAACCAAGCGTCCATGTGTTGACACATGGCAATGCCATAGATGCGGATGGTCCACATCATGGTACTGCGATGCTTGGCGGCTTCGAGGAGAAAGTCCTCCTTCGCTCGCTTGTTGCTACGCTCGCAGGTGGTTCTGCGTTTGTAGACATCGTTCCATTCGTTGCTGTTGCGAGCGACGGGTGGGAACAAGCGAGGATTGTGCTTGGTGTATGTGTGTACACATCTACCGTAAGGTGAATCGGAGCAAGGCGTGTCACAAGTCACCACGCCTTTGACCACGAGTGGGCAGTAGTATTTTCTCCGACCCCGTGTGTAATCGTAGCCACGATCCTTCATCTCCAGCCCCTTTTTGCAAAACGGAACCCCAGTTGGGGAGAACGTGATGTCATCCTTCTGAACACCCTTGTTTCCTGTACTCCGAGGATTCCAATCAATGAACGGCTTCACGTTTCGTGCGTGGAGATACTCATAGATCGGCAGGGCGTCGTGCGCAGCATCCAAGAGTGCCTTGTCCCAAGTGTAGTCACGAAAGCGTACAGCGAACTCACGAGCACTGACCACCCAGGAAGTCGCATCATGGCGAGACGCTCGTTGAAGTCGGGGGTAAAGAGGCAGGTCGTAAGGGCTGTCGGCAGCCACGAGCGTGTAAAGGTGATACCCGAAGAAGTACCTGTTTCGGTAACTGTCCCAGCCCATGTCACAGTCGGGCTGAGAATAGAACCGATAGCATCTACATGGCTCGATGCCGAGTTCACGACAGTTGCAAAGTCGTCGATTTCGAACTTGGGTTGCCGTTTGAAGTGGCGTTCCATCCCCAGCGATGGACAGTGCACTCGTATCGCCAAGTAAGCCTAGACTGGCAGACAAGGTAAGGAACTGCTGTTGAAAGAGACCAAGCAATCTGTCAAAGGGCTGAGGCTTGGTGGCTGAACGCTTTTGTAGTTGAGCCATGAGATTGGCAATTTTGCTGTACGCTTTGGTTGGTGCCTTTTGCCCCTTCTTGCCACCTTTGAGTTTCTTCCGATTGAGTCTGAGTTTTGGCGAGAGATTCACGGAGGTATGAGACCAAAGACGCTTAAAGAAGTCGTAGAATGTGCCGACACCTGGCGTTTTCCCGTACTCAAAGCCGCTCAGGATGGCATACAGCGGGCAACGACGCAACTGATTCACCCACTCGGTAATCGACGGTTCTCTGACTTGCAACATGAGTAGATACGAGCGGAGTAAGTCCGCGGGGTCAATGGATTTTGGACCCCTACACGAAAAAGATTCATCCAGTAAGAGGAAGGTGTCGGAGAGGTCCGTAATCCAGAACTTCTTCACAAGCGACCAGTCCTTGGCGACAAAGAGGAGCGCCCCATTCCCGTAGTGAATGCGAAGTTGTTGCTCGACAAACGACTGATACTGCTGGTGAGACCGTACCATTGGTAACATAACGCAGCCCCAATTCTGATGAGATAGAGCGGTTAAGCCCTTCTCGGCGATTGTTGGGGTGTTTCTGAAAAGTCAAGTATTATTTGCTGTAAAGCATTAAAATTGGAAATTTTAATTTGTCAAGTCGGGCTTAGCAACATGGGGGCAAACGAACAGACCTCGGGCACAGAACCGTTGGTAGTTCAATGAAACCCAATGCCGAGAGGCTATTTTATCTCTGGGGGGCTCCAGTCTTTGTTCAATGACATCGGTAATTCGCGGGTAGAACTGCGATGCGTGTCCATGCGTTGCCCCCATTTGCCACGCGTCGTGTAGGGGAAAGCGTCCCCAATTTTCCGCGTGGGAGGGGGTCTCTTCGGCGTGTTTCCAACATTCATCACATGGCGATTACGAATTTGAGGCGATGGAATCGTCTCAAGTTCGTAGCATCCTGTAAATCAGCGAGAGAATCATCGTCGTTTGGTCAGCGGGCAGCGTAAGAACGAAGAATTCAGCGCATGAGGATCGAATTACAAACGGTGGGTAGAATTACTGGATCACTATCCTGCAAGCGGGTTTGGGGCGAGACTTCGTCGACTACGTCAGGTAGTTTAGCGGGGTTCCTGATGTTTGGGGTGGCCAGACTCCCAGCGGTTTCGACTGTTCGGGACGAATCGTTCCTGTACACTTTCCACCACTTTGACATCCACATGCCCCGAACGCGTTCTGACCAACTTCGAACGGGGATTCCCATGGTTCGCCTGGGTCTCATGTCTAGCGATTTGGTGTCGTTCGACACGGATCCACGAACGTAAACGCGGACGACATTCACAAGCGTTGAGAGCATCCCGCCCTGTATCGCTTGTGAATGTCGAAGCATCAAGTCAGATAGTGCACAGCAATGGAACTGAAGGCATACGCCACCACAAGGACTGAGACCGATACGGCGAGAACCTCCGTCGCCCGATACGCGCGGGCCAAGATTACAAATGGATTGTCGCTCAGGCCATCCCCCTCTTGGGGGGTGACGGCGCATCCGTGGGGTTCGAGGCAAAACGTTTCTTCATGATTCCGTCACCTTCCTGCAGGACTCTCCAGCGGCGGGGGCGAGCAACGAAATCGAAGTTCCCCCCAATTACCCTTCCTGAAGATTCGGCGGATGGTCATTCATCCTGTGCTGTGAAGGCTCCTGCTCAATCCTCTCGTAAGCTGCCTGCAACTCATTCATTCGTAATCTCAAGTGAGCCAATTCCTCGTCTTTCGAACGAAATCTCTTTGGGGATGTACCATGAAGCGAGTGTTGGGAGTCCCCGTGCGTTCCGTGCATCCCTTTCATCATGAAAACCATCATCAGGGGACATGCCAGTGCTGCGACAACGGTGACAATGGACCCTAGCATCATCAACACCTCCTTACGTGGGATGAGAACGTACCCAATGTAGCGAAGAAGTGTGAGTAAAATATGTAGATGGCAAATTCCTATATCCCTGAATCCGTGACGTAAGTATTTGAAATCTCTCGAAATCAATAGAATGATGAAGTAAAATAGAGAGCGGGAGATATTTTAGATTCTCCACACTCACCAATGAGGTGATCTCTTGCGCTTCATCATCAATCCGATGAGACCATCACAACGCATTCTGGACTGTCCCTCATCGGACTACTGCTGGATAAAACGAATCTCGGATCCCGTTTGAACCAAACCACCGTACCCGGAGAGTGAGCACGCCTGACATCTCCAACCGCGATGTCGCCTATTCCTACCTTGGTCTACCCTGAAAATCCTCATGGCAGGAGTCTGAGGAAAAAGACATGACTAAGAGAGCCACGTCTTGTTCGTTTTTGAAAAGGAGGCATGACCACGGATGATGGGTTGAACAGTCAAATCATGAAGCGGTTGATGCTGAGAGCATGACTGTATAGCCTAGTTTTTCAAGTCGACTGACGGTCTGTTTCACGATTCGTTCTTGCTGTCGGATTTCAAAATAGTCGCCGCCCAACTCTTGATAGACCTGCTTGCGCGTCAACAGGTGATACACAATCGTCATAATCGAGTGGGCAACGGCCACCGCCGCTCTTTGACTACCTTTCGCACTGCGATTCGTCTGTATTGGGCTCCCAGATACGTCTCGGAACGTGCCAGGGAGTGTGCTGATTCGACGAGGGCAGAGCGAAGGTATTTGTTCCCTTGACGTGTTCTTGATGGCTTCCGTTTGCCGGCACTTTCGTTTTGACCTGGAACAAGACCTGCCCACGAGCATAAGTGAGCCGCGTCAGGAAATTGCGATTCCACTTGAGTTCCCACGTCAGCGACAATCTGCTGCGCAGTACGCATGGCGATGCCAGGGATGGTATCACGCCGTTCCAGGTCTTCTTTAAAAGGGGCGAGTCGTTTGCCACCTCGCCATCCAACGCCTTAATTTGGTCATCCAAGAAGTCGATGTGCGAGATCATCGTCTTGAGCATGAGTCTCTGGTGCTCGTCCATTTCAGCCATCTTCTTTGAGTCCGTCTCGCCCTCAATCAACGCTTCCAGCATTTCTCGTCCTGACACACCCATGACGTTTGAGATCACTGCAGACAGCTTGATGTTTGCCCCTTCGAGAACCTTCTGAACCCGATTAAGTTCACGAGCGCGTTCTTGAATCAGGCTCCGACGATAGCGAACCATTTCCCGCAATTCTCGTTGGTAGCGATTGGGAATGTAGCTGGCGGTCAGTAACCCATGGCGCAACAAGTCGGCAATCCATTCCGCATCTTTCACATCCGTTTTGCGACCAGGAACCGCCTTCATGTGAGCGGCGTTGACTACGTAATACGTGATGCCTGCCGAATCCAAGAGATTCACAATGGGCTTCCAGTAGACTCCCGTGCTCTCCGTGGCCACATGCGTGCACCCATGTTGTTTGATCCAATCAATCATCTCCATCAGGTAGCGCGTGTGACTACGAAACGTTACTATCTCCTTTCCGTCTTGGGTGATGACACAAGCGGTAATGCTCTTCTTGTGAACGTCCAATCCACAAGCGCGTTCAATCATGACCTCCATCTTCTTAGCCCTTTCTGCGGCTCTAGTCATGCGAACTGGTGCAACAAACCGATAGGGGTTAATCTACCCTGCGTGCTTCCCCGAGGAAAGCGACAATTCGCGGTGCACGTGGTTGTTGGAGTCAGACTACTCTTTGGGCTCACGGCACCATAGTAACTCAACCTTCCCCGCCAGCCGCACGTAGAACATACCAAAATTTTCATCCTTTGTGGTGACGCGCAGCGGCATGGATGGCTACTCTGCCAAGGAAAAAGTGACTTTGACCACATTGAGCCATTTCGTGAAGACGAATTCTTTTTCAGTGCCTTAGCAATCAACACGGTTCCATCGAGCCCCACGTTGCGCCAACGCTTCGATATGGCCGCCCCCACATCGGGTTGGAAATCTGTCGTTCTAGAGGAGTCAGCACATCTCCTGCATGAATTCGGCGCGACTGTTTCACCGGTGAACCTGGGACGGGATGAAGTTCGTCCGTACGTCCCGCTCGACATTGATGTTTCGCCGTTTGACAACTCGGGAACCAAGAAACAAGGCGTGTCCAGAACGTACAAAGGACATGACGGGTACGCTCCCATACTGGCCTATCTCGGCCTTGAGGGCTATGCCGTACACGTGAATCTGCGAGAAGGAAGCACCCACCGTCAGAAGGGCACAGCCGAGTTTCTGGCCGAAAGTATTCGCTATGCGAAGCGTATCACCTCCCCACCTCTGCTGCTTCGGATGGATGCAGGGAACGACAGCGTAGATAATCTGCGGGTCTGCCGATCCGAGAACACGTCAGCGGATTTCATCATCAAACGGAATCTGCGCCGGGAGAGTCCGGAAGTATGGCTCCTTACGGCCCAACGCTATGGCATGTGTTGTGAGGAGCGCCCTGGCAAGAAGATTTATCGAGGTTCCCTTGTGTCCCCGCTCAAGGGACTCGACGAACCGGTTCGGATGGTATTTGAAGTCATTGAGCGCACCATTGACAAGCAGGGACAAATGCTTATCATCCCCGAGATTGAGGTTGACGTATATTGGACCTCCCTGCCTGATCCGGCTTCCGTCGTGATTGACTTGTACCACGCTCATGGAACGATGGAACAGTTCCACAGCGAGATCAAAACCGATCTGGACGTGGAACGGCTACCATCCGGCAAATTTGAAACCAATGACCTCGTCCTTCACTTTGCGGTACTGGCCTACAATCTGTTGCGCATTGTCGGACAAGAGAGTTTGAAGAGGGAGGACGCCCCACTCAGGAAACCAGTGCAACGTCGAAGAATACGCACCGTCATCCAGAACCTCATAACACTGGCCGCCAAGATGACAAAGCACGCCAGAAGACAATACTTGAGACTGGGGAGGCGCAACCCATGGTTCGCCGTGTTCCGGCGCTTATATCTGGCTTTCGGATGATGGGCTTCATCCCATAGTTCCCAATATCCTAGGATAGCACCGCCAGGTCGGATTTGGCTCGCTCTCGAGTGTGATCGTGTCAATGTCATCCCGTCATTCTGATCAACACGCCGCCAATTCACCACGAACAAGAGGAACGAGTACAGTTGTCACGGATTCAGGTTATAGTGAAAATTACTAGGTTTTTGAACTCTTATTGATGATACTATTCTACGATTTCGACGAAAAATCAGAAGTTGGACGCGTGCGCTTGCTTGCGGGTGGTCAATGCAGCTTTCTTTTCTTACATTCGTTTCGACATCACGGGAGGGTTACAATTGCGGACTTGGAAGCAACTCACAGTGAAGCAGAGAACCAGTCGGATGATTCTTGCGGGGGTATTCGCGTTGGTCGGAGGGGGACTCGTTGGGCGATGGACTGGCAGCACACCAACTGCCACCGCCGCACAAAAACACACGATCGTGCAAAAACACACAGCAACGCCAGCGCCACAGGCCAAAGCGGTCCCAGCACCGAAGGGCCCACTGCCGGGGGATTTACTCATCGCGGACGAGGGGAATAAGCGCCTATTAATCGTTACGCCTCAGAAGAAAATCGTTTGGTCGATGAACCTAGCCAGCTTGGATTCGAAAGCAAATACCGGAGCCGATGACGCTTTTTTGACGCCGGACATGAAACACATCATCATCAATGAAGAGAATAATCAAGTCATCGCGCTGATCTCGATTGCGAAGAAGAAGATCATCTGGACCTATGGTCATCCGGGAGTAGCCGGCTCCAAGCCGGGGTACCTCAACACGCCGGACGACGCATACATGCTTCCGAATGGGCTCATTACCGTCGCGGACATCAAGAATCGCCGAATTCTTGTAATCAACCCGAAGACCAATCGAATTGTGAAGCAGATTGGCAACGGAATTTGGACTCACAATCCACCCATTTCGTTTGCGGCTCCCAATGGGGACACACCGCTTCCGGATGGAGGTATGCTAGTGACAGAGATTGACGGGAGCTATGCGGACAGGCTCACGAAGACCGGGAAACTCGTCTACACTGTGCACTTCCCAAATGTAACATATCCATCCGACACGCAACTGATGCCAAACGGGGACCTCATGACCGTGGATTATTCCAGCCCAGGGCGGATTGAAATCGTAACACCGAAAGGCCAAGTCGTGTGGGACTACTACTATACGTCGGGAAATGCAAAACTGAATCACCCGTCACTCGCCATTCGGTTGCCCAATGGGTACATTGCGCTGAACGACGACTACAACGACAGGGTGATCATCGTTGATCCGAAGACGAAGAAGATTGTGTGGCAGTACGGCCATACCGGCCAAGAAGGAAGCAAGTACGGATATCTCGCCGAGCCAGACGGGATCGATTTCGTGCCGCCTAGCGTGATTGCCAACTTGAAATAGAGATTGGACTTCGAAAGAAAGACTCGGATTCAGCCAAGAGACTGCGTTTTTTTTGAGAAAAGCATATGCAGAGGCGGATATCGCAGTTTTCCGGTCTAAGGACTGAAACTGCGATATCTTTCTTTGATTGGGGGAACGCCATTGGCTGTATCGATAAGAGATAAGGGGCGTCATTTTGTCCCGGATTTCAGCGCATGAAAGTTGTAACCGAGACCAAGATCCGATAGAATCCGCTTCTGAGTCATCATCAACGGAGGTCTGTTGTGAAGCATATAGGTATCTCATTCCCGGCATCGTAGTTGTTTTTGGTCTCGTCCGGTTAGGCAAACCCATGCCTCAACCGGTCGCTTCCCTAACTATTCCAGAAAGCCAAACCATTCCCGGAACGTTAAATCTGTCTCTTCCCGCGCAAGGTCAAACCGCGGTAATGGCCTCAGGGATTGGGGTCATGGCGAGCACGCCGAACGAGACCCCGGTTCCCATCGCGAGCGTTACGAAACTGATGACCGCATATCTCGTTTTGAAGCATTATCCGCTGCAAGTGGGGCAGAGCGGACCCGCGCTGACCATGACTCCAACCGATCAAATGATTTACCAAACAGACTACTCGAGTGGAGATTCCGTGATGGAGGTTCAGGCTGGAGAGAAGCTCACGGAACGGCAATATCCTCAGTCATCCAGTTTTTTCTCGTGACGGATTCTAATTTGACCCTATCCGATTTTCCACACTCGCCGTCGTTTTGGCACGGCTTGCTTGATTTCCTCCTCACAATTTCTACACATCTAATCGGTAGACTCCATCCAGTCCGGACAACCGCTTCATCATTCACACGATGAATTACGAAAAGGGCGAGGGATTTGCACGTTTATTTGATCTATGCTGGACAACTTTCCATTCGATCGTACGGAGTTACCGTGCTTTTCGCCATTTTCCTGGGCACGCAGGTGGCCATCACCCTCGCCCATTTTACCGCGAGAAAATACAAAGAGCAGGTCGTTCCTCTCGTCGTCAGATCCGCCATCGCAGGAATCATCGGTGGACGCCTTTGGCAGGTGCTGTTTTTCACGCCCCCGTACTATTTTGCTCACCCCGTTCAAATGCTTACCATTTGGAATGGGGGGCTCGCCATCCAAGGAGGCCTTGTCGGAGGTGTGGTATTCGGGATTTACTACGTCCCAAAGAGCAGATTTCGTTTTGGGAGATGGCCGATCTTCTGGCTCCCGCCATAATCCTTGGTCAGGCCATCGGACGTATCGCTTGCTTTCTCAATGGGGGAGCGTTTGGGTCGCCGACCCATCGAGGGTTTGGCGTGGTTTATCCACCGGGTACAGGGACATATACCATCTTTGGGAATCCGACCCTATGGCCAGCTGAAGTATGGGAGGGTCAGGCGGATCTTATTATCTTCGCCGTAGTGT
>JAJZAV010000116.1 GCA_021799255.1 Bacillota bacterium
CCGAGGGGATTGGGGTCATGCACACACCAACCATCATGCCAACCGCCAGGATCACGCCTAAGCTTCCCCACGAATGAACCAGGTTCGTCAGCAAACTGGCCTTATCGAAATGAAGGAAGAGCAATCCTATCCCGATGGTCACGCCCAATGCAACCAATCCGCTGATCTTGGATTTGTCTCTTGGTTTGCGGGAAACAGCAGCCGTATTCGGGTCAGACAACCCATTTCCCCCCAGACATCACTGTCGCTTTTGGTCACCAACAATTCCCTTTACCCATTGCTGCGAACCACTCCAAAAAAAGACGGAGGGAGAACGAGAAAAGTTGACCATACAAACCTCAATTCGACCTCACAACTCTCGACCCTGTTTATCTTATGCCTTGTCTCACGTCGCAGTTTCCTCTTTGTAGACCAAATTGTCTAGATGCGAAAAATCCCGTGCAATGACGGGCGGCTTTGCCATCCTTCACAGAATTTTCGATGTGGAGCCTCGGGTGAGGTGTGCCACTCGTGGTATACTACCAACCATAACCCGACAAGTAGTCTCGGTTTTCGCCAATTCTGTGCCGTAGGTTCGATAGAATTCCTCTTGATTCGCCAAAGTGCAGGTGTGTTGGACCTATCCTGCGAAGGAATGGGCAGAGTGAAGCGGACCGCGGCGCCTTTGGAGCCGGGGCATTCTGTTGAATCGTTGTTCTTCTAGCCTAAGGAGTTTGTTCGTCATGAAATACAAGGCCGTGTTTTTTTCTAGTCTCTCGATTCTCTCGTGCGCTGTGTTAGCGGTTGTGGGGCTGCGTGCCAGACACCAGTGGATAGAGAGGGTCGATGCTACGCACGTGACCATTGCTCGTTCCACGTGGGACGCGCTTGACGGTGTTCGGCTCGCCTTTACAGGTCCCATTGAATCGGTCACTTGGTCCATTCACGGACGCGTCAGTACAACGAAGCTGGCAAACCCGTCGACGACGATATCGCTTCGAACCGAGTTGCCGCAAGGACAGCGAATATCATTGCAAGTTCTAGGCATCCAGTCTAGGTATGGTCAAAACGTGCCAGAGCACTGGACGCTGTCTCATGCGATGCCTGCTGCGCTGCGGGCGACGACGAACCCTGGACCCTGGCAACTCAACGTGCCGCGCAGCGGGCCCTATTCCGTCACGTTTGATGCTCCTGTTGAGAATCCCACCTCCATAGGCCGAGAGGTGACGTTCGCGCCGACCATACCTGGGAAGTGGGTATGGGAAGATCCCGAGACGGCCGAGTATTTCCCGAAAAAGCGTCTTTTGCCGACCGTTCAGGAGGCGATGCGCGTTGGGGATGGACCGAATGGCCTGCGGAGCATTTATGGACAGTATCTGACCTCTCCGGTGACCCGCTCATTCATCACGCAGAGCGACGAAGAAATCATTGTGCGAGAAACTCTCCCCGAAACGTTGACCTTGGTGAAAAACGGGAAGGTAATTCTTCGATCCCTATGCAATACGGCGGTTACCGGAGCCTACACACCCACAGGAACCTTCTACATTCGTAGCAAGTTTCCACACGTGGTGATGAAGGGGGTCAATCCGAATGGAACGCATTACGACGATCCCCACGTCCCATGGGTAATGGGTCTAATCGGGAATGTCGCCATCCACGGGTATCCGCGAGCCTCGTATGGGTTTCCTCAAAGCAACGGTTGCGTGGAGCTGCCGATAGCCACGGCCAAGCGTTTGTATCGAATGGTTGACGTAGGGACGCCCGTTACGATTGAGGGGCCACGTAAACCGCGTGCAAATTCGAGGCACGCGCATGCAAAGCATCCCTCGGTTGTCAAATCATCGAAGCATCCCTCGAAGTTGTGATGGCTGGTGCGGTTTATGGTTTCGCGAAAGCCCTTTCATGGGGGCCGTGCGGGTCCGGCCCGGGGAGAGATCAGGGGAATCGTTAGTCCTTACAGAGGAGGAGCATGGTTGAGATTCAAAGGTCGATTTACTGGTGGATTACTTGCAAGCCTAATCATCGTTCTGTCGCCCCCAGCAGTGATGGCAGCAACGCTTCAGCGGAGTCATGATGAGACGTATACGGTGAAGGCAGGCAATACGCTTTACGGCATAGCACGAGAGAAGCATATCTCAGTGACGAGTTTGGAAAATGCCAATCCGACCATTTATCCGGGAAGGATTTACGTCGGAGAGCGAATCCTGGTCCCTACTTCGAATCAACAGGGCACCAATCAACCAGGCGCCAAAAATCCCGCCGCAAGTTCCCTTCTTGCTCCAGAAACGCAAACCCTTACGGACGCTATCTTACATACGGCCTTTGGCCTACGAGGAATCCGGTACGACTGGGGCGGGACAAGCCCGTCTACCGGATTCGATTGTTCCGGATTCATTCAGTATATTTTCAAACAACACGGCATCTCCTTACCGCGTACGGCAAGCGAACAGTCACAAGTAGGACGGCCCGTTTCGCTTCAGAATCTTTTGCCGGGCGATCTCATGTTTTTTATGGACACGTATTCAGGTCAAGTGACGGACCAAGTGACTCATGTCGCTCTCTATATCGGAAATGGAAATGTGATTGAATCGTCCTCTGTCAACGGCCAAGGGGTCATCGTCATTCATAATCTGCTAGAGAATCCTTGGTATCGCACGCGCTACTTTGGAGCTCGCGATGTAATCGGAACCTGATGGGCGGGCCGTGGTGCATGGACCTCGACAGCGCTGAATCGGTGGATTGAATCTGTGCGCATATGTGGGGAGGACCTTTGAGTGGACATGTTGTTGCGCAGCATCAATATCGTGAACTTAGCCGATATATTCCGGAGGCACCACGGGGCGTCGCCGGCCCCATACCTCATCGCGAAAGAGCGAAAAGCTCTTGCTCGTGAGTATGCCGTGGAGAACGGGATCTGGGAGGACCTGGACAATCACTTTCGTCCGGATCAGCCGATTCCGGTTATCAAAAGATCGGCCTATCGCAACTATCGCAGAATTGGCGATAGGACGGTCCCACAGGCTCGTGCGGGTGAGCGAATGCGGGAATTGCGTCGAGCTTTCTTGGCCTTATGGTTGGAACATCCGAAGGCCGACCTCGATTATCTACAGGATTTGCTTTGGGCTTACTGCGATGATTGGACGTGGGTCATGGCGGCGCATGAAGGGCGGGCCATCGATCTCGGTGCCGCAACGTTAGGCGCGACCCTAGCCGAGATCTTGTACGTCCTTCGTCACCAACTCGAAGAAGAGGTGACCAAGCGAGTATCTCACGAAATTGAGCGCCGGATTTTCGATCCGTTTTTCAACTACCACCATGCCGACACGTGGAAGTCGGTCCGCCACAACTGGAATCACGTGTGCAACGGAGAGATCATTCGAACCGCCTTGTACCAAATCGAGGATCCGCTCGTTCTGGCCAACATGGTTCACGGAGCCATTCAGAATCTTACGTATGCCATCGATGGTTTCACCGATGATGGGGGATGCGTGGAAGGACCGGGGTACTGGGACTACGGGTTTGGCCATTACCTGGCGGTGGCCGAGGCGCTCTTCTTTCGGACCGGCGGGGAGATCAACCTCCTTGCGGACGAGAAGATTCGCCGCATTTGCAAGTATCCTTTGGCGGTCAACATTGAGGGGCCGCTGCGTGCAACGTTTGCCGACGCGAGCCAGGGGTACATGCCTGCGCGACTCGCGCTGATCATCAATTCGTTCTACCCGATGGAAAACTTGTATCACTTGTGCGAGCGTAACGAGGATGGGACGTTGCATCTGAGGGACGTGCACGAATTGGCAACGTATAACGGAGAAAAGGCGTCTGGAGAGCCCGATTCTTCCGACTACCTTCTTCCCGAATTGGGCTTGGTGAAGTTACGCGGGGACGAAGGCCCCGGGCAACTGACCCTGATGGCCTTGGCTGGAAACAACGGCGTGAATCATAATCACAACGACATCGGCAGCTTCATGGTGTACAAGCACAAGCAGATTTTCTTCGTGGACCCCGGCGGACCCGTGTACTCCCGCGCGACCTTTTCGACGAGTCGATACGAGAGCGTGTTCTGCAACTCCTTTGGTCATTCGGTCCCTATCATCGGCGGTCGCCCGCAGGAAGCCGGCCGAGAGTACTACGGTACGATGCGTGTAGCGAATCTGAACGGCATGAACGGCGAACATATGAAGTGTGTCACCATCGACATGACGCACGCTTACCCCGAAGGCACCGTAAAAAACCTCGTTCGTTCTTTCACGCTAGACACGCAGGCCAACCGACTTTGGTTGCAAGATGCCTACTTGTTCGAAGAAGTCCCCGACTCCATCGAGGAGGCGTTTATTACCTTTCACCCTGTGGAAGTGCAGTCCGGCGGAACCTCCGTGCGTATCGGCGACGAGGAGCATGGTGTCATCTTGTCCGCGCCCGACGTCGTCGGTCATTTTAACGTGACGGTCCTCTTGGAAGAGTCGAAAGAAGGTCGGACAAGTGAGATCATTCGCCGAGTCACGTTTGAACCACACGAGGTTCTGCCCGCGATGTCCATTCGTTTTCTGATTGAATGAATGCTGAGGGGACGTTTTTCTCCTGGGGCTGGTGACCCGCGTAACCGAGAGGAGAGGATATCGTTGCTAAAACTCCTGCATCTAGCGCAAGGGGAACTGAGGTTTCCCTTCACAGGAAGTTTCCGAGAACACCTGGAGAACTTCGGCGAGTTGACCATCGTCACACGGGCAAATGAGTTGGCGGAACAAGAGCGACTTTCGCTCATCCAAAATTGCGACGTCCTGCTTACTGCTTGGGGGAGCGCCCCTGTGCCGGAGGCCATCGCACAGTCTCCTGGCCAACTCCGATACATCTGTCACGTGACGGGTACCTTGCGGGACATCGTGCCGCTGAAGGTGATTCAATCGGGCATCCCGGTGACGAATTGGGGTGATGCGCCGGCAGGTCTGGTCGCGGAAGGGGCAATGGTGCTTTTGCTCGCCGTCATGAAGGATCTGCAGGTGGTTTCACAAACGGTTCGAGACGGCGGCTGGGGCGTAGACGACCGGGAAGTCGTGGGAGGCACATTGCATGGCCTAAACGTCGGCATCTATGGAATGGGCGTGATTGGGCGTCGGTTTGTGGATCTGATTCAGCCGTTTGGCAGCGTTCTGCGCGTTTTCGATCCGTTTGTCTCCAAGCTCCCCTCTGGCTGTATCGGCGTCTCGTCGCTCGAAGAGTTGTTCCGATGGTCCGAAGCCATCGTCATCCACGCCGGTCTCACCCCGGAAACGCGACACTCCGTAAACGCGCACCTGCTCAGCCTCTTACCCGACCACGGCATCATCATCAACACAGCCCGAGGTGGTATCATTGATCAGGATGCCCTGTTCACCGAGTTGGAAAAGGGACGACTGCGAGCGGGGTTGGATGTGTTGGACGGAGCGGATCGATTAAATTGGGATGACAAGGCGAGGGCGTGGAATAATCTCATCCTTACGCAACATCAAGTGGATAGAAGCCGCTTTCCCGGGGGCGAACACAGGCTCATCATGCTGGCAGAAGAGACTTGCATTGACAACCTGAGCCGATTCGTGACAGGTCAACCGCTGAGGTTTGTCATGGACGAATCAAGATATCAGCTTAGCACTTGATGAGCGGGGCGTGCCCTTTGCAAGCGCCTTGGCATCAACCGTGAGACGAGAAGGATTGTATTCTATGCGAAAAGGAGAATGACCATGAAAATCGCCTATTCCAATCTGTCGAGTCCCGAGTGGTCGATGGAGGAAGTGTTTCGTTACGGCGCTGATTTCGGGTTTGATGGTGTGGAGATCCGCCTCTTGGACGGAAACGTAATTCCTTCTACGTTGGAGACCGAAACTCGTGACACAATAAAGAGGCTTTCGGCTGCGAGCGGGGTAAAAATCGTGGGTCTGGGGGCTTCGACGAGGTTCGCCACGCACGACGCGTCCATTCGCCGGAACAACGTGGAAGAGCTCCTGCGTTACATTGACCTCGCTCATGAGTTGGAGGTTCCGCTGGTACGGACCTTCGGTGGGGGAGTGAAACCTGGCTGCGAAAGCACTTGGGACGCCGTGCGTTATGTGGCAGAGGGCCTGAACGAAGTAGCAAAGCATGCTGAGGAGGCAGGCGTAACGGTAGCGCTTGAGACGCACGACGAGTTCTCGCACTCGGCTATGGTTAAAGACGTGATGCTGCAGGTAGAGAGCCCGGCGATTGGCGTCATTTGGGACGTCCATCATCCATATCGGATGGGTGAAACCGTGGAGGAAACGTGGGGAAACTTGCGGGACAGACTCGTTCACGTTCACTTGAAGGACGCCCGTCGCAAAGGTGAAGATTGGGAACTCGTCGTGTTCGGCGAAGGGGAAGTTCCGGTGCGACAGGTCGTGCGAAAGATGATGGAGGAAAACTACAACGGAGTCCTTTGCGTGGAATGGGAACGAAAATGGCATCCCGAAATCGAGGATGCCAAGACGGCGCTGCCCAAGCACGTGGCGAGGTTGCGCGAGTATCTGGCGTAGTCCATTTGATGAACTCATAAGCGTTCTTAAAGCGGATGGTCGGGTTGTTGAACAGGTCCCGACGACGTTTCGGTTTCTACAAGGGGCGACGCATGTGCTTCGGATATCCAAGCCAAATGAGGGATGCCGAGACATCCCTCATTTGGCGATGGTCACCAACTTCACTAATCCCCACCCGACCAAGGCGTAGACGGCCATTGCCACCAAAACGTTGGGCTCCAATTGAGCCGTCCCTGTGATTGGGGTATTTCTGAACAGTCCAGCGAACGGAACAACAAAAGGGGAGGTCAGTCCGAAAATAAGATTCGCGAACCCGGTGTTGAGGTTGGCACCCACCAATGGGAGAATGAACCGAAACGCCAATAAAGCCAGGATAACGCCGACGATGTACCAAATAACTCGAACCGCGATGGTGCTCGGGCTCCTTTGGGCCGGTCCATCGTCGGGAGCCATCGACGAATCGGCCCTTGCAGTCCTGTTTTCCTCGTCCGATACGTCCCCCATTCGTTATCACTCCTTGCGACTACGATCACCGTTAGTCTTCGCGACGCTTACGTTCTTATGCACGATGTCAACAAGTCCCATTGCCGCAACCAGCATGACGTTGTAGAGGATTCGTGGCCTCGAAACTCCCTCGGGTGCAGATTCGTATATTTGCACCCTAGCACTAAATGTGAGAACCTATATAATCGTTGCTGAACGATCATGAAAGAACACATCTAGGGAGAGGTCCGTTATGGGGGAACTATCGCGACTCAAATCCACGCTGTATATCGGGGCTCTCGTCCTCATGTGGGGCATCAGCTGGCCTGTCTATAAAATCGCACTCAACTATACGCCTCCGATTCTCTTCGCAGGAATGCGCACGCTTGTCGGCGGCCTCCTTTTGACCATGACCATCGCGCCGAGATACAAGCAAATAGGCTGGCGAAAAAACTGGCGGATTTATCTCGTTTCGGCCCTGTTGAACGCATTTCTGTTCTATGGTTTGCAGACCGTCGGCCTGAGATACGTTCCGGAAGGGCTGTTTACGGTCTTGGTGTATCTTCAGCCCGTCCTCATTGGCATTTTGTCGTGGTTATGGCTCAAGGAGTCCCTAGGTGCCGGGAAGGTGATTGGGTTAATCCTCGGTTTCGTGGGTGTCGGCGTCATCAGCGTGAGCAGTCTCTCGGGGCATATCGCTCCCATTGGAATTGTCCTGGCCATCGGCACCGCCGTAAGCTGGGCGATTGGCACCGTCTACGTCAAGAAGGTGGGTCCTCAGGTTGACGCGCTGTGGTTGGTCGCGTTTCAATGCATCATCGGCGGCGTCGCCATGACTCTGATTGGACTGGCGAGCGAGAGCTGGTCTAGCATTGTGTGGAACGGATTGTACGTGTCTGGATTAATCTACGGTTCGGTGTTCGGAATCCCCATTTCGTGGGCGCTGTTTTACACGTTGGTGCGAGCGGGAGACGCCAGTAAGGTGGCTTCGTTCACGTTCCTCGTTCCGCTGTTGGCCATTGTGCTCGGATCCATCTTCTTGCACGAATCCGTAACCTTGTCACTCTTCGTCGGCCTTGTGCTCATCGTCGTGAGCATTTACTTGGTCAATCGGACGAAAAGGAGAAGGGCAATCGATATGGTTGACCAAGAAGTCGGAGCGTGATTTCAGCGAGACAAATCCGCAAAGCTTACCACGCAATGAGGTGGGCTTTTTTAATGCACTCCACTCGACATTCCATCGGCTAACGATGGAATCGTTGCGAAGTGACTGCATAGCTTGATCTTGACTCTTCGTGACACTTTTGTTTTCGACAGGACGAGAAGAGTAGACAAATACCCCATTGGGTATATATAATGGTGTCATCACATACCCCGTTGGGTATGCAGGCGCGATAAGAAAATCGACTGGAGGTTATTAGCGAATATGTTTAAGACGATTACTGCGAAAGAGTTACACCAGCGACTCAACGAAGAGCCCGAGACCATTATCCTGGACGTTCGCGGCGAGTCTGCGTTTGCCGACTGGCACATTAATCACAAACATGCTCGTCTCGTCAACGTGCAGACATCAAAATTGAAAGCCCACGGTCCCGCCGCATTTCCGGAAATCCCGAAGGGCCGGCCCATCGTTGTCGTGTGTGCTCAGGGGAATGCCTCGCGCGAAGCATCGGCTATTCTTGCGGAGAACGGGTACGAACCTCTCAACCTAAACCGTGGAATGCAAGAGTGGAGTGAGTTTTACTACCCCGTGACCGTGACGAAGTCTGAGGACTTCGAGCTTGTGCAAGTGATTCGCCCTGCCAAGGGTTGCCTGTCGTACATGCTGATATCGAGCGGCGAGGCCATCGTTGTAGACCCGGCTCGCCACACGGATGTGTACGCCAATCTGGCCCGTGAGAAGGGGGCTGTCGTAACGCATGTGCTTGATACCCACTGCCACGCGGATCACATCTCGGGAGGGTTGCCGCTCGCGAATGCCCTAGGCGCCAAGTATTGGATTGATGCCGGTGAGATGCAGAGTTCGACCTTGGAGTATCAGGCGCTCAGGGACGGCCTCGAATTCGAGTTTGGTTCGTCCCTACTCAAGGTGTTGTCCGTTCCGACCCCAGGACACACCCCGGGCAGCACGTCTTTCATGGTGAACGATGCGTACCTTCTGTCCGGGGATACCGTCTTTGTTAGCGGACTGGGTCGCCCCGACCTGGGAGGCAAGGCGGAAGAATGGGCTCAATTGCTATACGAAACCGTCGAGCACAAGCTGCGGCATTTGGGAGACCATGTGCTTGTTCTTCCGGCTCACTTCTCGAGCGCGTCGGAAATCACGGACGCCGGTTACGTGGGTGCACGGTTCGAGGAGATTCGCGAGAGCAACGAATTGCTTCAGGGTGTCGGTGAGGCGGAGTTCACCGAGGCCGTGGCGGGCCGCGCGGGCCAAACCCCTCCCAACTACGAAACGATTGTGCAGATTAATCGTGGTTTCTCGGTTCCCACCAGCGAGGAGGCCGCCGAATTGGAGATTGGCCCCAATCGTTGCGCGGTTAAGCACCTTGCCTAAGTTTCCTGTTCACCAACGAGGAGAGGAGGCATTCGATCCCGAGTCGGATCGGATGCCTCTTTGCTGACTCGTTCCTAAGCTTCCCCACGACCATCCTCATGCGGCACGCACGATTCAACGAAAACCGAGCGCTAGCATCCCAATTTTGAAAATAGTCTTGACGAAGTATTACAGCATCATTACAATGTATACTAGTACACATGAAGGTAGCAGTGCGATTTTTGTTGAGGGGGGCGACGCTTAGATACTCCGTATGTTTTCGTTTCTCTCGTGCAAAGCGTTCTGAACAGGACGATTTCAATGGGTTTCCAAGTACATTAAAATGAGGTGCGTTTTCGTGAAGATGAAGAAGCCGCTTGCTTTGATGATTGCTGGTGGGACGATGATGGGAACGCTCACGGCCGGACTGGGAACCACCGTATCTCAAGCCGCGACGACCCAGGTGTCCATTGAAGAGCCAGCTCAGATCACCACGCTGGATCCGGGAAACTACAACGGCCAGATTCTCCTCGATCAAGGAACGATTATGCAGGGCTTATACGGGTTCAATCAAAAGAATCAGATTGTGCCCGAACTGGCGACTGGATATAAAATCTCGAACGGGGGGATGACCTGGACCTTCACAATTCGCAAAGGCGCACGCTGGTCCAATGGCGATCCCGTTACAGCCCAAGATTTCTATTACTCCTTCATGCACCAATTGAATCCGGCAAATACGGGGGCTCAATTGTGGGCGGGCGTGTTGAACGACGTGGCCAACTCTTGGGCCTACCACGCGGGCACAGTTCCCAAGTCCTCTCTCGGCATCAAGGTCATCAACAACTATACCTTGCAAATCACCACGGACGCCGTGGTTGACCTTCTGCCCTACCTCGTTGAAGCTGGCTCAATGCCGCTGGATCCGAAGATCGTCGAGGCGCATACGGATTGGGCGACGTCGTCGAACTTTCCGAGCGATGGTCCGTACATGGTGAAATCGTTTACGCCAAACGGTGAGATTGTCCTCGTGAAGAATCCTTACTACGTCCCGCCAAAGGGGCAGCCCGTCGGAAACGTGAGCGAGTTTAACGTCATTCCCACGGCGACCGTTCCCTTAGAGGATTTCCTATCTCACAAGTTCGACGTAGCCCTTCTGACGAACATCTCCGACGTGAAGTACGCGGAAACGGACAAGGCGCTGAAGAACGAACTGCACATTCAGCCCACGGATACCATGTACTCGCTTCGATATGATAAGTCTGTGGCGCCGTCTCCTCTTCTCACCAACCAGAAGTTGCGGTTGGCCATCGCAGAAGCCATTAACCGTAGCCCTCTAGCCAACAGCGTGTTCCACGGCATGGTGGGAGCTGCAAACACCTTCTCAACGCCTGGTTGGCCCACGCAGAAGTACGAGCATCCGCTGCCGTCCAGCGTCGCGCAGGCACAGAAGCTTGAGGCCGAGGCGGGGTATCCCCATGGCAAGGGACTTCCGACGTTCTACCTATACGCCGAAGTTCAGAGTTCGGACCCGTACGGGGTACTGGCGGCCGAAGCCTTGCAGGAAGAGTTTAAGAATACACTAGGAATAAACTTCCAAATTGTGCCTCTTGCGTCCACTCAATATGGGGCTCTGAACGGGAACGGTATGATTACGGGAATCAAGCCGGGGTATTTTATCGGAAGTCAAGGTGTTCTCCGGATGGTTCCTGGTCTGCTCGTGATGCAGCAGAACATCGGAGCCGGCACGGTTGCGACCTATGGCTACCCCAACAGTTTGAACAAACTGATCTACCAGTGGGAAACTACCAAGTATAATCCGCCAGAAATTAAGCGCTACGGAAACCCCAACAACTCGAGCCTCGGCGTCAAGTGGAGCGA
>JAJZAV010000117.1 GCA_021799255.1 Bacillota bacterium
GCCTTCTATGGTCCGCAACAGGTTGTAGTGGTTGAACTCTTGCCGATAGCGCCC
The DNA here is from genome assembly GCA_021799255.1 of Bacillota bacterium. Lineage (GTDB taxonomy): Bacteria > Bacillota > Bacilli > Alicyclobacillales > Alicyclobacillaceae > JAJZAV01. Next base: position 55 of record JAJZAV010000117.1, read on the forward strand.
GGTTTTTACGTGAGCTCCGTAAAATACGGTAGCCACCTGGTTGCTTTGGTTAAACCCTTCGTCAAACGTAATCATAAGCACGCTGTCGTGCGTTTTTGCCCACTTTGCGTACCGTCCGAGATTTCGCAAAAGCCACGTGTCTCCCGCTTTGACGCTGCCACTGTGCATGTCGTAGTTCACGTTGGGAATGACAAACGATACCGTCGGTAAATCATTGAATCGTTTGGGGAAATGCGAGAAGGGCTGATTCACCCGTTTGGGAAGATTGGAAAAGACCGTCCATGGGGCGTGTTTCTGGCCGTACGCACCCGCATAGCAGCCCGTGAACCCGACGGACGGCAGGCTCTGCGCAAATCCGGTAAACGTATATCCCTTCGCCATGAGTTCGCTGCCAAGGTTTGGCTTCGTCATGGGAGTAAGGCACGAGTCACTTTGGACACCCAGCGTGCTACCCGCGAAGAGAGCAATATAGTTGGGTTGGCTCGGGTGGGTGACACCGTGATAATTTGTGAAGAGCGCGCCGTGTTTCATCAAAGAATTAAGATAGGGCGCCTGTGGATTCCCGACAATTTGGCCGAAGTCATGGTTTTCCTCAATAACCACGACGACGTGTTTCGGAGAGATGCTTGATGAACGGGCCGGGGCGGCGGGCGGGGTGGCCCCATATGCGCTGGCGGCGGGAGTCAAGACGCTAGCGCCCGTGGCGACGACACTAAGAGCAGCCAAAACCACACCCAATTTGGGGATGCGTGTCTTCAATGAACCATACCTCCATGTGCTTGTCCTCTCTTAGCTCATGTTGTACAGGAAGTTTCAATTTATCTTCAAGGCCATACCGTCGAGGCAGCACGATGGATTTTCAATGACGATCCGTCTGCGCGTCACGCGTCGTTGGAGTGTTCTTCCCGAAAACGCAGGGATCGTTCCAATCGTTCATGGTACATGGTTCGCATGGACGCAATATTCTCGATTTTCGCGTCCATCTTTCGGATAAGGTCTTCCAGTAACCGAATATAGGTATCCACGACCGTCATCTGGGTGTCCAAGTTCTCTTTGGCTTGCCGAAAGGTGTCTCGCAAACTGTCCAGCGACCTCTCCGCGTCGAGAATTTCCCGAATTTCATCGAGTGAGAAACCCAAGACTTCTTTCAGACCCATGATCTGCTTGACGTGCTCGACGTTGGCCTGGTTATACAGGCGGTGACCACCGCTGGATCTGGCACACGGTTTAATGAGCCCAATCTCCTCATAATACCGAAGCGTGCGTGGAGTGACGTTGAGTTGCCGAACCACCGCGTCTACGGTCATTTCCGTCATGCTGTTTTCACCCATTTTCATTACACCTACTTTTATGAACAGTTGCATGTGGTCTCTGAAACACGATACTATACATAAGTGCATTTAACGTCAACGTCAATTATGCGGGAATGGAAAAATCCGGGGAGGTGACAAGGCCTTTGTGCCTTGCGCGGTCATGAAAATTGCTGATGGGATTGCGATGCTGGAAGTTGAAATGAACATGATGGGCCGTACCAATACCATTAATCCAACGCTGCTCTACGATGAAAACCACGCCTTTTTGGTCGACGTCGGAATGCCCAGGCAGGTTGAATTGCTGCGAACGGCCGTGGAAAAGGAAGGCGTGTCGTTTGACCGGATCGACGGCGTGATTTTGACGCACCAGGACATCGATCACATCGGCGGAATCAACGATGTGCAAAATACGCTCGGCAAAGGCATCGAGGTGTATGCCCACGCAGAGGATGTACCGTACATCGAAGGGAGTATCCCGCCCATCAAGATGAACAAGGAGCGCGTCGGCCAAATGTTGTCGAGCATGCCGGAGCAAGTCCGCAAAGAGGCTGAGGCGGTACTTCTCAACCCGCCAACGGCGAAGGTGACCCAACCCTTGGCGGACGGAGAAGTTCTTCCCTACTTCGGCGGAATCGAAGTCGTCTTTACGCCCGGTCATACACCAGGTCACATCGGCCTTTACCACAAAGCCAGCAAAACGTTGATTGCGGGGGATGCCACCGTCTCTGAGAACGGGAAGTTGCTTGGCCCCATGCCTTCGGCTACCCCGGACATGGCGCGTGCGGTAGAGTCGCTCAAAAGGTTCACAGAGTTGGATATCGAGCGGGTCATCTGTTACCACGGCGGGCTCTGTCAAGACAATGTACTCGGTCAACTCCGCCAACTGGTGAAGTGAAGCATTTCACCTTCGGGAGGCAGCAAATTTCACCGTAGCCGTAATGGAACAAGGAATATGATGTCCATTGCCGAGCGATTCTCGTTTTGTCGAAATAGAATGGGAGTGGGGCAGCGTTGAATGCGATGGATGCGAAGGGGACTCGGTTCCACTCGAACCACCCCGGATACAAGTGGATAGCCTTGTCGAATACGACGCTCGGCGTCCTGATGGCGACCATTAACCAAACAATTCTGATTATCGCACTCCCAGTCATCTTCAAGGGCCTTCAGGTAAACCCGCTCGCTGGGGGCGGGCATGGCGGCCAGAGCGGCCTTTTGCTATGGGTACTTTTAGGGTTCAACGTTGCTACCACAATTCTCCTGGTCACCATCGGGCGCTTGTCAGACATGTACGGGCGAGTCAAATTGTACAATCTCGGTTTTGCCATCTTTACGCTGGGATCCATTCTTTGTTCCATCACGTGGGGCAAAGGCACGGACGGTGAGATTCAGCTGATTATTTTCCGCTTGATTCAAGGCGTTGGCGGTGCGTTCCTATTTGCGAACAGCACGGCGATTTTGACTGACTCCTTCCCGTCGAACCAACGCGGATTTGCCTTGGGGTTGAACCAAATTGCCGCGATTGGCGGCGGCGTGCTCGGGCTCATCGTCGGCGGATTGCTTGCTGCCACCGGAGAGTGGAGATGGGTGTTCCTTGTCAACGTTCCCGTCGGAATTTTCGGCACGGTGTGGGCCTACATTGCGTTGCACGAAGTAGGCAAAGAGTCTGGACGTTCGAAAATTGATATTTGGGGGAATTTGACCCTGGCCGTCGGTCTCTTAGCGATTCTCGTGGGCCTCACTTACGGGATCATGCCGTATAAGTCGCACGCGATGGGTTGGAGCAATCCCTGGATTATCGCTGCTCTCATCGGTGGATTCATCGTCCTCATCCTTTTCGTCCTGATTGAACGCGTCGTTTCAGATCCTTTGTTCGATCTCGATTTGTTCAAAATCCGAGCCTTCACCTACGGAAACATCGCGAGTATTTTGTCAGCCTTAGCTCGTGGTGGACTGAACTTCATGGTCATCATCTGGTTGCAGGGTATCTGGTTGCCCCTGCACGGCGTGGCATTTTCCAATACGCCGCTCCAGGCTGGCTTGGATACGATTCCACAGATGATTGGCTTTTTGATTGCGGGGCCCGTCAGCGGCTATCTATCCGATAGGTTCGGGCAAAAGCTGTTTGCCACCGTTGGATTGGTCGTGGCGGCCATCGGGTTTTACCTGCTGAACATTCTGCCTGTGGACTTCCACTACTGGTCGTTTGCGTTCTACATCTTCCTAATTGGCAGTGGAATGGGGCTCTTTTCCTCCCCGAACAGTGCAGCCATTATGAATTCCGTTCCGGCACGGATGCGCGGAGCGGCATCCGGAATGCGCGCCACGTTCATGAACGCAGGCATGATGATGAGCATGGGCATCTTCTTTTCCATCGTGATCTCGGGTCTCGCGGCCAAGTTGCCTTCGGCAATGACAGCGGGACTGGCGGGGACGGGACTCCCTTCGCCACTGGTTCATGGGCTAGCATCATTGCCTCCGATTGCGTCGCTGTTCGCGGCACTTCTTGGCTACAATCCGCTCAAGAGCCTTGTCCCGCCACAGGCATTGCATCGGTTGCCTCTCGAGGTGCAGCAGCGTTTGGTGGGCCACGCATTCTTTCCGCACCTGATTGGCGGCGCGTTTCAACACGGCCTGCGCCTCGCGTTCATCATGTCGTTCATCATGTTGCTCGTGGGCGCGCTCGCGTCCTTATTGCGAGGAAAGAACTTTGTATATGAAGATGCTGCACAGGAGCAGGGGCAGGGGCAGGACGACCTTCCCGAAAGGGCATACGGAGGAAGAAAATAATCAGGGACGCGGCCGAAAGCTCGTCTTCACGCTCACATTCCGCGCTGTTCTTTGTCTTAGAAACAATGGCACGAGAGGTGGGAGGGCGATAAGGGAACCGCGTTCCTCTAATTGTGACATTCGGTTCGGGCAAATTGTGAATGTGTCTACGCGCGGTCTCCCGCGTGCGTCCTCCCACGGGCCAACGCCGATTCGCCTGGGTTCAATACGTGTCAAACAGCGTGTGCCAGTTCGTTCAATATTTTATCCACTCCCGCACCACCGTTAGAAAGACGGTATGTGCGACTTCACATGCCGTTTCGTATCTTGATGACCGATTTGGCACCTCAAAACCGAATCCGCTAATGCTCAGGTCTGTTCTCAAAGCCCACAATATAGGTGGCCGCAGGCTTAATTTCGACAACGATGGGTGTTGAACCGACCAACTCGCCGTCGCCATGTGCCAGCATCGCATCCGCAGCGTCGATTCGCACCTTTGTTGCCGCAAACATTCGGATGGCGGGGTGGCCGACGTGAGTTCCACGGTAGACCTTGGGGAACATCCGGATTAGTTGCAGCCGGTTAAGGTGTTGAACAACGCAGACGTTGAGTCGACCATCTTGAAAATCCGCTTGTGGGCAAAGTTTCATACCACCCCCATAGGACGGGCAGTTATGAACGGATATCAACCACACACCCGTCAGGTGCTCGCAGGACTGATCCAAATAAACGTCCACGCTGCGAGGTTTGAAGTGGCACAGGACCTGAAAGAGAGCAATGACGTACGCGGCTCGTCCAAGTCCGAAGCGATTCAACCATTTCTTGTACCACGAATGATTCACCGTATAGGCAATGGTTCCATCCAAACCTACGCCGATTGCGGTCGCGTACAGCTGTTGATTACAGTCGATCACGTCCATTGAACACGCGGTGCCTCGCAATAAGTGTTCCAGAGCCCTTCTCGGATCTAGGGGAATGCCCATGGCTCGAGCCAGGTCATTCCCAGAACCCGCCGGAATCAACCCCAGATGGAGATTACGCCTTTGTGCCTCTCCCAGCACGCTCTGGACGGTGCCGTCACCGCCGACGAGGACCAGCGTGCTGACGTGTGGGGGAAGCGTTTGTATGAAATTAAACGCATCATCGACGTCCCTCGCGACGTGAATATGGTAACGAACCTGTCGTTCATCCAAGATGGGTTTGATTTTCATCCAAACTTTGAGCGCCCGCCCGTTTGCGGCGTTTTGATTGACGAGAAACGCGTACATCGAATCCCTCACACAAACGGATTGACTTCAGCGAGGCGCGTTGTCCGTGAGTCCTTTGCCTAGGAGAAGTTCTCTCGTTAATCGATGAGGAAAATGTTCGTCACCCGTGAGGGCAATCCCTTCTGGTCACGGGAGTCCATTATTTCTTCATCGACGGAATCACGCGTCCGGCGGCATTGTAAGCGGTGATGCTCCGCACTACGAGTTCGGCTTTCCCTCCGGCCTGTAACGGCGGCGCGTAGCCGAAGGCCCCGTTTCTCACGGGCACCACAACGGTTTGCCCATTCGACAACAGTAACTTTACCTTGACGATGGCGGGGTTGAACACTAGTCCTGTTTGCCAAAGGTAGCTCTGCATGGGGTTCGAGACGGTGCCGCCTCCCCCCATTTGATAAACGTTGAAGTGACGTCGGAGGTACGGGGTCACGGCTTGGTCGTCGACTCCTTGTTCCATAAGGATCCACGTGGAATTCCGCTCGCGTTTTTCCATAAAGGGTAGCACGTAGGAAGAGCCACGAAACTCGTAGGTAGCGAGTCCGAACGCGTACTGGCCCACGGTCTCATCCCAGAGAAGTCGAACGTTCCTGTATTCGGGATTCACGGTCGCCTTAACTGCCGAGAGTAGCGTCCGGTTCTGTTGTGGAGGTATGAGCTTAACCCATTTTAGGACAGCTCTGTGATTCGCGTTCAGTTTCACATCGGCCATGACGAGGCGCCAGTCGTTGAGTGGGACGGCCTCCGTCGACGTGAAGAAACCTTGCAACACCGCGTACTTGTGGAACTTTTGGTTCACGTATTGCATGAATCCCACAGTAGAATATCCGTGTCGAGTCAAGAAGGAGTTTACGGCAGCAAATTCTGCGGACTCGTCCTGTGCGGGTGGCGCTGTGGGTTGCAAAATTTGACCGACGGACGTTTTTGTGCCCACAGCCGAACCGTTGGATGTCCCGCTTTGAAACGGTTGATCCACGCTAATGGTTGTAATGGCGGACGAGACATCTGAAGTCACGCCGACATAGATAGCATGAGTGCCCCACGAATTGACGCGCAACCGAAACTGTGCGTCTTTTTGCGAGCCTTTCGCGGCTCCGGTCTCCGTCACGTAATACTGTGCCTGATAACGAGCAGAATCGGACGGCAGCGTTGTGTACGTAGTCATCACAATCGATGGTAGGTTTCTTTTTGAGTCACTCCGTGCGTACCAAATGACGCCGTCTACTAGAACGAGGCAACAGGCCACGGAGACCGTCTCTGCGAGAATCCGCCGAACCGGTCTACGGCGCCTCGCACGGGGAGAGGAAGAGGGTTGCTGTGCCCGTAGCCGCTCAAGCACCTCAGGAGGGGGAGGCAGAGCCGGAAGTGCCTCTATGCGGCGGATAAGGTCCTCTTCGTCCTTCATCCTTCGTCCCTTCCTTCTGGCAAAAGTTCTCTCAGGCGCAGTAGAGCTCGCCGATATCGCGATCTCGCCGTCCCCTCCCGAATCCTCAATATTCTCGCGATGTCCCGAAACTCAAGCGCTTCTCTCGCCCGCAGAATAAGGACGGCTCTGTCGGCGGTCCGAAGGCTCAAGATTGCCGTCCACAACCCGTCGGATTCTATCCGCTTCAGGGCCTCGTCTCTCACGGATCCATTCATCCGGATCCAGCGCAACCAATGATTCGATGTCCGTCACCGCCTTACGACTTCCTTGCAAGGTAGACGACGGTGCGCGGAGTTTTGGTGCAAAAGAGGGCAATGAATCCGTCCTTACGACTGCGGGTGGTCTACGGGCAGGCCGAACGCGTGGAACAGGAACGCTTGAATATCGGTCTGCTCCTCGATGATCTTCGTCGTAGGCTTTCCGGCTCCGTGTCCCGCGCGCGTTTCTACTCGAAGGTGGACCACGTTGTCGGTGCCACTCTTGGTCTGCAAGGTGGCCGCAAACTTCATGGCGTGGGCCGGAACGACCCTGTCGTCCGTGTCTCCCGTCGTGATGAGTATCGGTGGATACTTCGCTCCTTCCCTCACGTTGTGGAGCGGGGAGTAGCCGTACAGCGTCTCGAACTCTTCTCGGCTGGCGTCGGCATTCCCGTATTCCACCGTCCAAAAGTGGCCCACGGTAAACCTGTGGTAGCGAAGCATGTCGGTGACCGGAACCATACAAATTACGGCCCCGAACAATTCCGGCCGTTGCAGCATACAGGCGGCAACCAGCAGTCCGCCGTTGCTTCCGCCCATGATGCCGAGGCGTGCGGCCGATGTGAACTTTTGCGCAATCAGATACTGTGCGGCCGAGATGAAATCGTCAAACACGTTTTGCTTGTTGTGGAGCATGCCCGCCTCGTGCCACTGCTCTCCGTATTCAAGGCCTCCCCGAATGACAGCAGCGACGAAAACCCCGCCCGCCTCGACGAACGCCATGTTGGACGGTGAGTACCAAGGCGTAGTGTTAGAACGAAATCCACCGTAGCCGTATAGCAATGTGGGGTTTTGCCCATCTCTCTTCAGGTCTCTACGGTGAGTCACGAAAAGTGGAACGAGCGTTTCGTCCTTGGACTTTGCGAACATCAATTCCGTGATGAATTCGGTCGTATCGGGCTGCGAAGAACCTCCGTGAAACTTGTCGAGTTTCTCAACGTCGTATCGAAACCGAAACACGGTCGGCGGGTAGAGAAAGGATGTGAACCGAAAGTAAAGCGAGTCAGCCTCCTGCTGTCCAAACAAAGCATCGATGCTGCCGATGGTGGGCAGCGCGACGGAGCCAATCACCGTTCCTGCAAGGGAGTGGCGGATGAGTTGATGATGAGCATCCACTAGCGAGAGAACGAGCAGTTCTTCGTGCACAATCTTCGCGAATTCCAGCACGTTCTTGCTTTCCGAAACGACTTCGATGAGTCCGCCATCCGGAGACTTTGCGAGCCTGACGACCTCTGCGTCCAGCGCAACGCTGACAATGCGCCCGTTTGGCGCGTCTTTATCGGTCTTCAAGTAGACCTTGCGGTCCGCCACACCGACGAATGAATACTCTGCGTCGGGATTGTCGATGAGGCGAATCACCGGCATGGATTCTCGTGCTCCGTCTTTCAGATCCAAGTACCACAGGCGATTTCTGGTGTCGGTGCCCGTTGCCGCATGAATGAACAGATAATTCTTGTCGTCCGACATGACGGCATCAAAGTGGAGGGTTTTCTCTTCCGGATACGCACAGCACAGGATGTCGTTTTGTTGGGAATCGCCGAGTCGATGGTAGAGAATTTGATTGTAGTTGTTCTCGTCTTCTGCCGGGACCGTGCCTGGCTGTGGGAAGCGCGAATAGAAGAATCCCTCGCTGTCCTTCGTCCACGACAGGTTGGTAAACTTGCACCACAAAAGTTTGTCGGTCTGCAGATTACCCGAGAGTACGTCGACGACATGGACCACCTGCCGGTCGCTTCCACTTTCCGAGAGGGCGATGGCAACGTGTTGTCCATCCGGAGACGGAGCGAAGTTCATGACGGCGATGGTCCCGTCGGCGGTAAGCAGGTTGGGATTAAACAACATTCGTTCTGCACCGTCGAATCCTTCCTGAACGAAAATCGCAGGTTGGTTCCAGAGTCCTTCGTTTTTTAGGAAGAAGAACAGCCCGTTAGCCACTTTTGGCACGGAGATTTTCGGATAATCGTAGCGCCGTACGAGTTTGTCTCGAATCTTTTCACGATGTGGCAGATTTCGAAGAAACGCCTCGGTGCGTTCCCGACTGCTTTTCATAAATTGGATGGTATCTGGGTCCGTTGGGTCCTCCAACCATCGAAACGGATCGGCAACTTGGGTTCCGTAAAAATCATCAACCACCGAAGAACGCTTGAGCGGTACCATGGAACTCCTCCTAAATGGAAACAATACGAAAATCATAGCCCGAGTCCCAAAAGACGGCAAGCAAGTCGGCGGTTGCAAGAGGACAGTACCGAATGGGCTTTTATTTCGACGGACCGATTGGAGGCCATATCGTCGTGGAGGAATCTTCCTCGCAGCGTCGAACGAGGAAGTATCGACGCGAACGATGGGGGCGAGTGGGACGTTGGGACGAGTGTTGGATGAGAAGGGGCGGACTGTGGTTGAACGGCTCGATGTCGCGGCTAGTCACTTTGACAAGTTTAAGGGCTGGATGATGAACCGTTCGTTGCAGAAAGGCGACGGTCTACTCATCCCGAATTGCCGCGCCATTCACTGTTGCTTCATGCTTTTGCCGATTGATGTCCTCTTTCTCTCCAAACAGGGCGAGATTGTTCACGTTGTCAGCCGGATGAAGCCGTGGACGTTTTCGAAAGTGGTTTTCGACGGCGATTCGGTTCTTGAGTGTTACCCAGGAACGGTAGACGAACACGGACTCTCTGTGGGAAGTCGGCTCACCATTTCGCTGTGACCATCAGGTGAATGACGCCTCACGACGTCGCACTCGCCGTTTTGGAGAGATTCCACACGTACCCATATGGCCCTTGGTAGTTCGGACGCCCGTAGTGTTGCGTCATCTCTTGATAAAGCACTCCGGGTATCTTTGTCGTGTCTATCGGAACGATGATGTAATCGGGACGGTTCTCTTTGATTTCGTAGGTGAGCACAGTCATGTTTCCCGCGAAAATGTCGAGTTCTTCGTCGACTGCGGTCAGACCACGGTAGGAAGTGAGTGTGCTGGCTTTGGAAATGAACGGATCGAACCGACCGTCGACGAAGTCGTATCCACCTCGGAAGATGATGTATCCGCCGACTCCGTACGGGGCAAGCACCTTCGGATGCGCGTTGTGTTTCAAGATATAGTTCATCTCGTCGACAGGAAACCCGTTGGGGCCGTCGGGAATGGGATACCTGCCGTAGAATCCCACCGCCAGGGTAATGGCAAGGGACAGCGCAACGATGACTAGTGTGGAGCCTTTACGCAAGGACTGTCGCGGCGAATTTGGCAGGCGAACAAAATAGATCACGAAGAGCGCGAAGTAAAGCCAGAGTTTGTAGGTACTTACGCCGAGCGCGGTGATGCACAGCGCAAACCCCAGCCGAAACCAAGACATGGAGCGCGTGGTAACGAGCGAAGCAATAAATACGAGAAACACAATCAGCATCGGCTTGAACTCAAGATAGTTCACAGGCTGCCACTCCTGAATCAGGGCATACGCCTGGTGCGACGTGATATGGAAGAAATATGTGATGTTTGTCCATCCCCCTGGGTTCAACAGAGCAACGGCTATCATCAGTACGACGGTTACGAAGAACCAGACGTTTAGCCTGCGACTACGAATAGACGCAATGAGTTCCACCATGAAAAACACGGGTAAAATCGGCCATACCCCCGCGTGGACATTCGCAACAATCCAAGATATGGCCACGAGCGGAAGCATTCGCTTTGGCCGTGGATTCGCACCGAATCTGCGTCCAAAGATGACGAACCAAATCACAAACGGAGTCGATAGCATTTGGGGTCGAAACACATAATATTGGCTAATGAACATCACGATTACCAGCACGAGAAGGTGTCCAATGATGGGGAAACCATCAAGACCAAGGTCGGACCGGGATAGCAGTATGAGTTGATACAGCCCCCAGATGACGAAGAAGAGACAAATGACGAAGATGAGCCGTAGTCCGTCCCAGCCCATCCAGTTGTAAAAAAGACCAGCAATGATTTGGAATCCAGCCTCTTGCGATATGTATGGAAGGTTACCGAGGTAGGAGAACACAGCGTGCGTGGGAATGTGACCTGTCTGTAGAATGTACCGTCCAAGCGTAATTTGCCAGAAGCTGTCGGTATCGTAGTTGCGAAAGTTCTTGACCAGGACGAGGGGATATACCACGACGAGGCACACGAATACGAGCGCGTGTTGAATGATTTCATGCTTGGACCACGGCCTAGATGCTGTCATGAGGATACTCCATTCTCTTCGACGATTGGTGTCGTGCGGATGAGTTCGAGAGGACTGCTTGCCTCGGATACCGTCGTGAGGGCTTCCCGCTTAGATCG
>JAJZAV010000118.1 GCA_021799255.1 Bacillota bacterium
CTGCGCTGCGCGAACGGGTTCAGCGCCGCCACACCGAACTCATGGAAGCGGAACAGATGCGCCCGGGTATCCGCTACTTCCTCGACAGTGCAAAGGACAGCAGTCTACGCATCGGCCTCGCGTCGAGTTCCAACGAGCGGTGGGTGCGCAAATTTTTGAAGCAACTTGGCATTGAAGGCTACTTCGAGTGCATGCGCACCGCGGATCACGTGAAAAAGGTCAAGCCAGACCCGGAACTGTACATTCAGGCGCTCGAATGCCTGTCGGTCAAACCCGAGGAGGCGATTGCTGTCGAGGACTCGCCGAACGGATCGAAAGCGGCGGTAGCGGCCGGCCTCAAGTGTGTCGTCGCCCCTAACCGCATCACCAGGTTACTGCCCTTTGAGAAAGTTCATCGCATGGCTGATTCCCTGGACGAAATTGACTTTCACAGCCTGTTATCCGAGGAACAGGAGCTCATCCGCTAAGTTGCATCCATAGAATCGTACCCGACTTCCACGACGAGGATCCTCTGGCGGGAGTGGAGCCATTTTACGAATGGATTGTAGAACGCACCCGCAAGCTTGGCAAAATGCCGATCATCCACGGCGTGCAGTACGTCGACAGCCTGGATCCATACATCGAACGCAAGCTGTACACGGTGAACACAGGACACTGCAGCGCCGCGAACTACGGCTACTTGAAGGGTTACCAAACCATCCAGCAAGTGATGGGCGACAAGATGTTGCACGACAAGGTCCGCATGGTTATGTACGAGACGGGCAACCTCCTCATCCGCAGGTACCAGCTAAACCGCCAGCAGCACCAGAAATACATCTCGCGCATCCTGAAGCGGTTCTCCAACACCCACCTAACAGACCACGTCGAGAGGGTCGGACGCTGCCCGCTGCGCAAATTATCACCGGAAGAACGATTGATTCGCCCAGCGCTCGAGGCGTATCAGCAGGGTCTTGATGTTCCGAATCTCACTTCCGTCATTGCAGCCGCTTTGTTGTTCGATCACGCAAAAGACCCGGAAGTTCCCACGCTTCAAGATTCCATCCGCACGGATGGCCTTGAGGGCACCATCGCGAACCACCTGGGCATCGCGCGCAAACATCCGCTCCATCACGGTATTACAAAGAAGTACGAGGGTTTGAAATACGCACGCGCGATACGAAGAGGACTGCCTCAATCTCTTGCAATGCCGCGCATCTTACCCGCACATTGAAGATCTAAAACACCACTTGCGCCTTAAGCATGGCCGATGCTTTCGGTTTCGCTAACAGATCTGGCACCTCATCCAACTTCACGCGATGCGTAACCAGTTCATCCACCTTGATGCGCCCTTCTCTCACCCACCGCAGTGCCGGCAGAAACGTGTTGTTGACGGCCATGGAGCCCAAGATGGTCCAATCCTTGTTGTAGATGGTGAAGGGACTCATGGAAATCGACGAGTCCTTCGGCGCGACACCAAACTGTAGGAACTTTGCGGTCTTTCCCATGTAGTCGAAAGCCTGCTCGATGACCGCCGGAATGCCCGTGGCGTCCACCACAATGTCGAAACCGTCGGGGTAGTCTCTGCCGAGCTCGGTACCCACGTCTTGCGAAAGGACGCATCGAGTCGCGCCGAGTCTTTTCGCCCAGTCCAGTTTGTCGGAAGCCACGTCCACCACAACGAGATCGGCGGCTCCGCTTCTCGCGATGGCCTGAACGAGCTGCAAGCCCATGGCCCCGGCTCCAAAAAGCAGCACGGTGTCGCAGGCTTGCACTTGCAAGCGATTCATCCCGTGGACCACGCACGCTACGGGCTCGACAAAGGCGCCCTGGGCAAACGACATCGTGTAGGGTAGCCGAACGACGTTTCTCGCCGGAACCTTGACGTACTCCGCCAGGGAACCGGCCGTCGTGTTCCCGAGCGCTCCCCACCGCTTGCAGTGATTCACTCGTTTCGTGAGGCAATATTCGCACTCTCCGCAATACAGGGTCGGATCTGCGGTGACCCTGTCCCCTTTCGCAAAAGTGGTGACCCCGGGTCCAACCTCGCTGACGACGCCCGCGAACTCGTGTCCCGGGATGATGGGATACGGCGAAAGGAAAGCGCCTTCGAAGATGTGGTAGTCAGTTCCGCAAATCCCACAGGCCTTGACCCGAATCACCACTTCACCCTCTCCCGGTATGGGAACGGGCACCTCTTCCACAGACGCGTGATGAGGAGAATGAACCACGAGCGCTTTCATCGTTTCCACCGTGTCCAGCCCCTTTCGATTATCGAATCGGTCTCTTGGGCAATGCCGACTCGTAAGCCGCCAGAATTTCATCCATTTCATTATCCCATGCTTCATCAACCGTGCAGCGCTCTGGATGTGCCTCAAACCAAGCCAGCGTTTTTTGCATACCCTGAAGGAACGAAACGCTTGCGTGGTATTCAGGTACGAAGCGTTTGATCTTCGTGTTGTCGAAAACGGCACTCGCCGATTTGTCCCCGAGTAAGCCCCCTTCGTAGTCCGGGTTGCATTTCACCAAGAACTCCGACGGCACATGGACAAGAGTGGGGTTGACCCCCGCGGCTTTGCCGATGGCCTGATAAATCTGATCCCACGTTAGCACTTCGGCCGATGTAATATGAAATGCGTTTCCCAATGCTTGTTGATTCCCCAGAAGTCCGACGAACCCTTTCGCGAAGTCCGTATTGTGCGTCATGGTCCAGAGGGATGTCCCGTCTCCGTGGACCAGAATCTTCTTCCCCTGGCGCATTCGGTGAACGAGCGACCATGGGTGACTCCAACTGTTGAGGGCGGCCGGAATCATCGTGTCACCGTACGTGAACGAGGGCCGAACGATAGTAACGGGGAACCCGTCGTTTCGGTAGGCTTCCATGAGCAGTTCTTCCGAGGCGATTTTGTCTCGCGAATATTGCCAGTACGGATTTGCGAGCGGCGTGGATTCCGTGATCAAGTAGTGTGACGGCGGCTTTTGGTATGCCGATGCGCTGCTGATGTAGACGTATTGGTCCGTCTTTCCCTGGAACAGTCGAATGTCAGCCTTTGCGTGCTCCGGAGTGAACGCAACCCAGTCTACCACGACATCGAATCTTTTATCGGAAAGCGTCTCTCTGACTGCCTGTTCGTCCCGAATGTCTCCGTGGATCACCTTGGCACCTGCGGGCGCAAACGAAGGATGCTGGCCACGGTTCAATAGATACAGTTTAAAACCTCTTTCCACAACAAGACGGGAGACGGCTTGACTAATGAGTCCTGTCCCCCCAATAAATAGCACGTTCAATGCGAACACTCCTCGCATGTGTAATCGATTACAGTCTCATCGTATCGCACCGGAGTGAGTGAGCGCAATGCGAAAAATCGGGATTGGCAATTATGTTTCGCCAATCCCGATTTCCTCCTATTCTCCGTGCCAGATTTAATAGGTTCCCAGTTTCAATTCCGAGTTGTCTTCAACGTCTTCCTCCGTGATGTTAGATTTGGGTAAAGCTGACGCCACGCCCCAGTAGTACGCTACTAGGGAAATGATGATGACGATGATTTGATCCAGCGGAGTCTTAAGGGCTCCCGTTCCGCCGAAGGCCGTAGAGCCGAATTTGGAAATCAAGAGCATGACGACGAAATACACGATGAGCCACACGCTTGACTTTACGGCTTGCCCGAACGAAACCGAGTCGGGGAACAGATTCTTGTTGATTGAGTGCAGAACCAGGTACACCAGCCACATGAACAGTTGAACGCCGATGAGCCACCCATCAATTTTCCATCCGCTCCAGTAAATGATGAGGGAAGCAACCACAAACGCGATGGGCGCAATGACCCGGGCACCACCTAGGCGGAAGGGGCGTGGCAATTCAGGGTCCGTCCGGCGCAGGGCCGAGAGGGATATGGGACCGATGATGTACGTCATGACGGTTGCGGACGAGACGACGCCAACCAGTGCTCCCCAGGTCGGAAAGGGAAGGGTCCAAAACACGGCCAGGAAGAAGGTGAGAATGAGGGCCGGACGCGGCACGGTCACACCTGGACGCAAACGCCCAAACACACGAAAGAACGTGCCCGTTCGGGCCCACGCGAAAATCACGCGCGAGGTCGATGAAAGGTATATATTTCCTGTTCCGCTAGGAGAGAGAACAGCGTCGGCGAACAGGAGGTTGGCAAGCCACGCGAGACCCAGAGCACTCGCGAGATTTGCGAACGGCGAACTGTAGTTGACGGCGGACCAACCACCTGATAGAGCCTTGACAGGCACGGCCCCGATGAAGCACAACTGCAGCAGCACGTACATAATGGCCGCCAGGGAGATGGCTAATACAATGGCTATGGGCACGGTCCGACTGGGGTTTTTCGCCTCACCGGCGAAGTCCACGGCCTGACGAAATCCGAGGAAGGCGAAAATGATGCCAGCGGTAGAAACCGCCGATTCAATCCCAGTGAACCCGCCAGGTGCAAATCCGTGAGACGCAAAGTTCGCTCCGTGAAACCGTGTGAAGAGAACGACGAGCGTGAGAAGAGGAACGATAAATTTGATGGCGGTTACGAAAGAATTGACTTTTCCGAAAATTTCGACGCTCCAGTAATTGAGCAAGAAAAACAAAAATAACAGCGCAAGTTGTACGAACCATCCCAGCACGCTCGGTTGACTGGAATTTGACGCCGAACTCGCTAGCTGCGGCCACCAGGTCTGCGCGTATTGCCGCATGGCCTCTGCTTCGATGCCCGCCACGCTCGAATAGGCAATCAAAGCCGCAAACCCCATCAGATACCCGACCATCGGACCGTGAGAGTAATCGGGATAACGGATGATTCCCCCAGCTCTCGGGAGTGCACCGCCGAGCTCCGCGTACACCAGACCGATAAGCATGATGGCTACGGCTCCGATGACCCAAGCAATCCACGCCGATGGTCCCGCGATGACGGCCGCATTTTGGGAGGCAAATAGCCAGCCGGAGCCAATGATAGCCCCGAGACCCAGGAAGGTGAGATCCATGAGGCCCAGCGTTCGTTGCAATTTCCCGGTCGCAACTTGTTCTGTTCTTGAGACAATCCGACTCGACATGGTCCCTCACTCCTTAACGGTTATTACCCTTATCCTATAGGCGATGACAGCTTATTTCAATCCCATACGTCATGTAATTTAACAAATTCACTTTCCAAGGTAACTAATGTAAGTGTAAACGCACACACCCGTCATGTTTATTTACATATTTTAGTACAGAATATTCTGTTAATTACAGTCTGGAATGTGTTCGATCACGATTCACGGTCGAACACACAGACATCCCTCTATCTCGACTTAGTGACGAGGAAGTGGTAACCGGGAGTGACGCGCCCGCGTCGTCACTCCCGACCGATGGGCTCTCGACAGCCTGTAGGTGAAGACAGCGGTTAAGTACCAAGCAACCAGTCCGAGGACGACGGAGAGCCACCAGTTATGCGAATACCGGATGGACAGCAGGACGACGAGCACGCTGACAGCGCACCCTATCATTCCAAACACGGCACCCTGAGCGGTCTGAGCCGCCTTTTCGCTTCCGTCCCGCAGGGCCATCATCATCACAGACACGACCATCACGGCCGGGAATGCGGCAAATATCCCACCGAACTCTTTCCAGGGCAGTAAAACGGACACGACGTAGCTGACCACAACGGCTCCTCCCCCAAACAGGAATCGAAGCAACAATCCTTTTTTATCCATTTATCGAACATCCCTTTCTGTGATGCTTCATCGCAGCCTGAGATCACGCGTGCGTTACGGCAACGGCGACACATGAGAGCGCTAGCCACGTACCGACGGAATAGGTTAATCCTTGCCTCCATCCGAGCCTAGTGCACAAGTACCCGGCCATCACAGCACACACGATATCGGCAATCATGCCGACGAGCGCACCTTTCGAAAGAGACAGCGACTGATTTAGGAGCGTTTGCCCATAACTACCGAGGCGCAGCGTGAGAAGAGCGGCTAGAAAGACAGCGGGAAACGAGGCGAATATTCCACCAAACTTTCCCCCTAGTCTACCAGCCACAATCGAACTTCCCGCTACCGCGCCCCCTCCGAGCACAAAACGAATAATGATACCGGACATCGACAGGGTGTTCACGATTCTGCCTTCTTTCCACTCTCTCTTTTGACTCCATCATAGAGCTGAGAGAAGGAGCGCGGCAGGCCCGTCACGACTAGCGACGTTGTGTCAATTGGACCAAATTCGTCAACCGCCGCTACTAATTCGTGGCAGTGCGCATGAAACTCCGGAAACGCAGCAACGCAACCATGAGGCCAATCACGCGAAAGGCGAGCAAAACCGCCATCATCTGCCACGTCGAACCCACGTGTCCCCCGCGGAGCATGACGTCTTGAAAGCCTTGCTGTGCCCAGTACTGTGGGGTGAATCGCCCGATGGTCTGCACGATGGGAGGCATGAGTTGAGAGGGAACCCAGAGGCCTCCGAGTGCCGCGCCCCCCATGGCAATCAGCATGGTGATGCCCCGCCCCTGGTTTTCCCCACGGACGAGAAGCGAGATGGCTAACCCTATCCCTGTTCCACAAATGGCAAGGCTGATGACGAGCAACGCGATGGCCGTCAAGTCGCCAAGGTGAATACCAAACACAAAATGTCCAAACGCTAGCAAAATGACGCACTGAATGAGCACGGCAATGATGGCCGGGATCCACATCCCGATGAGGTAGTGCCACGGGCGCAGCGACGTGGTGCGAAGGCGCGACAGCATGCCCGATTCCTTCTCGCCGAGGAAGCTTCGCATCATGCTGAGAATGATGAAGAAGACAAACATTACCGTGTAGCCGGGGACCACCTGATCCAACATCGTCATCCCGCTGCCCGAGACTGACACGGTATGGATGGCGATGGGCGAACGCAGGATCTGCCCAATCTGGTTTGGCGATCTTCCCGCAGCAACAAGGACGGACGCGATGCGCTTCATTCGGTACGCATTCGCGACACCGTTTAGGGCGGATTCGATGGGACCGCTAACCGAGTCGGACGTCGGATCCACGTACAGCCTGAGCGCCGCGGATCCGTCGCCAGACTCTAGGCGGGCGCCAAATCCTTTCGGAATCACGAGGAGCGATGCCGTCTTTCCGTCCTTCACCTTTTGGATCTGACTCGCGAGCGACGACGCGGGTTCCTCTTGGAGTGCAAATCCCTTAATGCTTCCCACGTCGTGCAGGAAAGTCCTCGTAAGGGCAGTGTTGTCCTGGTTCACGTAGTCGATGGCAACCGTCGAGTTCCCGAGTCCGGAGAACACGGCCCCAAACAGAGCGATGAACAGCATCGGCATCAGGATGAGAAAGAAGAAGTTTCCCTTGCCCTTGATGAGCAATTTGAGTTCCTTCCGGATGATGCTTGCCATGGATTGAACCTCCCTTCGTCCGGGTTGCTAGTCCCGCAAACTCGTCCCCGTTAGCGATAAAAACACGGACTCGAGCGACGGCCTTCGGATGCCCATCGTGGAGATTTCCACGCTTCTGGCCGCAGCAAGGTCCAAAATGCCCTTCATGGTGTTCACCGGCGACTCGCAGTCAATGATCCATCCTGCACCCTGTCTCGACACACTGCCGCCCATCACTTCGGGAACTAAGGCCTCGAAACCCGGGGACTCGACGTAGACCACGCTGTGGCCGAAGCGGGAAAGGACATCGGCAAGGGACCCGTGTGCGATGAGATCACCGTGATCGACAATCGCCACATCGTCGCACAAGGCCTCGACCTCTTCCATGTAGTGCGTCGAGTACACGACGGTCACTCCCTCTTCCTTGAGGGAATTGATCAGCTCGAAGATGTGATTGCGGGACTGGGGATCGATACCGACGGTCGGCTCGTCGAGGATGAGGAGCTTTGGCCGGTGAAGCATCGCCACCGCTATGTTCACCCGACGCTTCATCCCACCCGAGAACTTCTCCACGGGCTCTCTTTGGCGGTTGAAGAGACCGATTTGCTGCAGGACTTCGTCAATTCGAAAATCGAGTTCCTTGCTCTGCAGTCCGTACATCTGGCCAAAAAACGCGAGATTGTCTCGGGCCGAAAGCTTTTCGTACAAGGTGATGTTCTGAGGAACGTAGCCGACGAATTTTCGGACTTGCCGGCCATCCTTTTTGATGGACTTGCCTAGAATGCGAACGGATCCTCCGTCCGCCTCGACAATCCCGGTGATGATCTTCATCGTCGTAGACTTGCCCGCCCCATTGGGCCCGAGAAGTCCGAAGCAGGCCCCTTGCCGCACAGAAAACGTGAGGCCCTTCAGAGCTTGTGAACCGCCGTACGACTTTGTCAGGTCTTGCACCTCAAGTACCGCTTCCAAGGCGTAAGCCTCCTTTCCTTTGCGTCGGCATCGTGATGCCGGGGATGACCGGGCTGGGAACGGCCAGCGGCAATGCGTCAGGCTTGCGAGATGTCGACGAATCGCCGCATCAGGTAAATGGACAGGAACAAGCAAATGCTTGCGAGTACCCAACTGCCGAAGATGGCGGGGAACACCGCGGGAGTGATGGTGATGGCGGCCGATTGACCACTGCCGTGGACGGCAAACCAGTTTGACGCCCCGGCGATGGGGAAGATGCCCCACCAAAGTCCGCCAATCACGACCCACATCAACGGCGCGAGCGGCCTTGCGCTCGAAGAGGAGAGGATGGCCAGCAGCACACCGAACGCAATCATGAACGGGGCTGCGCCGACGAGCAGTCCGTTCCATTCCAGTCCCTGCAGCAGAAACTGACCCATGGTTTGCGCGTTGAACGTACCTCGGAGTACGAGGGTGTACGCTCCGAGAATGCTCACGGCCAAGTAGGTGCCAGCGTAGATCATGAGCGCACGGATGAACGACGAGATGGCTTTCGCCAGTACCAACTGCCACCGGGGCATGGACAAGGACATCCACCATCCCGAGGTACCGTTTCGCCATTCCCGCTTGATGCGCCCCGCCGAGATGCCGAGGGTCATAAACGGATAACCAAAGGTGAAGTACCACACGGCATTCAAGTAGAAATGGGCCTTGGGGCCCTCCAGCGTCACGGAGACCATGAGTATCACGAAGGCCGCGATGGCATACGCCATCCTCCAGCGCCTGGGCAACACGACCCCACGACGTCTGCGCAGCTTGATATCGTGTCGGATCAGAGCCCAAAACATCCCGGGAGGTCGAGCCGGTTCCACTTGCCAATCGTTGGTCGTCACTAGGGCTCCCTCCTATCCGCGATACAGCTTCTGCATGGTGGCGTACATAGAACCATACTCGGCGCGCAACTCATCGGCATCTCCCGCGAGGACAACCCCGCCATCCTGCAGGAACACGACGGTGTCGAAGAGCGACTCGGCCTCTTGGATCTCGTGCGTGCTGATGAGCACGGTGCGCTCTGATTCGCTCATGTGCTCGATGAGCCCTTCGATAATTCGTTCGCGCGACATCACATCAATTCCGGAGAACGGCTCGTCTAAGAGGAACAAGGGAACCGATCTCGCGATGCACAATATCAGCATCAGCCTAGCCTCTTGCCCGCGAGACATGGCACTAGCCCGCATGTCCAGGTCAATGTTCATGAATTTGGCCAAGCGAAGTGCACTGTCAAGATTGAATCCCGGAAGCAGCGACTGGGCCCACGTGAACGCGCGCATCACGGTGTGGTCCGCATACCACCGGGCTCTGTCCGGCAGATAAGCGATGCTTCCATTCGCCTCCCAGCCCGGATTTCTCCCCAGCACCTTGACTTCCCCCACGTCTGGTCTGCTAAGTCCCATCAGCATCCGAAACATCGTGGATTTTCCCGATCCGTTCGGCCCAAGCACCCCAACCACCCTCCCCCTCGGGAGCTTCAGGTTCATGTCACGGATCGCGTACTTGTCGCCATACCGCTTCGTGACGCCCTGCAACGAGACTGCCGGCTCGGATTCGGCCCCAGGCCCAGCGGACTGCCCCGTGGGTGGGACCACGGCCGGGTCCGGCATGCGAGCAGGGGGCCCAGCGGATCGGAACGCCGCGGAGTCAGGCACGCCAGCAGGGGGCCCGACGGAATTCATTGAGGCCGGGGGGTTGGTAGGTCCAAAATCAGACGAGTTTGTCGTCATCTCGACGCTCCTCCCTTTTCAACCTTCGTATCGTCTTCGACATCGGTACCGACACCTGATGGGGGGGCGTTATCGGTACCGACACCTGATGGGGCAGCGTTTGCCGTCGACCCGTGGGTCAATCTCAGTCGGACGTCCTCAAGCGAATAACCGAGGTCCCTCATTTTCGTCAGGAATTCGTCTACCAATCTGGTGGCCAGGTCTGCCTTGAACTCTTCGACTCGAGTCTGCGACGTCGTGATGAACGTGCCTTGACCCCGCCTCGTTTCGGTCAAACCGTTGCGCTCCATCTCCTGATACGCGTGCATCACCGTATTTGGCGTTACCTTCAATGCTTGCGCCATCTCGCGCACCGACGGAATCTTCTCTCCCAACGCAATCTCCCCCCTTACGACCGCACCGCTCATTTGTTCCAGGATTTGCTCGTAGATGGGTTGACTGAGGTCCAACCGGAAGGAGAGTGCTCCCACTTTGCGTTCATCCAAGATTCCACCTCCCACCCCAACACCTTAGAAAGCAGAGGTGAATTGAATAAATGAGTATCATGTGAATTGAGTGTATCATAACACATGATACACTGAAGTCAACAAGGAGTCCGCCAAAATGACATGCAGAAAGGGTGCAGGGTTAGGTTTGAATATGGCCGGCGAGGTTGGGGGCATCGAATAGAACCTGCAACAGACTGGGACTCGAGCCGGGACCGGGACTGGGCCGAGACTCCGGCGCGTTGAGGCTAGCGGCCGGCAGACCGCTATTCCGTTGGCGTTGCCAGCATTAGACTCCGGCAGACCGCTATTCCGCCGACATCGCCTACATTAGCGTCCGGCAGACCGCTATTCCGCTGACATCGCCTACATTGGCGTCCGGCAGACCGCTATTCCGTTGGCGTTGCCAGCATTAGCGTCCGACAGACCGCTATTCCGCTGACATCGCCTACATTGGCGTCCGGCAGACCGCTATTCCGCTGACATCGCCTACATTAGCGTCCAGCAGACCGCTATTCCGCTGACATCGCCTACATTAGCGTCCAGCAGACCGCTATTCCGCTGACATCGCCTACATTAGCGTCCGGCAGACCGCTATTCCGCTGACATCGCCAGCATTAGACTCCGGCAGACCGCTATTCCGCTGACATCGCCAGCATTAGCGTCCGGCAGACCGCTATTCCGCTGACATCGCCAGCATTAGCGGCCGGCAGACCGCTATTCCGCTGACATCGCCAGCATTAGACTCCGGCAGACCGCTATTCCGCTGACATCGCCAGCATTAGCGTCCGGCAGACCGCTATTC
>JAJZAV010000119.1 GCA_021799255.1 Bacillota bacterium
GATGGCGCCCATACGACGTTGGGCCAATAACTCCTTACGGAACAAACGGGGGCTTAAGCGCCTTAAGCGCCTCTCGTACTCGAGGACCGAACAGTTCGGACGCATTAAGCTTAGCTTAAGTCGACGCCCCAGCGTCTGCGCGACGCCACTTCTGTCATAATTGGCATGGTACAGCTACAGAGTCGACTGATGGCAGTTCAGGGAGGATGGGAATGGACCGGTACGATTTCTTTATCAGTCATGCATCGGAAGACAAAGACGGTGCGGCGAGGCCAATATATGAAGAGCTCACTCGACGGGGGTATCACACGTGGTACGACGAGTTTGCTCTACGGGTAGGCGATGATCTAAGGCAAAAAATAGACTACGGGTTGGCACATTCTCGATTTGGCATCTTGGTATTGAGTCCTGATTTCTTCAATAAAAAGTGGCCGAATGCCGAATTTGGCGGATTATTTTCCCGGCAGATGGTCGGAGACGGGGGCGTCATCCTACCTGTTTGGCACCACATTGGCCGGGAGGAAGTAATTCAGCACTCCCCCTTGCTCGGCAATCTGGTCGCCGTATCTACCGATCGCGGAATTGCTGCCGTGGTTGATGAACTGATTCGAGCCACTGAGCCGCCGTCGTCCCTCACACCTCCCGCCTCAGCCAGTGGTCCTGACCCATACGCGTTCAACGGTCAGTCTCTGCTGGACCAACACGGGATGTCCAATTTTGTTCTTTGGAAGGTAACTCTTCACCTTCAATCGCTGTCTACATATACGTTGGCGGAACTTCATCGTCTTGCTCAAGACCACTTGCAAACTAGACAAACGTGGTTCGGAGTATGGATACCCGTTCCGGACATTCTTGCAGAATCCAACAGAACCAGTCCGGATGCGGATACACTTCTGTACAAGTCTGGGGACGAATACCCGCAATACAGAAACTTATTCGGCTACAAGTTAGCCGTCATTCAACCTGGGACCATGGTGTATTCTTCGATTGAGTTGACCGACGCACCTGACATGATTGTTGACACCACGCCTTTGATATCCGACCTATTGCACGTGCTTATTTTCCTGGGGCGAGTTCACCGGGAAGAATCGTTGCAACCCGATGTCACTGTCGACGTCGACGCTGTTGTCGCCGCTAAAGCGTTTCATCAACCGCGAAATGATTCTTTTGTCGCTCAGAATCTCATTTCCAAATATCAACTTGTTCCCGGACGCGCGACGATGCAATTCGGTCGCTTCGACCGGCCATCGTACAGTCGGTTGCTTACCAAAATTCTTGGATTGTTTAGAAACGAACAACAAAATCAGGTACCATTCTTGCCTCTCGACGAACGGAGGCTAGGTCAGTGGCTCGACGAAAACGCGTCTTCGTAGCAGCCGGCGTAGACGCGGGCCCACGAAGATTATTCTCGAGCCGGAGAACCTTCGGTTTCTGCGCGCTATGAGGGTGTCGCCCCTCTCCCAAGACACGACGTCGGCGGCGGCCGACTGTACCCTTTTGGGCTGCGGCGCATCATCCGATGCAATCGACCAGTTCATCGAACGAAGGTAGAAGAGGTTGCCATCGTGCTGGGGGGTGTTCACCGAAATGCACATTCACCCGGTCGATGGGAAAGTCGGACCGTCATTGCGGGGGAGGTTGCTATGGTTGGGCAGCGTCGAAAAGTGTGCGTTAGGACCCAGGCGGGAAAGAGACTCATGAACGTACCTGTGTATTTTGAGTTTGTGATCACTCGATACATTGCCAATACAGCAAACTACCTGTGTAGATAGCATGAGCAACGCCACCTAAGCTCTGTTGAGCCGGGTGGCCTCGGTAAAATAATTGGGTTGGATGTAACCCTTGTGAATCAAGAATCGGGGAATATGTGCACTCACATATTCCCCTTTATTATTTGGAGATCAACGAGAGGAGGTCTTACAATCGAGTGTAATAATTGCAAATATTAAGTGAAGGGTTTGTGTATACCACGAGGTGTCTCGCGACACAGGTGTTTTGGTGTGCGCCGTCATGATTACACTGGAATGGATGAAATTCGAGGAACCCCACCATGTTTTTCGCATGAGGGGCATCTGTCAGGACGGCGTACCACTGTATCTACCCTGCCAGTGGCTATGGGACAAATTCCATGCAGGCAGCCCCAATACCGCAGCCGCGTATGCGCATCATTTGTTGCCATTCTTTCATTGGATGGAGCGTTGCGGTATCAACTTCGACGGCTCGGGCGGGACGACAGCTTTGACCCGCACTCACCTATTTGAGTTTCGGGCGGCTCTCAATGCAGGTGTCCACACAACCAGCGAAACCGGAAACCGACGATCGGCAGATACGAATCGACAGTCCCTGGCTACCGTGATTCGGTTCCTGGAATGGGTCAAGGACGAACAGAGCGACGAACCTCTGTTTGGCCCAAACAGCACCCGATCTCGTCCCAAGCGACATGGGTTGCTGGGTGGCATTTCCTTCGAGGATGTCGATCATGTCCGCGCCAAACTGATTCCCAAAGCCAAGAAGGAACTCCCCAAGTATTTGACCTCGTCGCAGGTTCAAGCCATCCGGGAGTGGATCGACCAGCGGTGGTCTCGTGACCCCGATCTGCGCGTCCGCAACCGGGCTATCTTTGAGGTGTACTTTGCGACGGGCGTTCGAAAACGCGAACTCTGTGCCTTGCGGATTGATGGCTGGGACGCCGAATCCCGGACGGTCACAGTGCCCTATGATCCCGCCGAATATGAACGCGCCCAATCCGGCAGCCTTCGCGTTGCTGCACTAGTGAAAACGGGCGAGCGGCAAGTGGTGTTAAGCCACGATGCCAGTGCGCTGCTCAACCAATACGTTGCCCTTTACCGACCCGAACAGGCCTTGGAATACGGCCACAACCGGATATTTTGCTTGCATTCGCCGGCACGCCTAGGACGGGCAATCAGCCCCTATGCAATCGAGCATCTGTTCGATCTCATGAACCTCCCGGAATCCGAGGGGGGGACGGGAATCGACAAGCGCCTTCATCCCCACTTGATGCGTCACACGCATGCGACTTTTCTGGCTGACCGCGAGGTCGAGGACCGCGCCATCCAACAACAGCTCGGCCACAAAGATTACAACACGACGCTGGGCTATCAGCATGTGTCAACTAAGCGGCGCCGGAAAGCCATCGATGCTGCGTTTCCTAAAACAGAAGGAACCAGTCGGACTACAGAGGATTGGGGGGACTTTGAATGAGTCTCGCCAACATCCAGGAAACGCTGTACAATCCCGACGGCATTCCTATCAAGCGCAACGGACTTGTGTGGACCGTAGAGACCTTCGACGCCACTGTCGGTGGTCGTGAAACTGCTAGGTACGACTTTCGTCCATTCTCGGAAATCGTGACATGGAGAGGGTTAGACCTGTTTCGACTCGTTGCTGTTCACCGTCGCGCTCAGGTTCTGATGCTGCTCTATTACGGTTTGTCGCACCTCAACGACTACCTCGCCGATTCTGACGAGGACTACGCTCACTGGACTGAAACACACTGGGGCGCATTCGCCCGGTGGATGGAGGAGCGACTCTCTCTCAAGTCGCGCTACGGTTACTTGATGGGTATCAAGATCGCTCTCGAATTGTCAGCTATAGAGGGCGCTGGCGACATCGATTTCCGGGACGTGGAAAGCCTCGCCAATGTGTTGCGGCGGTACTTTCGGGATGGCAACCTCTTGTCAACTCAACGAGCCGCCCGCCGCGCGTGGACGTCACAAGAGCGGGAGCGCTTGATCGTCATTCTGAAGGAAGAGTGGTGGGCTTGGCGGCGATGGTTTAGAGACTCCCACCGGAGCCCATTGTCGCCGCCTGCCGGGGATCTCTTAGCAGTCGCTGCTGCGTACTTGTGCTGGGAGGAAACCGTCCGCCCAGAAGAAATCAATGCCTTGAACGTGGAGGATGTCGACTTCGAAAACCATCGTCTGCATCTTCATGCTCCCAACAAGGAGGCCCAGTACATCGAGCCGAGCCCACCGGCCATGACGCTGCTGAAAGCGGTCATTGCATGGGGTGCCTTGGCGCGCGAAGAGCTGGGCACCACACGACTTTTTGTTGAACCGTACCCGCGCCCGCGTTCTATCGGGAGCCGCCATCTCAACAAACGGGTAAGGAAGCTATTACGGAAGTACAGAGATACGTATCCGATCGCACGCCGTATGGTAGTGCTTGCAGATGGCCGGAAGACACTGGGGTCGATTCTCGCGTCCGGCACGCAAGACCGCACCTTGGTCCAGATGACGATGCGTCACCGCAGTTCTCACACCACCCACGTGTATTACATCCGCCAAGGCAAGAAGGCTCTATCTAACAATGTTGCGCGCGCCCTCGGCTACTATGCCAATCGTTTGGCCATCGCTTGGAATGAACCCGTAATTTCTGACCCCGTCAACGAATCGCCAGTGGATGTGGGCGACACGTTGCAGCGTAATCCCCATCATTCCACCCCATACGGCGCATGTTCCCGCGATGTGGAGCGCGAAGGTGATTGCAATCTCGCCATCCATTGCGGCAACTGCCCCAAATTGATCCCCATGGCATCCAAGATTGACAACTTTGTCAACGAACGTGACCTCTTCGTGTCATTGGCCAAAAAGGCCCAGGAAACGGGCCAAATTCGCATGTACGAAAATCACATGCACCGGGCGGGGATGCTGGACGCTCACATTCAGAACATCCACCGGCGGCTTGCCCAGGAGGTGAACAACTGATAATGTCGGCGCTCGTCATGGTAAGTCCCGAAGCTTTCCAGGCCGGCCAGGCTCCGTATCCGGGGGCGCAATTTCGCTATACCGACGATGTGTGGCAGTTGCCACCGCAAGCGAAACGGGTTGCGACGTCGCCAAGCGGCGATCTCCTCAATTTTTCCGGCCTTCCCGAATGGCTGAAAATGCCCGCGAAGGCATACTTGTCCTGGGCATGGCTCGGGCAGGACCTGAGTCCGTCTTGGTTGCAAGGACATCTGGTAATGCTGAGAAAGTTGGGCGATTACGTGTGCCAGCAACAACCCGACGTCCGCCAGTTGGCGGATCTCGACCGCGGGGCGGCCGACGGTTTTGTGCAGTATCTCCGGCAAGACACGTCTCCTGAGAGTGCGTATCGTCAGGCGTGCGAGGCCGATCGGTTTGCGCACTGGGTAAGGAACCAATACAATGTGGCCTATTCCTTCCGACCTCGGTTATACGCCGTCAAACCACGTCGCCAAGGCGAGGCCGATTCTGGGAAGGACCGGGTCATCCCCACTTCGGTTATGGAACAACTCCTATCGGCGGCCAGCCGGCGGCACACCGAACTTTGGGCTCGATGGAAGAATCCGCGCTCGCGAAATCCCAGAGGCTCCGAATTGCTGTACCTGCAGGTCCTGCGCATCATGGCCGCAACGTCTCTTCGCATTTCGCAGATCCTGCTGATGCCTCGATTCACGAGCGAGCATGACAAGCCATATCGGTTGTCCCAAGGCGGCGAGGCGGCGGGCCTTTGGATCATGTTTAGGGAAACGAAGACCCATCAAGGAATGCAAGAGCGGTTCGTTCCCCAGCCGCTGGCGGAAATGGTGCAGGAGGCACTGGACGTGGCACTTATAGTGACAGACCATTTGGCGCAATTGGATCCGGAATTGGACTACGTGTTTCTGACACAATCGAAGGGTGGCGCACTGGGCGGCGGCATAGTGAGACCGATTTCTTCAAAGGCCTTCGCGTTGTGGCTTAACGGGCGTCATGATGACGAGGGGAACGTGACACGCACGGGTTTCATTCATCGCCACGAGATTCGCTATCAGGGATACTATTACACCGTTAATCCACATCAAAGTCGGCACACCTTTGCCGCACGCCTCTATCTGGGAGGAGCCGGTTTCGGCACTGTCGTTGAGCAGTTACTCCATCGCGGAAACATGACGGGGGTCTACACGCATGGGCGTGACCGAGACATCAAGGAAATTCAACAGGCGTTGGACGCGGAAACGGTGGCAGGTGGCAAGGTTGCACAAGCGCTATTAGATCCGGACCGTGTATTGGTCGGGCCGATTACCGACGGCCGACTAAAGATGCTGAAAGAGGAAGGTCTCTACCTCCAGGCTACCCCATACGGGTTTTGCACTCACAACCAGAAGCACGGTCCGTGCAAGCAACCCGAATTGTGTTGGCGAGGGCTCCAAATCCAACCCTGCGACGAAGCCGTATTGTTGCCCCGCGGTGTGGGACAAATGCAAGAAGACTTGTCCACTTTGGAACGGCAGGCTCAGCTATGGTCACAAGACAATGCTCCGAGTCCGTTTATCGCGAACGTGCAGGCGACGCGGGTTCAATACGAGAGGATTGTGAGCCTGTTGCAGGGACAGGCCCCCGACCACACTATCGCGTCTCCCCCAACTCCTCCGACCGTTGAGAAACGGATTCCCAGGGCGACAAGACGTGCTCACCACGCGGGGTTCGGTCGCCTAGATCGACACACTGTTGGCCCTAAGAAGCCTATCGTCGCCAAGTAAAAAAAATATAGAGAACTTGCCGCCGAGCGGATTACCCGGCAAATGGCACAGGTCCGAGAAAGCCGGACCGTTCCCACAAACAAGGCGTTTGCAAAACGAGCAGGGATATCCGTAGGGTATTTGGCCACGGTTTTTCCTGATGTAGTGCATGAACTGGCAGTACTTCGGAAAGCAGGATGGTCACGCGACGTGGTCGGCAGTGGTTACAAGCCGGCTGTGCGCAGCAGTAAGCGGTTTCGCCTGAAGGTGGACGAAGAGGCACTCTATCAGCACCTTGAGGACATATGGGCGCAGGTGATCGATGAAGACGTCTATCCCACGGTGTCAGAGTTTGCCAGACGCGCTGGGGTCAACAGGAATTTATTTTACAAGGACTTTCCGGAATGGGGAGCCCGCGTTCGGGCACGGTGGGAGCAAGGCCTGGAACGACGCAAAGCCGAAAATCGCGAGTACAGGCGTCGCGAACTCCTCGACCGCGCCGAGAAGCGCAAGCGAAATCGATTGGATCGGCTCCGCGCTCAAATGGAGGCAGCGTGGACCTCCCTAGAGTCTCAAGGCGAGCCGATCTCGCTTAATCGGTTGGCGCATGCAGCACGTATCAATCCTGACGTACTTAAAAGGGATTTCCCCGAATGGGCGGAACGTTGTGACCAAGCGCGGCAAGAGGCGGCTCAACAAGCTCACGACGACATGAACAATCTCCTTCAGCAGGCGTGGCAATCCTTGGTTGAGGACGACGGAGTCATTGCGATAAGCGACCTGGCGAGTCGTGCCGGAATCCATCGAAATATCCTCTATGACTACTACCCCGAATGGGTAGACAAGGTGCGCGCCTTTGAAGAAGAACAAGAGCGGGTGCAGCGAGATGTGGTGCACCGGGAATTCGACCGGATCCGTTCGGAACGGCAACGTGTCACCCTGGTCGAATTTAGCCAGCGGGTCGGTGT
Organism: Bacillota bacterium; assembly: GCA_021799255.1. Taxonomy (GTDB): domain Bacteria; phylum Bacillota; class Bacilli; order Alicyclobacillales; family Alicyclobacillaceae; genus JAJZAV01. Next base: position 7,453 of record JAJZAV010000119.1, read on the forward strand.
CGCGCGGACGACTATCCAAAGACGATATCCTGAAGTGGTTTCCGCGCTGAAAGAACATAACAACGAGGTGAAGAAATTTGAGCAGGAAAGCGGGAAGGCCGACCACGACTCCGGACCGAATTAAAGCTGTATGGGAGGAACTCGAAAAAAATCCCCAAGATCGGCCGACCGTCACTGAGTTCGCTCGGCGGGTAGGTATTGCGACTTCGACGTTGTATTATCGGTATCCCGAATGGGCCGACCGCGTACGGGCTCGACGAGACGGTCCGGGTTCGCCGCGCGAACGCCATGTGCGGTGGCGTGGAGAAGCTGAAGCCAAGCGGACGATCGCGCTATTACGTAAACAAGTGCGAGACCTTGAACGCGATCTTGCTGCCGCCCAAGCAGAACGAGACGGGTTGAAGGTAAGGGCGGCAGAGGCTGCAAGACACCATGAAGCAAATGAAGTCCTACGGGCGACCCTGGTCAACATCGGAATGGTAGTGCGGCGTCATACCGACATGCGAACCGCTCACGTGATATTGGATGAAGTGAGGCGAACGGGACACATGGCGACTACTGGTAATGGAGCAGACGACGAAGGTGGGGCGTCCCCTCTGCAGTGATGCCCTTTGGGACATATGCGCGAGCGCTAGCATTCAAGGGCAACTGGACTGTCTAAAACACAATCGTGAAGCGGAGCGGTGCAGAGCATCGAGTGCAGGGATCCGGCAACATTCCGATCCGGGTCAAATTCGTTTGTGCTATCATGCCAACAGAGGAACTTTATAGTGAGGGACCGAGATGAACATCGAGAAGCGTTTTTACGAAACTCTACTCATTCAGTTTGATGATCTGAAGATTTCTGTTGACGGGAACCTGTCGGCAAGTATCGCGCCTATTTTGCGTGAAGAGTTTCCCGAGCGTCAGGAGCCGAAAGGCAAGTTTCTGGCATTCAACAAGGATAGTCGCAAGGGAATGATGATCGACGACGATTCCTTGCAATTGCGCGATGATCATGTCCCACTCATCGATGAGTCGGTCACTTTTATTGTCAACACTCTTATGGAGTTACCTAATACCGTCGGGTGGCAACAGGGTGTTGTTACCATAGTAACGATGGGCAAGCTCCCGCTTGAGAAGACTGAGGAAGTGCAGACCCTTCTCGCTGATAAATTGGTGGCTCGTGGAATCGATACCAGCAAACTGCCGGGTTCACCGATGGCGGGGATGACGGGCATAATGTTGCATCGTGACGACGCGCATCTGCAATTTTCCCTAGAAACGGACTATGAGGATTCCGTGCCTGGCTTAGCGTTCGAGTTTGCAATCACGTGGGAGGGAATGGCGGAAAGCATAAGCCATGTTAAGACCTTGTTTGAGGGCCATGCGGTCGAGCTAGAACGGGTACTACGATTACTTCGCGACTGGTAGAAGGATGTGAGAATTCATGAGTCGCCAAACGTATGTGAGACAGTATAAGTCCAAGTTGGAAGGACCTGGTTCTAAAGTATATCGCTGGGAGGAATTTGTTACCGCCGCCGAAATGCAGGATGAATTTTTGGCGAACGTCGTGGGAACTCCCAAAATTCGGGTCGGTGACGGCTTCCGGTTCGGCACTGCGTTGAGATTGCGAAAGACCAACTCCGACGCCGATTGGTATCAATTTCACGGGTTTGGAGAACATATTGGGCAAGGACATTTGTACCGGGTACTTAGTGGTCGGTTCGGAGTGGTCAAGCCTGTGGATCAAGAACCAAAGTTATCAAGACAAGACCTTGAACTGCGATGGGAAGCATACACGGAACGCCTCACGGAGGAGGCTGTTAATCCGGGATATTTTTTGGCGTCCGAGCCAGAATTTAAGTTCCTTTTGGACAACTACTATCACGAGGTAGCGCGGTTACTCGAAGCCGTGGAGGAACCTGACACAGTAGGCAAACTGCTCTACACCATCTCTCATCTGGATCGAGAGTACGTCGTTTCGAAGCCCGAGCTTCTTAGATATACGGCTAGGGGCCTGAAAAATTCCAACGTTCTTGTCCAACAGTTGGCGGTGGGTGCCTACGAGCGGTGGAGGGGGGCCCTTGCCCTGGAATCTCTGCATGGATTCGTAAGCTCTGCGCCGTGGCTTAGTGAATACGTAAATCAAATTCAGACGAAATTGGCGGAGGAGCTCTCGGCTCATGGCTTTTCTGGTTCGGAAAATCATTAGAGGAAAATGGGAGTCGACATGGTCCTCCATTGAACCGGAGGATATCCCGGCCGACCTAATTACCGGTGGGGAACTACGGACAAAATCGAATACTTTGTCTGTATGGCGAATAGATTCCATCGCAGAGTTCGACAATGCTGTTCTAGCTATCGCCTCCGGTTATCAGTCTGTGAGCGGTGTGGATGTCGTGGCGATTGATGAAACCGAACTGCAAGAGGTTGGTCTTCGTATCCAGCCACGTCCCTCACCGACACCTATGACTTGTATGGGGGACGCTCACTATAATGTTTGTGGTCTAGCAGCGGGTACCTTGCCGAAGTTTGCTGCCTGTGTTGTCCGTTCCATCTCCCAAGGCAGTGTGGCTTCGTACCCAGTTGACGCGGTGGGGAGTTTGTTGCGCTCCGCATTGTCAGACAGGCTCGTCGTTCGGTCCCGCATGCAGAAGTCTCTATTGGGAGAACTTCAACTCTAATTCTCGCTAGACACGGCTGAAACGCGGCATTGCCCAGTTGTCCTCGAAGTATAGAACTACGAGGGCGATCCTCGTTGCAACCGATCCTGCGAGGGTCGTTAGTGCACGAGGAATTTGGGTTTGTGGTAACTACATAAATTCTACACACGGTGGCACCTGCGTTGCAACAATGTTTGTGACTGAACACAAATTATTGGACACCAGAATTAAGAAGTGTTAGAAGACCACTAACAGGACTGTTTTGGATGGGACGTTCAGGAAATCGGGATGTGACCGCGGTTGCATCCCGATTTTCTCTGTACCGCGGCATGCGAGAAGAAAAACCGGACAAAGGCATTCCTTAAAGGTTCTTGCGGGGCAACGGCCGCATGCGGATTCGTTCATCGTCCACCACGGAGAAATGGCCCGACCAATCAGCCCTGCTACGAACAACGGCCACGATGCGTTCCGCATCATCATGGGGAAGTCCTCGGCCGATGCGAATCAAGAGGACGCCGGACGACGCCGGCAAACCAAGCCGCACCGCCAATTCACCGAAATCCTTGTCTTGCGTGATGATGAGCCGTTGTTCCTCCTGCGCAATCCGCAGGACATAACGTATCCCGGATTCTTGGGGAATGGTCTTTAACGGACAACACGTCGTATCCTGCAGAACGCAAAGCGTGGATGATACTGCGGCTGATGTTCTCGTCGGCCAGAATGCGAAGGCTAGCTCGGGTTGACATAAATGCGCTCCGACTTCAACAACTCGCCGGCATAGGCCAGACACGCTTGGATATCCTCCGCCGTGATATGGTCGTATTCTTCGAGAATGTCGGTCACCGTCGCCCCTCGGCCTAATAATTCGACGACGAATTCCACACAGATCGGGGTTCCTTTGATGATGGGCTTGCCCGCTAGGACGTCCGAATCAACGGTGATTCGCTCTTTCCAGTTCACATCGCTCACCTGATTTCTCATGAAATCTCGATCCTGCTTCACCGCCATTATACTCCGGTCGGAACTCGGCGGAGAGCAAACCCGGGCCGGCTCCGGCTAGCCATTCCGCCTGTGTAGTGTCAGGAGGGGGCGTCCCGATTTCCAGCAATACA
>JAJZAV010000120.1 GCA_021799255.1 Bacillota bacterium
GTGAACGGCGTAATCATGGTTGGCCACACGCCGGATGAAATTTGGCTGAACATGATGGGCTTTCACCGCCTCTGAAGATCCGACTCTCTTATGCCGGCGACCTACCATGCCGGTCTTTGCCCTTATCCGCTTCTGCAGCATTCTTCGTGGCCGCTGTCCTATCTCGCTTCATTTCGTCGACAGTCTTGACCTTGAGGCGAGCCGCGCCCTCATATTGCCGGACGGGAATAAGCTCACCGGTCGAGAGTCTTTCCTTTGCCGAGTCAATGGACTGGCCATACTGAGGCAACCAACTTTGTTGGGCCACCAACATTTCGTCCACCATCTGCCAAATCTCTTTCGGATTACAAACGGCTCCCACCAGGGGATCCATCATCATCGCCTGTCGTAATAACATGTCATCTCCATGCACGGCCGCTTCTACCGCGAGCCTTTGGACGGAGATGCTCGCGTTGCAGACGGCCGCGCAACCGAGCGGCAGATCTCCAACCAGCGGAGTGGAGATTCCATTTCCATCAACATAACCGGGCGCTTCAATCACGGCGTCCCCGGGTAAATTGGAAATCGCTCCGTGGTTCACCACATTGAAGTGTCCACGGTAGACCCGCCCCGTTTCCAAGCCTTCTATAATGTACGATCCGTGTTCTTGACTCCTCTTATCCGAAGAGTACTGATAGGCGGGTTCTTTGAGCCAGTTAGGGAAATCCGTTTCGAACCAATTGCGACCTTCCGTACAAACTCTGAGGTATCCGCCGGTCTCCCCGTTGATCCAACTGCCTAAGTCAATCCACTCCCTGATCTCGTCAGGACGTTTGCGATACCATGGCACATACTCACTCAAGTGCCCATTCGATTCTGTGCTGTAATAGCCGAACCGACGGAGCATATCGATTCTTACCTTTTCGGTGCGGCTGAACTCCGGATGACTCTCAAAAGTCTCCAGCAGTTTTCCGGTTAGGTCTTCTCCGTTGTGTCTGATCTGAACATACCATGTTTGATGATTGATGCCCGCGCAGACGATATCGACCTCTTCCTGCTCTAAGCCAAATGCCTGGGCAATCTGCCAGTGTCCGTGTTGCACCCCATGGCAAAGCCCTATGGTTCGAACCCTGCCGTACTGATTGGCTGCCCAAGTCATCATGGCCATCGGATTCGCGTAGTTCAGCAGCAGACAGTTGGGTTGTGCGACTTCCCGGATATCCTTGCAGATGTCCAGAATGACTGGGATGCCGCGTTGACCATACATGATGCCGCCGGCGCTTAACGTATCGCCTACACATTGATCCACACCGTACTTCAGAGGAATATCGATATCGAGTTGAAAAGCCTCCAGACCGCCAACGCGAATCACGCAGAACACATACTTCGCATCCCGCAGCGCTTCCCTGCGGTCTGTCGTTGCTTCGATGGTAATCCCAAGGCCATTTTCGTCGACATCCCTCTGACAAAGCTGTCGTACCATTTCCAAATTGCGCGGACTGATGTCTGTGAAAGAAACCTCGATGTCATGAAATTCGGGAACGCTCAGCAAATCGCGCAACAATCCCCTTGTGAAGCCGATACTCCCGGCACCAATGAAGGCGACTTTGAATGACATGGGAACCCTCCGCTCGTGCAATCGTCATGTGGAACTATTGCTTCTCGGTCAACGCCAATCCTACGGTCTTGGTGCAGGTGAATGGGTCTACGGCAAGCGGACTCACCGCCGGTCGCTAACCCATTCCAACTGCAAACCCCCTACTGTTACCGATACTTCGGCAGCCAGTCGCCGTGGGCTTCAATGAGATCGTCGCAGAGCGAAACAATCTCATCCATCGAGAGTTCGGATGCGGTGTGCGGGTCGAGCATCGCGGCCTGGTAGATGTGTTCCTTCTTCTGTGTCATGGCAGCCTCAATGGTCACGAGTTGCGTATTGATGTTGGTCCGATTCAACGCCGCGAGTTGTGGTGGAAGGTTGCCAACATAGGTCGGCGTCACGCCGCTCGCATCGACGAGGCAGGGAACCTCCACGCAAGCTTCCGCCGGTAGATTCGGAATGAGACCGGTGTTCATCACGTTTCCGCCAATCTTGAAAGGCTGGTTGGTCTCCATCGCCTCCATGATATAAGACGCGTACTCGTGCGTGCGCTCGTGCTTCAGATCCTTGTTGCCTACCAATTCGTTCCTCATCGTTTTCCATCGCTCGATTTGATTCACGCATCGCCGTGGGTATTCGTCCAGCGGAATGTTTAACTCATCGATGAGTTCCGGATAATTGCGTTTGATGAAATAGGGGTGGTATTCGGCGCTGTGCTCGGACGATTCGGTCACGTAGTACCCGAACTTGAACATAAGCTCGAATCGCACCATGTCGTGGTGTTTCTCTTCCCGTTGCTTGCGGGCAGCGCGCTCCTTGATCTCCGGGTACAAATCGACGCCATCCCTCGTCACCTCAAGCAGCCATCCCATATGGTTGATACCCGCAATCTTGGATTGAACGCCCGTAGGATCCATGCCGAGCGAGTTGAACAAATGGGGAACGCAAACTTGGACGCTGTGGCACAATCCGACCGTCTTCACGTGACCGTATGTATTCATCACGTTGGTCAAGACCGCCATCGGGTTTGTGTAGTTCAAAAACCACGCGTCTGGGCAGACCTCCTGGATGTCGCGAGCGAAGTCGAGCATGACCGGAATGGTTCGCAGATTCCGGAAAATCCCACCAATGCCAATGGTGTCCGCGATGGTCTGCCGCAGTCCATACTTTTTGGGAATCTCGAAGTCGGTGATGGTGCAGGGATCATATCCCCCCACTTGAATGGCGTTCACAACGTACTTTGCGCCGCGCAGAGCTTCTTTTCTATCCGTATAGGCGACGATTTTCGCCTTGCTGCCGCTCGTCAACTTCAGGTTGTTCAGCATCATTTCGGAGTCGCGAAGGCGCTCTGGGTCAATATCGAAAAGCGCGAATTCAAAATCAGCGAGACTCGGCGTAAGCATGCAGTCCCCCAACACGTTCTTCGCAAACACGGTGCTCCCCGCACCTAGAAATGTGATCTTAGACATCTTCAGTCCTCCTCATGGTGAGCTCATCTGCCTTAATCAATCCATATTCGTGTTCGAAATGATGGATGTGCGTCATCCGCCCCATGGATTGTTCGATCAGTGACGTGTGCACTACACTATCCCTTCAAGCCGCTAAGTGAAATTCCTTCAATGAACGTTCGTTGTGTAAGGAAAAATAGAATAACAATGGGCAGGGTCGCGATGGTAGAAGCCGCCATGAGCAATCCCCACTGGGTCCCGTACGAACTAACGTACGTTTGCAACCCCAGCGAAACGGTATAGAGCGACTGATTGTTCAAGTAGATGAGCGGACCCGTGAAGTCGTTCCATGCGTAGATGAACTGGAACAGCGCGATAGTCGCGATGGCAGGTTTGCTCAGCGGCAGGATAATTCGCATGAAGATGGTGAACTCGCTTGCACCATCAATGTACGCGGCCTCGGACAACGAAAAGGGAATCGTCATGAAGAACTGCCGTAGTAAGAAGATGTTGAACGCGCTGCCGAAGAACACAGGCACGACAAGCGGTTTGAAACTTCCAACCCAGCCGATGTGCTTGAACAGGATGAACAGCGGCACCATGGTGACCTGAAACGGCAGCATCATTGTGGCCAGCATCAGAATAAAGAGGAAGTTCTTCTCCGGCCAGTTGATCCGCGCGAACCCGTAGGCGACGACGCTGCTCGAGAGGACCGTGCCAATCACGGACAGGATTCCGTAGTTGAACGTGTTCAACATGTAGTGAAAGAACGGCTCGAATTGCACGGCTTGCGGGTAGTTGGACCAGTCGAATGGATTGGGTATCCAAATTGGCGGCCAACGCATCTGCTCGTACGTCGGCTTAATGGACGTCGATATCATCCAGAACAACGGGAACACGAATGAAACGGAGAGAATAATGAGAACCAAGTGCTTCACGGTGGATCCGGCTGCACGTTGCCCTCGCTTGCCTTTGCGCCTCCAGGTTGGTACGGGAAGCTCTGAGATCGCCATGAGTCACCCCCCTTTTCCACTTCGTCGCTGCGTGATGCCTCCGAACTCTACTGAGATTTGGGATTTGATCCCTCAGGTAGCAACTTCCCTGCACCCGACCTAAGAGAGTCGGGCGAGGTGCAACCCATCCCTTCGCCCTTGTGACTCGAATGTGAATCTAGCTGCTTCGCGCGACCGAGACGGGTTGCCTTTCGCCTACAACCGTCAAACAGGACGACGATAGAAGAACTTAATGAGCGGTCGTTGTGACGAGTTGCTTGTTCAGTTGCGTCTGCCATTGTTGCAGGGCTTGCTGCGGCGAAACCTTGCCTTGCAACACGTTGTCGACGTTGGTTTGCATCGACTGTTCGAAGTACATGTCAATCGGTGTGACCGGAGTGATTTGATCGTTGGGATTCAGCATTACATTGACAAACGGCTTCTGCAAAGGATCGGAATTGAGGAATTTCTGATAGGCAGGCTGCTTGGTGATCTGTGGTGAGTTCGGGATCCAGCCTCCAGTGGGATAGGCGCTCGCTGCCCACTTGGCGTTATCATATCCAGAGAGCCACGCGATAAACTCAAACGCCTGCTGTGGGTGCTTGCTGCCTTTAGGAATTTCATTGAAGTTTCCATTTACCCAAGTCGTGTTGGGATGGCCGCCCGGAGCAGCGGGAATCGGTTCCGCACCATATTGAAGCGACGGGTTTTCCTGCTTGATGGTCGGAATCTCCCACATGCCGGTGATCATGAAGGCTTGCTTGCCAATTTCAAACGGGTCTGTGGATCCGCCTGCCGCCCCCGACAAGCCCTTCTGGAATGCGCTCACTTGGCTAAACGGGTATTTCTTGAAGTAGGCGTAGAAGTTCATGATTGATTTTGCGCCTTTGCCCGTCATCGTGTACTTCTTCCCGTTGTAGAGCTGTCCCGCGGTGACGCCAAACATCGGCATGTATTTGTCCCAGTCCGCATTGCTCGGATAAAATCCGATTTGCTGCACCGTGTGACCGCTGCCGAATTTCCACATTTTCGCCTGTTCTTGCTCCAGTTGAGCGATGGTCTTCGGTGGTTTGTTTGGATTCAGCCCGGCGTCCTTCATCATGGTCTTGTTGTAGTAGAGCAGGAACGTGTTCATGGTCCAAGGCATGGCGTACATCTGCCCCTTGTACGTGCCCCACCGACTGGCGACGGGATAGAACCAATGCTTAAGCCCCGCGTATTTCCCCACCATGAACTTGTTCAGATTCATGAGCGCGTTCTGTTGGGCCATCGCGGCTACATACGGGTTCCATTCCGTGAAGACGTCGGGCGGATCTCCCGCAGCGATGGAAGTTAACAGCTTCTGCTCTCCATTGGATGATGGCACCGACAGCATCTGCACCTGGATGTCCGGATGCGTTGCGTTGAACTGGTTCACCATCTTTTGCACGACCTGAGTCCAGATCCCGGACCACATGTTCCAATACGTGAGGTGAACAACCTTCGACGAACTGGCGAATGCAGGCTCGGACGCAACCCCACTCCCAAGAATCCCCACAGTCATCGCCGTGATGCCCGTAAACATCGCAACTTTCGTTTTCCACACCGACTTCATTTGCTTTCCCCCTTTTGAAGTGCGTGCTCCTAAGTACGTACCTTGTCGATCCAATGCCAAGACATCCCCCCTCTCGTGTCCCATGCTATATTCGAAGTCGAAGGTTCCCTTGTTATCAGGACCTCGGAGCCTAACTGGCGTCCTCTACTGCTCCCCTCCGTAGTAAACCCACTTGGCGGAACTGCGAAAGACAAGAAGTGTTGCCAGCAGGATGATGACAAACAGGAGCCAGGCCATCGCGGATGCGTACCCCAGATGAAGGTATTGGAACGCATTTTGGTAGAGATACAAGGCGAACACTAATGACGTATTACTTGGACCACCTTGGGTCATCACGTACGGTTGCGTAAAGTATTGAAAAGACCCGATAATACCGAGAATTACATTGAATAGAATGACAGGGCTGATCATCGGCAGCGTGATGTTCCGTACTCTCTGCCACGCGTTCGCCCCTTCGAGGTACGCCGCCTCGTAGAGTTCATGCGGAACGCCCTGCAATCCCGCCAAGTAGATCACGATGGGCTGACCAATTCCCCACAACCCCATGAGGATCAGTGCAGGTTTTACCCAGACTTCGGAGTACAACCAACCGGGTCCCGGAATCCCCACCGCCCGCAGAAACGCATCGATGAATCCGAACGAAGGATTGAACAGCCACAGCCACAACACGGAGCTGGCGACCAGCGGAACGACGCTCGGAAGATAGAAAATGGTTCGATAAATGGCCCGGCCCTTTATGTTCATGTTCAGCAACAGCGCGATGGCAATGGCGACCACCGTCGACAGAGGCACGAAGATGAGCGTGTAGAAGAAGGTGTTGTAGAGAGATTGCCAGAACAACGGATCGGTAAACATCTGCTTGTAATTTAGTAAACCGACGAACTGAGGGGGATTCAGCATATTGTAGTTCGTAAAGCTGTAGAACAGTGTAGCCAAGAACGGAAACAGCGCGAACGCCAGGAATCCAACCACCCATGGCGAAATGAACAGCCACCCGGTTAAGCGATTTCGTCTTTGGCGCGCCTTGGATACGGGATTCGGGTTCCTTTTCCTCCTGGTAACTACGCCTCTACCAACCTCAACGCTCATCCTTATCCTCCTATCTGACCACGAGACTCGGACTCTATGACCATCGGAGTCCGCCGTTCGTCTCGAGAAAACCGACTTCGCATCGGCCGAGACGACACGTATAGAAACCAGCACATGGCTGGCAACATCCCAAACGCTAAGAGTGCAGGAATCCATGCCGTCACAAATACCATCAGAAACAAGCCTGGGAAAATGCGGAGTATTGTCGCACCGAAGTTTCTAATTCCACAAAAGATTGCGAATTCGATAATCCGGAATACGGAGTTGGAAGACGACACGGCGGTCGGCAGCAAGTAAATTAACGTGGTGACGAAGATGAGGGAAACGCTTACAGAAAGGGCGAGCATAAACAAACTCATGATGCCATTCTGATGACTATACACGCCCATCTCGATGGTTAGGATGGAGCCAATTGCGGCTGTGGGCAGGCCGAGAGCGTAACTTCGCCAGAAGTGTCGCTTGAATCCACGAAAGTAGGCCGCTATGACCCCCTGTTCTCCTTTGTCCGCCCATTCTCGGACGACCGAGAAGACGGCGAAGACGCTCGGCAAGAGGGTGACCACAGCCACGGAAGTGAACAGGAACAAGAGATTTAAAATAAATAGATTCGCCAAGGCAACTCCTCCGGTGTGCCACAAGCGGGCGATTACTCCTTTTGCCATCGCTCTACACCTCCTGTCGTACGCACGAGTTTAATTCCGCAACTCTCTCGAATCACGAGCTCAGTTGGCACGGTGACCTGTAGGGGAAGCGTGTGACTGCCTAACCCATTTACGAGCAAATCCACAGCGGTTCTCCCCATGGCCTCGGTCGGTACCCGAATGGTCGTCAACGGCGGCGTGACAAATGCAGAGACTTCGATATCATCGAAGGAGACAATGCCCACGTCTTCGGGTACGCGCACCCCAGCCTCTATGAAACGTCGGATCACACCGATGGCAAGCGGATCGGAAGCCACGAAAAACGCCTCTGGAAGATCACCCTGATCCAGGCATTGCTGTGCGATTTGGTAGCCATCATTGATGGTCCAATCGTCCGCGACATGGATATTTTGATCTTCTAGCAGGTCCATGGAAGCCATGTACGCACGGAAGGCCCTGTCGCGGGGGTCCACCTTTTTTCCGCGATTCACCGCACCGATATGCCCGATTTTGCGGTAGCCAACGGACAGGAGGTGGTCTATGGCGTCCCGAGTCGCACGCTCGAAATCGACCATCACTGAATTAAACAACCTTGGATTCGGATTACTATCCACAAACACGGCTCGGCGGCCCCAATGTTCGAACCTCTCTGCCGCCACCAAGTTGTCCCCAATAATCACTAATCCGTCGACGGTATCAAGCTTCGAGTAATCCGCCCTTTCTTCGGACCACTGAAATACGACGTTCTCACGATACCCAAGCGATTTACACTGGGCTTCCACGCCCTGACGGATGGACAGAAAATAAGGGTCATTCAGTTCGTACTGCTCACTCTTATACGCCAGAATGCCTACTCGCTGAATACTGTTCCGACCAATCTCGCGGTGCTTCGTCTTCACACGATATCCAATTTGCTCCGCGGCGGCTAAAACTCTCTGCCGAGTTTCATTCGGAACAACCAAGCTAGGATCTTCGTTCAAGACCCGAGATACCGTGGTTGGGGATACGTTTGCGAGGTTCGCGACATCTTTCAGCGAAGCCACCTCATCGCCTCTTTCACTGATTAACACTAAATGAAATCGCATTCTGTTACTGATGATCGAATTCTATTTCTTTTCTGTCATTATAGTCAAGAGGAAATTCAAATAGAATTTTTGTCGACTATAGAGCTCTTGCAGGAATGCAATCATAGTAAAATTCAAGTGACCGAATGTTCGCTGCGATATCCAACTGTGCAGAAAGGACCCGGACAGCATGCATGCTCTTCAAGTTCGCAGTTTCATTGGATCGCACCCGGCGACCTGGGAGGACCCTCAGATGTTTCAGCATGACAGCGTCGAAGTCACCGCCATCATGCAGGGAAAGGGTCGGTTTCGCTGGAATCAGCGCGAGACGCCCGTTGAGGAGGGCCACGTCGTCATCATTCCCCCTCGGCTATTACACTCCTTTCACGCAGACAGCGCGATTCGTTTCGGCGTCTTGCTCGTCGAGAACGTGACTCCAGTCATTCGGAGTACTTTGAGCAAGCTCGTGAAAGCGGATACGCCGAGAATCATCAGATTGGCTCCAATCGACAGCAACGAATACAATACGCTCTTTCAGCGATGGCTACGAGTAGCGTTTTCCACCTTGCACGAACCCGAGTTGACTTATGCGGCTTGGATTCAAGTCTTACTGCTGTTTTTATTTGAACGGGGTCAGGCCCCCGAAGCTCGTCTGTCCGTTGCCCAGGTGGCTGATTTCCTACGCACACACTTGGATACAAATGTCACCGTCGCGCAATTGGCCAAACAAGCAGGATTGTCGGAAGAAGGACTCCGCAGTCAGTTTCGAAAAATGTACGGAACAACGCCGAAGCAGTATCAGCAAAGATGTAGACTCACGGAAGCCAAATGGTTACTCGGAGCCTCTGAACGCGACATGAGTTCTGTGTCCTCTGACCTAGGGTTCACACACCTTCACTCCTTTTCCACATGGTTCAAACAATTGGAAGGCATCTCTCCATCCGAATGGCGAAAGAGTCAGTGCGCGTTGCACGAATAGAGAAGCGAGCATACGGTTTTGCGTAAATCATGTGCGTTTTTCCCGAACCACACGTTCCTCGTCTTCACGTACACTGAACATCAACATCGGGACCCATGAAGGAGATGCGTAGCATGGACGTGCGTTTTGGAAGCCGGACGCTGTCATTCGGCGGACCGTACCTCACCGAACTGCGGGAATCCAACGACATCTTGCACGACGTCGTTCAGTTGCGACGTCGTTTGCAGGATGACGGATACCTTCTCATTCGAGGTCTCCACAATCGTGAAACCGTTTTACAAGCCCGCAGTGAATTTCTGAACGATCTCGCTCGTATGGGGCGGCTAGACGCAAACGCGCCGATAGAACAGGGCGTCATTGGCTCCCAGAATAAATCAGCAATGTGGGGAATGGGAGCCGAGGACCTCAAGGAGACGTTCCCGCATTTTCTCGAAGTGGTTAATTCGCCATCGGTGATGAAGTTTTTTGATAACTTGCTCGATGGACCGACGATGACCTATGACTATAAGTGGCCCAGAGCCGTCGCCAAAAATGGGAACACAGGTATCCATTACGATATTGTCTACATGGGCCGCGGCACGAAAAACGTGTACACCATGTGGACTCCGATGGATGATATCCCCTTGGAAAAGGGGACGCTCGCGATGTGCTTGGGATCTCAGAACTTTGAAAAAATCAAAAGTACGTATGGTCAAATGGATGTTGATAGGGATAACGTCGCAACCGGGTGGTTCTCTGAAGATCCCATCGAAATTGCAGATAACTTCGGAGGTCAGTGGGCCACCACCGAGTTTCATGCAGGAGACGCCATCATCTTCGGCATGTTCATGATGCACGCTTCCCTTACGAACGTAACCGACTGCTACCGCCTTAGCAGCGATACTCGATACCAACGACAATCCGAGCCCGTGGACGAACGCTGGGTGGGCAAGAAGCCAAGGGGTCACTACGCTTGGGGAAAAACTCCCCAAAAGTCAGTTGCCGAAGCGCGCGAGGAATGGGGAGTCTGACGACTCCCCATTTTTGTATCAGATGGAAAAGAGGATGGGTGACCTGTGTTCAAGGTGATGCATTTTCCAGAGAGGAGGAACTACTTCCTTCTGTTCATGGACAGTGTTCTGTTCACGAACGCGATGACATTTCTCTCCATCAACACGGTTATTACCTATTTTCTCAATCACCTTGGGGCGAGTACATTCGTCATCAGCTTCGCGAATGCGCTCGCATCCATCGGCACATTCATTACCCAACCGTTTTTCACTCGACGCGCGACGAAACTGCAACATAAGCGCATCCCATTTGCCAAAACTCTTTTTATACAGCGTTTCTTTCTACTGGCGTTCGTGCTGACAATTCCCATCGGTGCGACGAGATTCCCTCACGTCATGATCATACTGTTTCTCGTGTGCTGGGGCATCTTCAACCTTTTCGTCGGATCCTACTCACCGTTTTATATGAGCCTCTTTGCCAAAATGGTCGCCAAGGAGAATCGCGGTCGCCTTCGAGGCTTTGCGGGCGGAACCGCAAACCTCCTTGCGCTGCTTTCCGTCCTTCTCATCGGCATGGTTCTCAAGTCCGTATCTTATCCGTATGATTACACGCTCCTGTTCGTTATCGGGGCTGTCCTATTGTTGCTGGACGCCTATGACTTTGTCTTGATGCGCGAGCCCGCAGACGAGACGAAAGGGCCAGACATCAACTATTGGAGTTACATCCGCGATGTTCCGCGAATCTTGAGGAACAACCGCCTCTTCGCGAGGATGGTGCTGGGGTTCACCATGCTGGTCATTGCTCAGATTGCCCTCGTTTATTATTCT
>JAJZAV010000121.1 GCA_021799255.1 Bacillota bacterium
AGCTTCGCACTCGTAGCATCCTCCGGTGTGGACAAGGGAGTTCTGATGGCAGTTCGGGCAGAGGTCCTTCGCGACCGTGTAGGATCGCAATCCGACGTTCGCATTCGGCGTGTTACGTGTCGGATCCGGCACATCGGGAGACGAAGTGCTCACTTCCTCCCCGCTGGCCCATTCGACCATGGCTGCCTTTCGAACAGGAAATGTCTCCGCGTGCTGAATCAAAGACTTCGCGATGGCGTCAGGCACCGACGTGATGCGATTATCGCCAAACCCAACGGAATTGGAACCGCCGATTCCCGAGAAGTGCTTGACGAGTTCAGCTTCCTTGTTCGGGTTGTTGGAATCCCGCAAGTAAAGAGTGATGGCGCGGCCGAGAGCTTCGCTCGCAGCGTACACGTCGGAACCCGCCTTGCCGATATTCACGAAGACTTCAACGGCGAGGTGCTCGTCGGGATCGTCATTAATGGTAATGAACGCCTTCCCGAGCGGCGTATTCTTGCGATACGTTGCCCCGTAAAGCACATCGGGTCGCTTGCGTTTCACGTAATCAGCAGAACCCACTTGGCTCGCGGCAATCTCCTCGACGGGCTGGCGCAACGGGGAGTCCGGTTTTGAAACTTCCTCTGCCGTCGTCTCGTCCGTCTCCTGTCCCTCATCCTTTAGCGAAAGGATCTGTTCGGATCTGGATCCGTCACGGTAAATCGTTACTCCCTTGCAGCCAAGCTCGTACGCCAAATCGTACAGTTTGTTGGTGTCTTCGACGGTGTACGAATTGGGAGCATTACAAGTCTTGGAGATGGAGCTGTCAATCCACTTCTGCAACGCTCCCTGTACGCGCACATGCTCTACCGGAGTGAGTTCCATGGCCGTCTGAAAATACGCGGGTAGAGACGGATGGTCCGGGTGTGATTCTAGGTATTCCGATACGATGGACGCGTTCTCCTCAAACATGCCGAGCCGGGAGTTGCGAAAGTAGGACCACGCGTAGTACGGTTCGCATCCCGTCGAGCATCCCACCATCGTTCCGGTCGTTCCCGTCGGAGCAATGGTCATGGTGGTCACATTTCTAACGCCGTGCTGGCGAATGGCCTCGACGACGTGCGGACGCTCCTTCGCCATTTGCTTCATGTATCCCGATGACAGGAATTTGTCCACGTCAAACTTTGGAAACGGACCGTTCTCCTTCGCCAGTTCCACCGACTCCAAATAGGTCCACTCTGCCATCATGCCGAGAAGCACATCAATGAAGCGAACTGATTCATCAGAACCGTATGCGATGCCACAGTACAATAAAAGGTCATGAAGTCCCATGATGCCAAGTCCGACGCGTCTTTCGGACATTTGATTGACCCGATTCTCCTCAAACGGATAATACGTTGCGTCAATCACCGCGTCCTGAAACCTCAATCCACGACGCGTCGTGCGTTCTAATTCTTCCCATTTTACGTGATGAAGCAGGAACTCCGTCTTCTCCTGTGAAAAGTGCTTGGAGAGCCATGCGCGGATCTCGCTCTCTCTCTCACGATCTTCAAACTCTACCGTTTCCCCGGAATCTGAGAAGCCGCAAGCGAAACGGCTTAGCACGACGGCTCCCAGGTTGCAGATCCCGTTCGGTGGAAGAGGTTGTTCGCCGCAGGGATTCGTGGCGACAAGCGGATTATAGTACCAGGAATTTGACATCTGATTGGCCCGACCGAGGAACACGACTCCCGGTTCGGCCGACTTCCAGGCTGACAGAATCAGTTCGTCCCAAAGTTCCTTCGCGGACAGTTTCATGGTCGGCAAAAAGCGCTCGCCCCGACTTGTCCACTCCTCGAAGTCTCCGTTGAAGCTCTCAACGACCTCCATTGGAACGAAACCGAGCTGCCAGTCCTCTCCCTTCGCTTTTGCGTCCATGAATCGTTCGGAAATTCCTACGGATATGTTGGCGCCCGTGATGACTCCGTCTACCTGCTTGCACCGAATAAACTTGAGGATGTCGGCGTGCTGATCGTTAAGGATGAGCATCAATGCCCCACGGCGGGATCCACCTTGAAGCGTCAGCTGACAACCCACGCTCATGATCTCGCCTACGCCGACGGGTCCAAAACCATCACCAAACACTTGGTTTCCCTTGTCGTAGAGGTGTCCCCACGAATACGCTCCCGAACTCCGTCCGTTCACACCGCGCACGTAGCTGTACCGTGGACGAAGCGACGAAAGCACCAGGGAAACATTTCTTCCTTCGAGCATTCTCTCCCACATGTCAGCGAGCGTAACCGCGATGGTGCTACGCTGGTCTCCCGGATAAAGAACGGATCCCATGACGTCCGTCAGGACGAGTGCTCCGCTGTCCAGGATCTGGTTGTACAACTCCCTCGCGTCGACGGGCTCCGATTCTACGACAGGCAATCCCGCGTTCAGCCAATCCTCAATCCGCCCGTTCCACGTCTTATCGTATCCGTCCATGGCCGTGTCGGGGAAGCGAAAGGACCAGGTTTCTCCCTCATCCACCGCCCTCAAGAACTCGCGGTTTATGCGAACAACCTTGGTGCTGTTGGGATAGGCGTCCTTCAAAAATTCCGGAAGGTCCGCATGCCAGACGTCGAGCACGAGGTGGAGACTCTTGCTTCGATTTTTATCGGACGACTTCACGAGCGTTCCCTGGGGAGGCACGCGTGACAGGTTCATTCCCACCCCGCCGCTGCGCGCCTGAATCTCGAGCGTTTGCCCGAACGACTCCGCATAGTCCCTGAGCAGGGGCCCGACGCTCGGGATGACGAAGCAGTTATAACTGGTGGTCTTCATACCGGTTCCCATCGAGGCGTTGATCCGTCCGCCCGGAACGTACTTCCACCCGCTTTGGAGCTGGTAGAATGCCTCTTCCCACGTCGAAGGGTTGTTGGTAACTTCGGAAGCACCCGCAGCAATTCGGCGCCACATCTGCCGCGGAGACGTTTCTAGCAACACGTCTACCTGTTGGTAAGGAAGGCGCTCCGTGTGTCCGTCCTTCAACTGGACCACGACTTCCATCGTTTCAGGGAAAAGCTGCACAACCTTGGCCAATTCATGATACGCGCGCTGCTTGTCCAGCACAGCGACCACGAGTGAACCTACCGCGAGCGTCTCCTTTTTGACGTCTTTCCTCAAGTACCTGTCGGCGACAATTCGTTCTCCCGTTGGCCCGAGCGCGTCTTCCGTGGAAAATGGCAACATGCTCTCGACCATGACCTCTTGTTTCATAGTGTGCCTCCCGTCAAACTAACCTCTTCGTATGTATGTCAGAGGATGTCTTCGATCCGTCTATTAACGACATGACTTCTTTGGCCAGAGTCTCCACGTCGCGGAACTCGCGGTATACGCTCGCAAAACGGACGTACGCAACCCCATCCAGCGTGCGCAAGGCGTCCATGACCATCTCTCCGATGGCAGAGGACGGAATCTCGCGTTCATACGTGGATTGGAGCTTCTGCTCTATTTCGTCCACCACCCCTTCTACCGTTTCTGCGGATATTGGTCGCTTTTCGCACGCCTTCATCAACCCACGATACAATTTTTCCCGAGAAAACTCTTCCCGTTCAGAGTCCTTCTTCACCACCATGAGCGGCCTTACTTCTACTCGTTCGTACGTGGTAAAGCGTTTCATGCATGTCTCATTCGTACACTCACGTCTTCGACGAATGGTTGTCCCATCTTCGCTCGTACGAGATTCGAGAACTCGCGAATTGTCGGCTTCACAGTACGGACAGCGCATCGCCCACCCCTCTCCCCACGTCGCGAGTCACCATAATACGCTATATGTAGTGGTGATGATGTGTGCAGATTGGATTATACACTACATTGCAATCCAATCAACCCCTATAAATCGATGTTCGCAACAGAAGCATAGGTTTCGTCCGCGAAAGAATCACCCTCTGTGGTTTGTCCTGCGGGTACTCCGGACATCACTTGAATCGTGTATACGCCCGCGTTTTTCCCCGCAGCGATGTCCGTCTTGGCGTTATCGCCAATCAACACGGCGCTTTCCTTTTCGACGCCAAACTTATGCAGTACATATTCCACAAACGAGACCTCGGGTTTCCCGGCCTCTTTCGGGTGGACCCCCGTGGCCGCTTCCACCAGGCGTCCGAACGATCCGTTGCCTGGCCAAAACCCCGTCGCCGTCGGCAATTTCAGGTCGCCGTTGGTGAGCACGAATCTCCCGAGTCGCGCAACGTCTTGACAGAAGTCGGCCAACTCTTGAAACGTCACGTCGGTTTTGAGACCCATCACCGCCGCGTCCGCAGCGCCCTGGGATTCCTTCGACAGCCCTGCTGGCACTGGAATCAGCTTGCTTTCTTCCAAGGCTAAGCGCAACCCTTCCATCCCGATATACGACACGCGAGCGCCGGGCCCAACTTGGTTCAACAGGATCTCGGCCGCGGCTTGGGATGACGTGCAGACGTTGTGCTCCTTCGCGGGGATGCCCATGGTTCGAAGCACTCGAGCTACTTCCTCGGGAGTCCTCGTAGAATTGTTTGTGAAATAGACTGGAACAACCCCATTCTCTAGCAATCGCAGGATGAACTCCGGTGCTCCGGGGATGACCTGATTGCCCCGGTACAACGTTCCATCCAGATCCACCATCGCCAAACGACACCAACCTAGTCGCAAAGAGTTAGCCTCCCTCTCGTCCTCGTGTTCGCCTGCCATTCTATCAAATCGAAGTTCGTGCTGACGAAGGCTACGCCGTCAAATTGAGTTGGCCCGAATTGGTTGACCCCAACTCGACGAGCAAGTAACATTAGAACGTAATGCGTACTTTGGCGTATCATGTAGTTTACTAAGCAATCATCCGGGTTAAACACGTGGAGGTACTTATCCTTGGCGCAATTAGATCGCGCAAGACAATCTTCCCCATCATCGATGAACCTAACACTAGGGTTGTTGGTCATCGTCGTCGCACTGATTCCCCGGCTATACGAAGCGTTTCATAGTTTCAGTCCAACCCTTTACGGGGACTCCGTCCACTACGATGCCAGTGCCATGATCTTGCTGCAACGACACTACTTCAGCTTCTGGGGATACGGTCCTGATGCGTACGTGACGCCAGGGTACCCGCTGTTTCTGGCCCTCTGCTATCGCGTCGCGGGGGTGTTTTCGTCTTCTCACCACTTCGCCATCCACTTCACTGTGGTGATTCAGGCGGTGTTGTCCGCCATCACCGTCGGGCTGATGTACTGGACCGCCAGGCGCTTCTTGCGGCCGGTGTGGGCCATTGTCGGCGTCCTTCTCTGGGCCCTGTACCCACCTACCATCTGGTCCATTACGCAAATTCTCACGGAAACCCTCTTCATGATTCTTCTCTGGCTGTTCATTTTGCTCTTTTTTATAGCCATGGAACAAAAGAACGTCGTTTGGTGGGCCGTGTGTGGATTCGTCCTCGGACTCGCTGGCTTGGTACGACCAACCGTCTTCCCGTTGGTCCTCGCGGCGTTAATCTACGGCCTTGTTCAGCTCAGAAATCTAAACTCCTTGAGGCCAGTCATCAACTGGTTTGGGGCAAATCTGGTGGGTTTTCTGATTGCCGTGGTGCCCTGGTGGGTGCGAAACTTGCGCTTGTTTCATCATCTGGTTTTGAGCGATACTGAAGTAGGGAACCCCCTTTTGTTCGGATCGGATCCCAACTTCCTGAAGGACGTACATCTTGGTGCCGGCCTTTCCGAAACGGCACAAAAACAACTGGCCATCCACCGAATTGAGCAAGGGTTCCTACACCATTTCTGGTATTACTTGCACTGGTACACCATTGGAAAAATCAGCTACCTGTTTGGAACGCCGTGGTTTCCGCCTCTTTCGGCTCATGCCCCGGGATTGATGCACGTGTGGCTGAATACCCATTTGATATGGGTTGTGCTCGGAGCAATCGGCCTCTTGATTGGCCTTGCCAATCGAAACATGCGATTCATTGGAGTGCTCGCTTTGTTTTTGCTCGTGATTCAGCTGCCATTCATCCCTATTAATCGATATGCCTTCCCCATCATGTCCATGCTTTTTTTAGGCGTCGGTTATTCCCTGCAGCTGGGGTTTGCGCGTGGGGGGCGACGACGCAACGGGAGGTACCCAACATGAACGCTTGGCCGCCGAGAGAATTGTTATCGACTGCGCACGCACGGATCCTGGTCATTATCCCAGCGTACAATGAGGAGCACGTCATTGGTGGCGTTATCCGAGAAATATCAAACCAGCCTGTTCCGGTAGATGTTTTGGTCATTAATGATGGATCTCGCGACAAAACCGCACAAGCCGCGGAGCGTGCGGGAGCGAAGGTTATCACCTTGCCCACAAATCTCGGCATTGGCGGCGCCGTGCAGACCGGGTATCGATTTGCGGAGCGGTACGGGTACGACATTGCCGTGCAACTGGATGGAGACGGCCAGCACAATCCGCTGGATCTCGCTCGGGTCATCGCCCCCGTCGCCGAGGGAACGGTAGACATGGCGGTTGGGTCCCGATACGTGGAACGCACCGCCTACAAGTCCACCACCATGCGCCGCACTGGAATGGTCGTCCTTGCGTTCATGGTTCGGCTTATCCTGGGATATTCCGTCAAGGACACGACTTCAGGGTATCGAGCCGTTAACCGGAAAGTAATCCAGCTTTTCAGTCGACGGTACCCGACGGATTATCCTGAACCCGAATCCATCATCTATCTTCACCGCTTTGGCTTTCGCATCAAGGAAGTGTCGGTTAGCATGCGGGAGAGGGAGACGGGCAAATCGTCCATCACTCCCTTCAAGAGCATCTACTACATGGTCAAGGTGTTGCTGAGCATGGGGATGAACGCCATTCGTTCCCGCAAGCTTCTCTAGAATTCGGTCGGAAAAGCGCTTTGTTGCCACGTCGGGGGTTTAGACGGGAGGATGATGACACTTGAGTCTGCAGTTGTATATCTTCCCCATCGCCTTTAGCTTGGTTTTCGTGTTTTTCGTCATTGAACTGGTTCGACGCGGTTCACTGCGAGAACAGTATTCTTTGCTTTGGCTTGGGGTCGGCATCGTGATGTTGATATTCTCCGCCAGTCGCGGATTCCTTCAAGCGGTTGCCAATTGGTTCGGCGTCATTTACGCGCCTTCCATCCTGTTTCTTTTTGCGATTGTTGCCGCCTTTATCCTGTTGCTTCACATCACAGTGGTCATTTCGAGACTTACGGATAAGGTGGTGCGCCTTACGCAAGAGTTGGGCATCGCATCGCACCGAATCGCGCAACTGGAGAGCCAACTTGGCCATCCTCACGCGGACGAAATGGAGACGAGCCCATTGCTTCAAGCCGGGGAACCTATCGAAAGGGAGCGCAATTACGAGTGATATACGTGATTCTGTTGGCCAATGTGTGCTTGCTGGTTTGCGGGCAACTGTTTTGGAAGTTGGGGTTAGGGTCGCTCAAAGGTGGCTTAACCGCGTCGAATCTGTTTCCGCTTTTTCTCAACCCGTGGATATTGCTTGGCCTGTTCCTGTACGTCATTGCCACGGTCGTTTGGTTCTACGTTCTGTCGAAAATGCCCCTGAGCGTTGCCTATCCCATGCAGAGTCTGTCGTACGTTCTGGCTTTGTTTGTCTCCCGATACATCTTGAAAGAACAGGTATCGTGGACGCAATGGATTGGTGTTCTCATCATCCTGGCTGGAGTGGCCGTGGTGCATTACCAGCCTGCCCACACCGACGTACCCGTTATAAACCCTGAACGTTGACGGTAGCGTTTCCTTTGACATCCTGATCTGCAATGGGAGCGTCGATGAAATCCGGATCTAGGTAGATTCCGATGAAACTTGGCAACAGGTTGAAATCCCCCATGTTGAACGCGGACGCCATTTTTGTCACGGAATGGGCGTCCCATCCGTTTTGGATGTTCTGGCCAAACCACACTCCCGCATTATTGGATTGCGCCGCAATCTTAATTCCACCGAAGTTGATGAGCACTGCCATATCCCGACCCCCTCATGCCAATCTATGCAAGGCCCCACCCTCACGCAACCCACAATCCGGGTTTGACTGCCGACGGTGGAGCACAGGGCCGATTTCGTGGTCGATGAATCGATGATCTCATGCGTCCGGACGCTCATTGGGTCCTGCACGATTCTAGAGCGCGGATTTTGGAAGGTGAAACTCGCCCTCCAGCACCTCTACGGCTTCACCGGTCATCATGACTCGCCCGTCATCCTGGATCTCAATCTCCAAGTCGCCACCTTGCAGGTGAACGACGACGTGTCGATTTAGCCATCCTTCGCGCACTCCCGCAGCAACACTCGCGCAAGCTCCCGTTCCGCAGGCGTACGTGACCCCGGACCCGCGCTCCCAAACTCGAAATTCCAGTTCCGCGCGCGTTGTCGCGCTCACGAATTCCACATTCAAGCGGCTAGGGAAGCTCGGATGCGTTTCTATCTGGGGCCCGACGTCCACGAGCGGCGCTTCCTTCGCGTCCAGCACGCGCGTCACGAAGTGAGGATTCCCCATAGAGACGAGGGAGCCGACGAATTCCCCCTGAATTAACGACACCGTTGCATGCTCCCGACTGGCGTCGAGGAGGGTCTCGGGTCCTGCAAAGTGAACCGCGTTTGCGCCGAACTTTGGAAGTCCCATGTCAATGGTGACGAGATGAACTCTCCCCATGTCGTCGGGTTGTACGTGTGCGCGGACGATGCCGGCGTTCGTTTCAATGGAGAACTCCCGCTCCTCGACCAACTTGCGTTCATAGGCGTATTTTGCAACGCATCTCAACCCGTTTCCACAGGTCTCAGCCTCGGAACCGTCGGCATTGAAGATTCTCATACGGATGGGCGCGGCGTTCGAGGGACCAATGGTGATCATCCCGTCGGAGCCGATACCTCGGCGCACGTCGCTCACAAGAATCGCCAACCGGGGCATGTCAATGGGGTTCATCTTCTGGTCAAATTGGTTGATGTACACATAGTTGTTTCCTAAGGCGTGCATTTTCGTGATCTTCACCGGACATCGACTCCTTTGGGCAATAGCATACCGCCTGCCGTCTCTCGATGTCTACGCTTTTCGGAGCCAAATTGAGGCTCTTGCAATCGACAAACCGGGCTGTTATAATAGCCATTGTCTCGCTCGACATGCGGTCATGGCGGAATTGGCAGACGCGCTAGATTCAGGTTCTAGTCCGGGCAACCGGGTGGAGGTTCAAGTCCTCTTGACCGCACCATAGGAAGTTTGTTCAGTGAGAGGGTCCTTTTTGAAATCCTCTTTATGACAAAGTGAAGTCAAGCCTGCGCACGACGGTTGTCTGCGTAGGCTTTTTTGATTTTTTGGATCCTAAGTTCAATGTCCGTGAAGAAAATCCATGATACTGCGCAACGATTTTTGGTATACTGAGGGTACTTCCTTTGTCATTGCTTGGGGTGACATGTGTGCGTCAGTCGGAGGATCCCTGTTCTCTGTGTTTTGCCTATGTGATGGATGAACTTACCGTCTTTGAAGCTAGGCGATTTGTTCGCCATATGAAGGAATGTCCAGTTTGTCAAAAGGAATACGAGGAATTGAAAGATCTGAGATACCACGCGGAGTTGGATTTGCAGTCGAAACGCGATGATGGCTTGGCGTTTCCACTCCATCCGTTTAGCTTGCAATTTTATTGGCTTGCAGCCAGCGCCATGGTGTTGGTGCTCGCCCTTTCTTTCGCATTGCCCCGTCATGAAATGCTAATTGGTCGATTTCGTGAATCCGCCAGTGCGGTCCATTCCACTATCCGGGAACAGTTTAGTGACATTGACATGGCTGCACACCGCTTGCTGGTTTATCGATTCCCCCCACGGTTGTAGGCGTTATTCCGTGTGACACCAACCAAGAAGCAAGGATTTGTAGTTACTGGGTGTCATTGTGGCCATTGTCTTTTTGTCTTCGGAATTCGTCATCCCCCCCAAGTCCGGGTGCCACCTCAGCTAGAAATTAATCGCATCGAGCTACACCAATCGACAGAAGTCGACTTGCCCGACGTGGTAATATCTCTACGGTGTTTTTGTGGGGCATACAGTCGATGCTTGTCGCAAGGTGAGATCCACTTCTCACACGTTTCGGCCGTGGGTTTCTATGAAATGGATAAATAATAAGGGTGGATCTGAGGATATGGTAGATTATCGCAATCGTCCTTTCGCAAGTCCTGTTATCTGGTGCCCAAAGTGTACGAAACTCGTCCCGATGAACGAATCAAAGAAAGTGATGAAGACTGTTTACAAGATCCACAAGTCCGGACTGTTTCCCTTCGGTGTCTGCAAGCAACATGTTGAATGAAGGATGAACATAGAAAAGCCTCCCGTTCGGGAGGCGTCTTTGGTTGCGGGGGCAGGACTTGAACCTACGACCTTCGGGTTATGAGCCCGACGAGCTGCCAACTGCTCCACCCCGCGCCGTCAGTCATTATTCTGTCCAACAAGCCCGACCGCTATTCACGAGCCGTTTGGATAAGATGCTTCGCGGCTCCACTTTCAACCGCGAAGCACCTTCTTGTACCCGAGCTTCAGAATAGAGCGGTCGGTTTTTTCGTGGGAACCCTCTCTGCGTCGGAAGCTTTCGCTTCTCTTGTGCCGATGGTAGGGTCGCCTTGTTGATGAACGTCTTGTTTATGAGCGTTTTCCAGGGCGTCTTCGTCGAGCTTTTTGGCGCCAACGTAACGCATCGAATATCCCGGCACGCGGTGAGAATCCGTCACACGCAGTCCCTCCTTATAGGTGCTACGCAGTATAGACTGTCCCCGTGCTGGGCCCTCAATTCAACGGCGTTACTGGGCCCAGGATATTCTCCTGGTCAACTTTCGCCCAGACCTCTCAGACGTCGCGAAACTCGACGTCGACACCGGTTCCTTCGAGATAGCGGAAGAACTCGGGGCATGTCTTTGACACGCATCCCGGATCTAGGATCTCCATCCCCTCGACTTTGGCCCCGAGTACCGCGAAGGACATCGCAACTCGGTGGTCATCATGCGTCGGAATCGCTGCTGGTTT
>JAJZAV010000122.1 GCA_021799255.1 Bacillota bacterium
GGCAAAAGATTACGTGATTGGCCAAACTCATTTAGAAGTCCTGAAGCCGAGTGCCCGCATCCTGCATCCTCTTCCACGCGTTGATGAGATAGCACCGGATATCGACAACGACGAGCGGGCCGCGTATTTCCGTCAAGTGGAGAACGGCTTATACATTCGCATGGCGTTGATAGACGAGATTCTCAAGGGGGTGCTTTCGTGAAGCTGAGAATCGACGGGGGTCAGTTGCTGGATCTAACGGATGGCAGCCTGACGAGAACCTCAGTTTTGTTGGATGACGAAAAGAACGTGATTGTCGCCATCGGGGACCATCTTCCCAAAGGCGACGCTACGGTAACGCTCAACGGTGAAGTGCTGCTCCCGGGGTTCATCGACGTTCACGTGCACCTGCGGGACCCGGGATTCACCGATAAGGAGACCATCGCGACCGGTTCCGCCGCCGCAGCAAGGGGCGGATTTTCCCAAATCGCCTGCATGCCCAACACCAAACCGCCCATCGATGCGCCGGAGTTGGTTCGCTACGTGCGGGACCAATCCGAGAAGTCAAAGGGGACGGCCGTGTGGCCAATCGCGTGCATCACGCGGGGGCAGAAGGGCGAGGAATTGACCGATTTTGCTGCTCTCAAAGGGGCAGGGGCCATCGCGTTTTCCGACGATGGAAAGGGAGTTCAAAACGGCGGGCTGATGAAACGGGCGCTTCAATTGGCAAAGCAACTCGACATGCCCATCGCCATTCATGCGGAAGACGAGACCCTGTCCAAGGGGGGAACGCTAAACGAAGGTGCGGCGTTGCGCCATGGCCAGGCGAGCATCCCGGCATCGGCCGAGGCGGCCATGATTGCGCGGGATCTTCTGCTTGCCGAAGAGACGGGCGCGCACCTGCACGTGTGCCACGTGAGCGTGGAACCGGCGGTGGCCCTGATTCGCTTCGCGAAGGCTCGCGGCGTGAAGGTTACGGCCGAGGTGGCTCCCCATCATCTTCTGCTCACGGATGAGGCCATCACGAGCGGTGATGCCGTGTGGAAGGTGAACCCGCCGCTTCGCAGCGAGCGCGACAGACGCGCCTGCCTCGAAGGATTTCTCGACGGCACGCTGGATATGATTGCGACGGATCATGCCCCTCATACAGCTTCGGAAAAAGCCATGGGCTTCGAGAAGGCACCATTTGGTATGGTGGGTATCGAGACCGTGTTCCCTCTCCTGTTCACGCATCTTGTCGTTCCGGGACTGCTCTCTTTAACGGAGCTTGTGAAGCGGATGTCCACGGTCCCCGCCATCACGTTCGGCCTGTCAGGCGGCGTCATCCGCGTGGGCGGACCTGCCGACATTACCGCCGTGAACCTGTCGACGGAGCGAATCATCGAGAGCACCGAATTTCTCTCAAAGGGACGAAACACTCCGTTCGACGGATGGCACGTGAGTGGCTGGCCCTCCTTGACCGTTTGCGGTGGGAGAGTCGTGTACCAAGAGAATCCAGTCCAAAAAGGTGTAGCAAGGGAGGGCGAGTGACATGGCAAAATCTCACGGAAAGCACCGCACCGCTAGGCTAATTCTCGAAGACGGGCTTGAGTTTGTCGGAGAGGGCTTTGGTGCGACGGGCGAGTCGTTCGGCGAGGTCGTCTTCAACACGGGCATGACGGGATACCAAGAGGTCTTGACGGACCCGTCCTACTGCGGCCAAATCGTCACTATGACCTATCCCCTCATCGGAAACTATGGTGTGAACGTCGACGACATGGAGTCCCAGCGACCGCACGTGTTTGGTTTCGTTGTCCGGGAGTTTTCTCCGGAGCCGTCGCATTTCATGGCGATGGCATCGCTGGAGGACTACCTCATTCGATACGGAATTATTGGCATCTCGGGCATCGACACCCGCAAGCTAACGCGCGCTATTCGCAACGAGGGCACGATGAAGGCCGTGCTTACCACCAACGATACGCCCAGAGAAGAGCTCTTGAGGCGACTCGGAGAACCGCTCATGCGAGACCAGATTGATAGGGTGACGACGCCGACCATTTACCGTGCTCCTGGCGAAGGAAAGCGCGTAGTTGCCATGGACTTCGGGATGAAGTCGGGAGTCGTGCGCTCCCTCTTGGCGCGCGGCTGCGATGTTGTCGTGGTCCCGGCCAGAACGACGGCAGAGGAGATCCTGCTGTGGAAACCCGATGGAGTCATGCTGTCCAACGGCCCTGGAGATCCAAGGGACGCCGAATACGCCATCAAGACGGTCAAGAACCTCCTCGGCAAGGTACCGGTGTTTGGCATCTGCTTGGGGCACCAATTGCTTGCCCTCGCGTGCGGCGCTACAACGGAGAAGATGCGCTTCGGACACCGAGGCGTGAATCATCCGGTGAAGGATTTGCGTACGGGACGAGTCGCCATCTCCTCACAGAATCACGGATACATGGTGGATTCGAAGTCGCTGGAAGGAACCGATTTGGTCCTGACGCACATCAACCAGAATGACGGAACCGTAGAAGGACTGGCCCACACGAAATACCCCGCGTTTTGTGTTCAGTACCATCCGGAAGCAAGACCGGGCCCGGATGACTCGGACTACTTGTTCGACGACTTCATGCGCATGATGGATGAGGTTCGGGAAGGGAGCTGGAAGCCTAATGCCTAAGCGCACCGATATTCACAAGATCCTCGTCATTGGAAGCGGGCCCATCATCATCGGTCAGGCCGCCGAATTCGATTACGCCGGGACTCAGGCCTGCCAGGCGCTGCGCGAGGAAGGATTCGAAGTCGTGCTCGTCAACTCGAATCCGGCCACCATCATGACGGACCCCGAGATGGCCGACAAGGTGTACATCGAGCCCATCACCCCCGAATTCGTCACTCAGATCATCCGCAAGGAACAGCCGGACGCGCTGTTGCCGACGCTCGGCGGCCAGACGGGGCTCAACATGGCCGTAAAACTCGCCGAACTCGGAGTGCTGGAAGAAGAGAACGTCCAGCTGATTGGCACGCCGCTCGAGGCCATCAGGCAGGCGGAAGACCGGGAACTGTTTCGCAGCCTCATGGCCAAGCTGGATCAACCCATTCCGAAGAGCCGCATCGTCAACGACGCCTCGGAGGCCCGCGACTTTGCGCGCGAAATCGGCTTTCCCATCATCATTCGGCCCGCGTACACGCTCGGAGGAACGGGGGGCGGAATAGCGAGCAATTGGGACGAATACGAAGAGGTCGTCCAGACCGGACTGACCCTCTCGCCGATACATCAGATTCTTGTGGAACAGAGCATCGCCGGTTTCAAGGAAATCGAATATGAAGTCATGCGCGACGGCGCGGGTAACTGCATCGTCGTGTGCAACATGGAGAATATCGATCCCGTTGGCGTCCACACCGGCGATTCCATGGTCGTCGCCCCGAGCCAGACCTTGTCCGACACCGAGTACCAGATGTTGCGCACGGCCAGCCTCAACATCATTCGGGCTCTAGGCATCGAAGGTGGATGCAACGTCCAGTTGGCCTTGGACCCGTTCAGCCATCAGTACTACGTGATTGAAGTCAATCCCAGGGTGAGCAGGTCCAGCGCGCTCGCGTCGAAGGCGACGGGCTACCCGATTGCGAAGGTCGCCGCGAAGATTGCCGTCGGGTATACGCTCGACGAGATTCAGAACCCGGTCACCGGGGAGACATACGCGGCGTTCGAGCCCGCTCTCGATTACATCGTGACGAAGATCCCGCGCTGGCCGTTTGACAAGTTCAACAGCGCGAACCGCCGCCTCGGAACGCAGATGAAGGCGACGGGAGAAGTCATGGCCATTGGCCGGACCTTCGAAGAGTCCTTCATGAAGGCCCTAAGGTCGCTGGAAGTGGGCGTGGATTCGCTCATGATGGACGACGCCAGCGAGTGGACGAAGGAGGACATTGACAACCGGCTCGTCCACGCGGACGACGAGCGGGCGTTTGTTATCGCCGAGGCGATGCGCAGGCGCTACACGGACGCAACCATCCATAATCTCAGCAAGGTGGATCTGTGGTTCTTGCGCCGGATTCGCCGCTTGGTGGAGATGGAGAATAGCATCCTGCAGGCCGCTAAGTCGGCGAAGGACGCAACGTCCTTCTTCTCGTCGTTTGCAGAGCTTGTCTCCGACGCCAAGCGGATGGGATTCCCGGATTCCGCACTTTCCAGGCTCACGGGCATCGATGAGGAATCGTTTCGCGCGTTTCGCAAGGGCGCGGGTCTCTTGCCGGTGTACAAGATGGTTGACACGTGCGCGGCTGAGTTTGCCGCGGCGACGCCCTATTACTACAGCACCTACGAGGAAGAGGATGAGGTGGCCACCAGCCATCGTCGCAAATTGCTCGTGCTTGGTTCTGGGCCGATTCGCATCGGCCAGGGTATCGAGTTCGACTATTGCTCCGTGCACGCGGTTCTCGCGCTGCGCCGCGCCGGATATGAGGCCATCATCATCAACAACAATCCCGAGACCGTGTCGACCGACTTCAACACGTCCGATAGATTGTACTTCGAACCTTTGCACGCGGAGGACGTGCTGCACGTCATCGACAGAGAACAGCCAGAGGGCGTCATCGTGCAGTTTGGCGGTCAAACGGCCATCAATCTTGCAGAACCGCTGGAAAAGGCGGGCGTGCGCATCGTCGGAACATCGCTTGCCGACATCGACAGCGCGGAAGACAGGGAGAAATTCGACGCCCTGCTGAACCATCTCGACATTCCCCGCCCAGAAGGCGCGTCGGTGACGTCGCAGGAGGGCGCGTTGGAGGCCGCGTCCCGCATCGGATACCCGGTGCTGGTGCGCCCGTCATACGTGCTCGGAGGCCGAGCCATGCAGATTGTGGATTCGGACGACGAACTTCGCCGTTACATGCGCGAGGCCGTCTCGGTCTCGTCGCGCCATCCCGTGCTTGTCGATAGGTACGTGCAAGGCGTCGAAGTCGAAGTGGACGCCATCAGCGACGGGGAGACCGTGATTGTCCCCGGGATCATGGAGCACATCGAACGGGCAGGGGTTCACTCCGGAGATTCCACGGCGGTGTATCCTCCGCAGCACCTTACCGAAGACGTGAAGGATCGATTGGTGGAATATACGGTGCGTCTGGCGCGCGGCCTTCACGTCAAGGGGCTTATCAACATCCAGTTTGTGATACAAGGGGATCAGATCTACGTGTTGGAGGTCAACCCCAGGTCTTCGCGGACGGTGCCGTTCCTGTCGAAGGTCACCAAAGTGCCGATGGTCGATCTCGCCATGCAGGCCGTCCTTGGGGCGTCCCTCGCAAAGCTCGGCTGGGAAACGGGCATGGTCAAGGAGGCCGACACGGTCTCCGTGAAGGTTCCGGTGTTCTCGTTCGCCAAGCTGCGGCGCGTCGACATCTCGCTCGGACCCGAGATGAAGTCGACGGGTGAAGTGATGGGGAGCGAGCGCACGTACGCCAAGGCTCTCTACAAGGGCTTGCTCGCTGCGGGAACGTCCATCCCGACGTTTGGGACGGTTCTCGCCACGGTTGCCGATCACGATAAAGCGGAGGCGCTGCCCATTCTCGAGGGATTCGCAAACCTCGGGTACCGCATCGCCGCCACGGAGGGCACGGCGCGTCTCCTCAAGGCCCGCGGCCTTTCGGTGCGCGTCGTGAACAAGCTGACGCAGGGCACGCCCAACCTGGCGGAC
The DNA here is from genome assembly GCA_021799255.1 of Bacillota bacterium. GTDB lineage: Bacteria > Bacillota > Bacilli > Alicyclobacillales > Alicyclobacillaceae > JAJZAV01. The sequence continues at coordinate 5,640 of JAJZAV010000122.1, forward strand.
GACATTCGCGACGGCAGGATTCAGTTGGTGATTAATACGCTCACGAAGGGGCGTGCGCCGGAGCGCGACGGTTTTCGGATCCGCCGGACCGCCGTGGAAAACGGCGTCCCCTGCCTAACGTCGCTCGACACAGCGGCTGCGCTCCTCGAGGTTCTCTCCGTCATCCGTTTTCAGACGGTGCCCGTTGCGCGCGCAAACAAAGTGGAGGAAGAACGAGATGGACTTGCAAGATCCTCGTTTTGACGCTTGTCGCAAAGCCACCTACATTGCGCTCGACGTTTCCGATTGGGAAAGCGCGGGAGGGTTGGTGGAATCCCTAGGACCTGGGGTGGACGGATACAAGGTGGGCCTTGAGCTCTTTCACGGAGATGGCGAACGGGCCTTGTCCGAACTGGCAGAGCGTGGGAAGCGGATCTTCCTCGACGTCAAGCTGCACGACATTCCAAACACGGTCGCGGGGGCCTTGAAATCCATCGCAAGGCACCCTGGCGTCGAGATGGTAAACGTCCACGCGGCTGGCGGGGAACGGATGATGCTGGCCGCCAGGGAAGCCATCGACGGTTCCTGGGGATCTCGTCGCGACCGCCCGCTTCTCATCGCCGTGACCGTGCTGACGAGCCTCGATGAAAATGACTTGGAGAGCATGGGTTTCGCGGAAGACGTGACCACCGTGGTGGCGCGCTACGCGGGCCTCGCGGCGAAGTGTGGGCTCGACGGCGTGGTGGCTTCCGGGAGGGAGATCTCAATCATCCGCCGTGAGGTTTCGGGGGCCTTCGAGATTGTCGTGCCCGGGACCCGCCCGAGAGGCTCCGATGCGCAGGACCAACGTCGCACGATGACCCCGGACGAGGCTTACAGGACGGGAGCGACGCGTCTCGTGATGGGGCGCGCCGTGACCAAGCAGGCGGACGCTAAGGCGGCGCTGACGCGAATTTGGCAGTCGATGCTGGAGGCACGGCCCGAGGTGGAGCGTTAAAGCTTTGGAGACGGACTCGGGCCTTATCAGGCGCGAGTCTTATCGCCGAAATTTGTGGGACGCGAGTATGGAAAACGAGGGGTTGATTTGGTGGCGCGACGAGATGAAGTGTTTCACAAGAGCCCCATCGAAGTAGAACGGGCGATAGCGACGGGCTTGCTGCAGGCGAAAGCCGTCGAACTGCGACCGGCGAGTCCGTTCACCTGGTCGTCGGGGTGGAAATCGCCAATTTATTGCGACAATCGCCTGATTCTCGGTTATCCGGTGTTGCGCGAGCACATTGTCCGGGGATTCCAGAGCATCATCGAGCAGTCGTTTCCTGGCATCGACTCCATTTCTGGCGCGGCCACGGGTGGAATCGCCCACGCCGCCTTTTTGGCCGACAGGCTCCACTTGCCGATGTCGTACGTGCGGGGAAGTGCGAAGTCGCATGGGCGGCAGAAGCAGGTGGAGGGATACGCGGTAGCGGGATCGAAAGCCGTAGTCATCGAAGACACGCTGTCGACGGGCAAATCTGCGTACGAGGCAGCCGAGGCGCTCCAAAGCGAAGGAATCACGGTTGAGGCTGTGCTCTCCATCTTTTCCTACGACTTCGACGCCTTGAAGGAACGCGCCCTGAAGTCCCACATTCCGGCGTACCGTTTGGTCCCGTACGATACGCTCATCGACACCGCCAAGGAGTTGGGCGTCATTCGCGACGAAGACGTGTCCCTCTTGAGACGCTGGCGAGAAGCCCCGGATTCGTACGAAGTTCCTTCGGCGACCTAGTGACGGAAAAGGGATAGCCAGGACAAAGGGTCGGCCCGTCGGTTGCACGGATGCGCAAAAGCGGAGTAAATAGAGCCCCCATTGTTCGCGTCATTGAACAATGGGGGCTCTATTTTTCCCATTAAGCGCGCCCGCTCGATACGCGCGTAGGCGATACCAGATTGCGCTGCATCCTCTATGCCCAACCCCGCCAGCGCATCGCTTCCGCGAAGGGGCGAATGCCGAGCATGTAGGCGGCGAGGCGCGTTGAGACTTCGTATCGTTCGGACATCCGGAAGATGTTTTGCACCGAGCGAACCATCATGCCTTCCATGCGGCTCTCCACTTCTTCTTCGGTCCAGTACCATCCTTGGTTGTTTTGCACCCACTCGAAGTAGGACACGGTGACGCCTCCCGCGTTGGCCAGGACGTCAGGCACGATGAGTACCTCGCGCTCCGAGAGGATCTCGTCGGCCGCGGGCGTCGTGGGGCCGTTTGCCGCCTCGACGATGATGGATGCTTGAATCTGATGCGCATTCTCCGCCGTAATCTGGCTTTCCAGAGCCGCCGGAATCAGGACGTCGCACGGCTGTACCAGCAGTTCCTCATTGGAGATGACGCCATCGTAATACGTCGTGACCATGCCGAAGGAGTCCCGGCGCTCCATGAGTTCGGGAACGTCGAGACCTGCGGGATTGTAAAGGGCTCCGCCCGCGTCACTAACCCCGACAACCGTAACGCCCATCTCGTGCAATATGCTTGCCACGTTGCCGCCCACGTTGCCGAATCCCTGAACGATGGCCTTCAGACCCTTGAGCTCGAGCCCGCGGACCTTCACGGCTTCCATCATTGCCACGCAAACTCCTTTTGCCGTGGCCTTGTCACGTCCGCGGCTGCCGCCGAGCACGATGGGTTTACCGGTGATGAAGTTTGGCGAGTCCGATTCGCGAATCCGACTGTATTCGTCGTACATCCAGGCCATGATCTGCGGGTTGGTATGAACGTCGGGTGCCGGGATGTCCTTTGCAGGACCCACCACTTGGCTGATGGCTCGGACGTAGCCGCGCGCCAGGCGCTCCTGTTCTGTCACGGACATCGTGCGCGGATCGCAAATAATGCCTCCCTTGGCACCGCCGTAAGGCAAGTTGAAGATGCCGCACTTGATGCTCATCCAAATGGAAAGGGCCTTCACTTCGTCCAGCGTGACGTCCGGATGAAACCGAATCCCACCCTTCGTCGGTCCGATGGCATCGTTGTGCTGGGCCCGGTAGCCCGTAAAAACCTCGACGTGGCCGTCGTCCATTCGCACCGGGATGCGGACGGTAAGCACGCGCAACGGTTCCCGAAGAAGCTCGTACATCTCGTTCTGATATCCCAACCTGGACAGGGCCTCGCGCAGGGCCTCCTGCGTGTTGGTCAACACGTTCTCCCCTAGTGCGGGCAGGTTTGCTCCCGCCGCGAGACGTTTCGTAACGTTTGTACTCATGAGAGTTCGACCTCCGTCGCAACAACGCGTTTGGTAGAATCCGCAAGTCCTGTTTCATCATAATGCAGTCGGGGCAGGATGGAAAGTGACGATTCACCACGACGAGGAGGAGGGAGGGTGGGGCTCTTGTGGTTTGCTAAGACGCGTTTTCTCGACAGGGCAAGAATCGTTGCGGCGTCGTGGGTTTTTCACCTCTTTCTGTCCGGCATCATCATGCTCATCGTCTTCATGCACCCGCCGGAACTCTTTCAAGGAGATTTCGACACGGCACTGAACTACCTAAACACCATCGTCTCTTCGCTTTCGACGATTCTCGCCTTATGTATTTCCATCATTCTAGTTGCCATTCAGTTGACTGCGAGCAACTACACGCACCGGGTGCTCGATTATTTTGTGCGACTTCCCTATAACGCGTCGCTGTTTTCCTTTTATTTGGTCACCATCATGCGCAGTTTCTTCCTGATGTCGTATATCCGGGACGATCCCGATTTTGGCCCGAAAACCACCCGCATCCCCGCGACGCTGTGGGGACTGCAGCCCATTTCGAGCAACCTTGATAGGGCCATGAGCGCCGATCTCATCATGGTGGCCATCTGCTTCGTGAGCTTGCTCGTCTACATGTACGCCGTCATTCAATTGCTGAAGCCAGAACGGATCATCACCCTGGTTCTGCGGGACTACGACCGAGCCATCGTTACGGCCCGCTTTCGGGCGGCGCTCGACAACGTCGAGCAGATTTGTGACATCGCGAAGCGCGCCGCGTCGTTCAGCGATTCGCTCACCGGCGCTCGCTGCGTCGACGTGATGACGAAGCTCGCCGCTCGCTTGCCGTTGCCCAAGGACACGGAGGATCCGCTCTTGCAAATTCACCGCGGGGTCGTAGATCAATGGGTGGAGATGGCGGGTGTTGCCGTGAAGGAGAGAGAGACGGGACTCCTAAAGAGCGTTATCGACGCCCTCTACAATCAAGGGGTGGTCTACATGGAGGGGAAGTCCTTCGTCGCTGCAGAGCTCGTCGTCACCACGTACCGCCACCTCCTCTTTGCTCATCTGCTTTCGGACAACCAGGTATTCTACGTGGATCGGATCTGCACCAAGATGTACCAATTGGCGTACGTCGCCGCGTCTCATGGGCAGCGGGGGCAACTGTTCTGCCTGCGCACATGGGAGATGATTTCGCACATCGGGGCCTGCACGTTCCCGTCGCACCCGGGGAGCAGCGTTCAGCTGATGGACGGACTCTTGCTGGTTCCGGAAGTGAAAGACACGTTTTCGCTTCTTTCCCCAGTCGCGAGGAAGAGGGCGCTCGTCACCTACTTTGGGCTGTGGCAGACCTTTGCGGAGTTCGCCGCGCTTCGGGACGTTGTGCGCTGGGCTCGGTGGTGGGGGGATTCAGAGACGACGGTGACGGCGTTTGGTCAGTCGCTTGCGCTGTGCTTGTTGAAGAATGGAAAGCGCAAGGAATGGTTTCTGTCGCTTCAGGAGGTCTTTGGGGTCACGCAACAAAGCTGGGATTGCGACCGGGTCATGAACGAGATGGCGCCGGACGCAGGCAGCTTGTTTGACGGGATGCCCCGCGTGCTGCCAACGCACAAAAAGCCCGACAGAGGGGCGAGTCCCCTGCGCGGCACGCTGCGCAGGCGGGGCAGCCGTTCGTCGGGCGTCTAACGCGGCCTTGACCGAAGATCATGGGGCTTTGCGATCCAGAATCTGTTGCACCAGCGCTCGGTCTGGCGTTACAAAGAGCGTTCTCTGGCCTTCGTACAGCACGTGCCCCGGTCTTGCGCCGTTCGGTTTCCACACGTTCTTGACGGGAGCGTAGTCGACCGCCGCATTCGTGGAATCGCGCGATTTTGAAAAAAAGGCGGCCAGCAGCGCGGCATCATGGAGAGTGCTTTCCGGCACCGTCTGCCGATTGGTTTCGATGACGACGTGCGAACCCGGTTCGCCTTTCACGTGCAGCCAGATGTCATGCGGTTGGCTGGACCTCAGGGTCAGCCTATCGTTTTGGACGTTGTTTCTGCCGACGCGAATGGTAAAACCGTCTTGACTCTGAAACTCGTCCGGCGGCATCGCGGCTTCTCTTGGTTTGTGCCTCTTGCTCCGCG
>JAJZAV010000123.1 GCA_021799255.1 Bacillota bacterium
TTGCCTTAGCGAAAGAAACGAAGTCGTCGCTGACCACTTGAATCATGTTGTTGCGCATGGCGAGCATCCATCCGCCGATGGTGGTGATAAGCAGTGCGAATGCCGGAAGAATGGAATGCCACACGGCGTCCGAGATGAACGCATAGGTAAAGGAAGGGGTGTCTCCGTAGCTATACGAATGCATCTGCGGAAACCAGCCAAGTTGAAACGCAAAATAGTACAGGAGCAAGAGAGCGAGCCAGAATTGAGGTACCGAACCGAGGAACATCCAAATCGGTCCCATCAAGGTATCGAACAGCTTGTTGCGTCGCCAAGCAGCGACGATGCCTATCAAGGTTCCAATGATAAAAGCGAGGATGGTAGTTACACCCACCAAGATGAGCGTCCATGGCAGAGACTGACCGATGATGCTCCGGACGGAAACCGGGTAGTAGGTGATGGAAACACCCAGATTCCCGTGCAGCAGTTGCGTCATGTAGTCCACATATTTCTGCCACAGCGGTTTGTTGTTGATTCCGAATTGCAGCGCCAAGGCCTTCATCACAACGGGATCGATGTGACCCTTCGACTTCGCGACGAGTGCCTCCATCGGATTCCCGGGCATGAGGTGAGGCATGAGAAAATTGAGCGTAATTGCCACCCACACGAGTACGATGAAGTTGGCCACCTTTTTGAGGTAGTACATCGTCTATGCCCTCCCGAATCGTCCACGGGGGGACCAAACTCTCCCCCCGCGCTCCTTCAGTCGTTAATGAGCAGGTTTGAGGTGGGTCAACACTACTCCGTTCGCGAAGCTCGTCGCTGGAGACGCATCCGCGTAATTGTTCTTCTCCGACGGCCAGTTGGTGTAGTTCTTCGTAGAGTACTCATACCAATTGGCCGCGTAAACCAACGGGATGACCGGGAGCGTTTTTTCGAATTCTCGTTCGATGGCGTACATCGCCTTTTTCTCCGTGGCAGGGTTGGAACTGGTCTGGAAGTTATCCAGGGCCTTCTTCATTACGGGATCATTCAGTTGTTCGTAGTTTTGCTGCGTCCCGGGGTAGAAATTGCTGCGCAGGCCCTGGAACGGCGTGTTGCCAACCTGAGTGTACGAGGACGATTCGAGCGCAAGTTCAAAATGATGAGTTAGCAGTTCGTTCGTCCAGTCTGTCTGTTGCGGCTCCTGGACGTTAATCTGGATGCCAATCTTCTTCAAGTCCTGCGCAATGAGCGTCTGGTCCTCGTTCCAGTCCGTCCAACCGTTTGGAGCGATGAGGTTGAAGACGAGCTTCTTTCCATCCTTGGTCTGGCGAACGCCATTCGGCCCCATCTTGAATCCGGCCTTGTTGAGCAAGGCGTTCGCCTCCGCGACATTGTAAGTAAATTTCGTCGAAAGCGACGGATCCAACCATTTTTTCTGATTCGGAAGAATTAGCCCCGTTGGATTCGCTGGCGGCTCGTATCCGTATTCCCCGACCTGATCAATTTGCGTCCGGTTAATGGCGTCGCTCATCGCCTGGCGGACAACCGGATTTTTGAGGATGGGATTTGTGAGGTTCGGGAAAATGCTCACGTCCGCGACGGGCGGGAAGTAGTAATGGTTCGTCGTCGGATTCTTCGCCACGTAAAGCTTGTTAATGTTTTGAATGAACTCGTCAGCCCAATCAAGTCGGCCGCTCACGAGTTGCAAGTTGGCTGGTTGAGCGCTCGGAATGGCGGGGTAGATTAACTCCGGAGCAGCCGGCGCTCCGCCCCAATAGTTCGGGTTGGCCTTCAGCGTGTACGTTTGGGCGCTAAAGGATCCCAGCATGTACGGTCCGGTTCCGACCGGATTCGGATCTGTCCATTTCGACGGATCCCCCTTTACCGTGCTCCAGATGTGCTCCGGAACGATGGGAACCTGGCTAAGAACAATCTGTGCGAAGGGAACCTGAGCGGATTTGAAGTTGAACTGCACGCTGTCTGCGCCTTTCAACTTCACCGACGACAGGGCCGCCCAAATCGCGTTGGTGTCAAGTGCGGGGTATTTCTTTAGGAGGTTGTACGTGTATACGACATCCTTCGCGGTAAACGCCGTACCGTCGTTCCACTTCACACCCTGGCGAATTCCCACGGTCAGCGTCTTGTTCGCCTTGCTCCACTTCATCGAGGTCCCCAGCATCGGGTACTGCGGGCCAGTCGTGCTAAAGTAAAAGAGCGATTGATAGATCTCTCCGTTTGGCATCTGCAGGTTCGCGACCGCAAACGGATTAAAGTTATCAGTCCATGAAGATGATTCCTGAGCGAGAATGGTGAGTGGTGGATTGCTAGCCGCGTACGTAGGAACTAAGCCAATAGCCCCTACGGCGGACATCATAGCGGACATGGCTACTATTTTCCGAACCAGCTTTTTCTCCATTTGGACTTCCCCCCAGAATTTTCTCGATCCACGTGCTCAAACGACCCAAACATGGCTTGCGCTTGAGACGAATCCCAACGACCCCTCCTTCCGTTCTTCGCGTTTTGGTGCCGATGACCAGCGCCTTGTCGTCCCTACCCTCTTGCCCGTTACCGATTACGGCGTGGTTTCCTTCCCAGCTTCACGTTCTTGCCGTAACGCAGGGGAGCCCAAGAGTTCGTTGTTTTCCAGCACCAGGGCGACCGCACCAAGCACAGACGCTTTATCACCCAACTCTCCCAGCGTGATAACCGGAGGAGTGTGAGTCACATTAGTCAGGCGCGAAGAGGCTTCTTTCTTCAGACCTTCCAGAAACCACCCGCTGTTCCGGTAGATGCCCTCGACAACCACCAACTGCGGGTTGAGAACTGTCACGAGGGAGGCTACCCCAGCCCCCATGACGGACGCCGCCTCATCGAGCGGGCCCTTCATGTCTTCGCGCTCGTACAACGTTTCCACAAATGTTGCTCTATCCAAAATGGAGTCCAGATTCTCTGAAACCTTCGATGCTGGAAAGTTCCGCTCCATCATCTTCGTAACCGCCCGCCAACTCACGTAGGTTTCTAGGCACCCGTAACTCCCGCAAGTACACTTTTGGCCTCTCCAGTCAACCGTCATATGACCGACTTCTCCCGCCATTCCTCGACTTCCGAGGAGCAGTCGACCGTCGACGACAATCCCGGAACCAACCCCGGTCCCGATTAGGATGTAGGCGAAGGAACTCACGCCCCTGCCAATCCCAAAATGGAGTTCCCCCAGCGCCGCCGCGTTAGTGTCGTTCTCAATGATGGTTGGAACTCCCGAGTAGTTCTCCAGTTCTCTGGTTACTTCGACGTTCGTCCAGTTGAAATTGGCTGAATTGACAATCTGACCCGACTCCCTATCCAGAATGCCAGGCGTTGCGACACCGATGCCAATGACTCGCGACGGGGCCTCTCCACTCATCAGTTCGTCGACAGCCGCCTTGGCGACATCCATTATGTCCGTGTCCTTGAAGATCTCGCTAACGAAGGTGGTCTTCACCTGTGCGCGGAGATTCGTTCTCACTCCAATGAGATGGTTGTCTAGCACGCCGATGCCGATGACTGACCTCGAATCCCAGCATACGTCAAGCAGAATGGGCGGACGGCCCACCGCTGTCGAAGTTCCCGCACCAATCTCCTGGACGAGCCCTTCCCCCATCAACGCGGATACCGCATTGGTCACCGTAGATGGGCTGAGCGTTGTCGCCCTTGCGATGTCGACTCTCGACAGCGGGGCGCAATTCAGGAGCGTTTCTAAGACAATCTTGCGATTCATTTGTTGAACGAAGTGGAGGTCTCCTGTTTCGATGATTCCGTCACCCGTCCGTATTTAATTCTTTCGTTCGAAAAACTTATTCGATGTAAGGGATAGTACCGCTAAGTTCCAATGATGTCAATCATATTTCGATATAACGTTCAATGAATGCGGTTACTAAAAATTAAGCAAGCGCTTTCTTCTTCCGTTTTTCCTATACAATTGTCATATTTACTGACACGTGATTTTCTTATTGAGCGATTTGGTTTTCAGATGGGACAGGATCGAAAGATTCTAACAAACGCGCCAGATGGCATCTGGCGCGTGGCGGAATCGGTGCGTATCCCGATACGAAGGTTGTTATAAATTCTGACAAACACGTTTCCATTTTTGGGGAGTCCAAGCGTCTCTTGGTACCGTTACATGACGATGCGAATCATTGCGCGTCAATGACGGATCGAACGAATCCCCCCGCTTGACGGAGCCTGTCCCTAGCTTCTTCAACCCCAAGCCCGGTCTTCAGCATCACCAAAGCAACCTTCGTTTCGTATCCGGTCCGTTCAAGGGCCCCTTCGGCCGTCTCTCGGTTCACCCCCGCGCCCTTCATCACGATTCGGCACGCCCGCTCCGTGAGTTTCGAGTTGGACGGATTCATGTCTACCATAAGGTTTGTGTACACCTTGCCCAGTTTGACCATCGCGGCCGTACTCAGCATGTTGAGAATCATTTTCTGCGCCGTCGCCGCCTTCAATCGGGTCGATCCGCAGAGTACCTCCGGCCCCGTCTCCACCTCAATGGCAATATCTGCGCAGGCACTCGCGCGGGCCCCCACGTTGCAGCTGAGTGAGACGCTTGCGGCGCCAACCGCTCGCGCATAGGTCAGCGCGCCCACGACGTACGGAGTTCTTCCGCTGGCACTAATTCCAACGACGATGTCTTCCTTCGTCAAATGAATCATCACAAGGTCCTGGCGGCCAGCGGTTTCGTCGTCTTCCGCCCCTTCGATGGCTTGGAACATCGCCTCACGTCCTCCAGCCAACAGAGCCATGATCTGCTCTGGATCCGTGCTGAACGTCGGCGGGCACTCTGACGCATCCAAGACACCGAGCCGCCCGCTTGTTCCGGCGCCCACGTAGACCAATCGGCCACCGTTTTGTAATGACTGTACGATGGCGTCGACTGCCTGCCCGATGACAGGCAATGCATTCTTGACGGCAGCGGCTACCGTGGCATCCTCCTCATTCATCAGCGTGACGATGGACAAGGAGTCCATTTGATCGAGATTCGCCCAGTTGTCGTTTTGCTGCTCGGTTGTCAGGTGCTCGGTGGACGGCGTAGCCATTCGTTCATCCCCCCGGTTCACTTCGATTAAAGAGAGAAATCCCTTTTTTGGACCGACTCAACGCGCTGCACAAATAAAGACCCGCCAAGGCGGGTCATCCGTCCAACGGTATCCAAGACAAGGATACCGTCACGCTTGAAAACGTGGGGCTCATATGTAGTCCGGCTACGAGCAGTCCTCACGGTCACCACCCATATTTGAGGACTGCCGCAGCAATTGAAGAAAGGACGGATGCTCGCCTTTACTCTATCACACCCGTGTATTCGAGGCATTAGGGGACTAATGGAAAATTTGAGTTTCGGAGCGATTTCATGGCCGAGAGTGAGCATTATAGGAAAACTGCTAGCATAAGATTGTCTGAATATTATGAAACGAAGGAGTGTATCGTTATGCGGGCAGTGCTCATGATCATTATGCTCATAGGCAACATCCTCGCCATTCCTTTCGTGAACAGCATTCATCCGGTCGTCCTCAGCATGCCGTTTTTCCTGTTCTGGTTGCTCCTTTGGATGGTTTTGACACCTTTGCTGACATGGTGGATCTACCGCATTGATAACAATCGAAAGAAGGAACGAGCCCACTGAGGGAGGTGTAGGCCATGACGGCACTAATCACCACGGCCATCATCGTTTTGTTGGTTATCTTCGTCGGCTTCTACGCGGGACGAAAGAAAGAATCGCGCAACAGCATCGAGGAGTGGAGCATCGGTGGCAGAAACTTCGGAGGACTCCTCATCTGGTTTTTGGTTGGTGCCGACATCTACACGGCGTATACGTTTTTGGGCTTGACCGGATACGGGTACAGCCTTGGCGCCGCTGCATTCTTCGCTGTACCGTACGTGGTTTTGGCGTACCCCATTGCCTATTTCATATTGCCGCGGATTTGGGAGTATGCCGCGAAACACCATCTGACGACTTTGGCGGATTTCGCAAGAGAGCGTTTTCAGAGTCGGGCGATTGGTGTTCTGGTGGCTCTGACAGGGATTATCTTCCTGATTCCTTACATCGATCTCCAATTGTCAGGCATCATCGGTGTCGCAGAAGTGGCCGGAAAGGGGTCTTTTGCGAACCCGCACGCAGTGGGTGTAGCGGCCCTGATTATTTCGTTTGTCTTGGTTGCAGGATACACATACTTCAGCGGACTGCGAGCGCCTGCGTGGACGGCTCTGATAAAGGACGGTCTGGTGTGGATTGTCATGTTGGTCATGGTCATCTCCATTCCGTTCATTCTGTTTGGCAGTTGGGGGAGGATGTTTCATACCGCAATCGCGAAGTACCCACAAATGTTGACCCTGCACAGCGGCGCCCACGACAGCTGGTGGTTTATGACTTCTGCACTCATTTCCGCCCTCGCTCTCTTCATGTGGCCGCATGCATCAACGGGAGCGTTGAGTTCAAAATCAGCCGACATCCTTCGTAAAAACGCGGTATTCTTGCCTTTCTACAACATTCTGCTGTTCTTCATCACTTTCTTAGGCATTATCGCCTACATGGTGCTTCCCCATCTGAATTCCAAAGGATACGCGAACGTCATTCTGCTGCACCTGATTCACCACACGTACCACAGCGGAATCCTCCAAGGATTCATGTACACCACCGTAGCTTTGGCGAGCTTAGTGCCTGCCTCCATCATGGTTCTCGCAGCAAGCAACCTATTCGCGACCAACGTGCTCAAGGATTGGCTGATCCCCAGCATGTCGGAGAACAGCCGCACGCTGACGGCCCGCTGGTTTGTCTTCGTGATGACCGCCCTCGCGCTCGTTTTTGGGCTTCTGTTCCCAAATCAACTGATCTCGTTACAACTCGAAGGAACCAGTGGAATGGTGCAAATCATCCCCGCCATCGCCCTTAGTCTGTTTTGGAAACGCTTATCCAATTCGGCCGTCGTCATCGGGCTTCTGGGTGGTATCGCCTTCGTCTTTCTGAACCACTTTGCCTTCCACCTACCCGGCTACGACGGATTCTGGGGCCTTCTCGTCAACTTGGCGCTCGTTCTCATACTGAACGGCATGTTCACGCGAGAGATTGACGACAATCTGGCCAGTAATAAACTGCTTAACGACGAGACCATGTAGCGCCATACAGGCGCAGACGGAGCTCGCCACAAAAGGCTTCTAACGAACGAGACGGATAACAAACGAGACTTGCGGCTTACAGGGACCGGACCTTGGCCGATTTGCCGTCCTAGCCGGTTCCTGTGTGTATGCTTAGTATCCCCTCTCCAGGTCTACCTTGTTATGGAGAAGGGCACCTCGTTCCACGCCGTCAAGCGTATCAAGAAAACAAGCTACGGCTCCATCGGGGTCGGTGACAGCTGCGACGTGCGGAGTGATGATGACGTTCGGATGCTGCCAAAGCGGTGATTTCTCGTTCAGTGGCTCATTCGGAAAGACGTCCAGGACACACCGACTCAAGTTGCCCTGTGCCAAAGCTCGCAACATATCAGACTCGACCACAACAGCGCCCCGACCGACATTCATGAGTATGGCATCAGAAAACTGCGAGAACACTCGAGCATCCAACAGACCGGTCGTTTCGCGCGTGAGGGGAAGGGTCACGATGACAAATTCCGCCTTTCGAGCGACTTCGCCAAACTCCCCGTCCGCTTGACCGAGGAGTCGCGAAGAATGAACCTGCGAAAACCCTGGTCTCTCTTCCCCACTGCGAGAAATCCCTACCACGTGCATTCCGAATGATGAAAGAACCTGAGCCGTCTTCAAGCCAATCTCGCCCGTACCAAAGATCAAAACGTTGATATCTTTGAGAGCCTTCGGAGCGCGCGGATTCCATTGTTTATCGGCTTGTTTGGCCGCGAAGTAGTCGTGATGCTGCGCGTGGCGCAAAATGTAACTCAGGCAATACTCCGCGATTTTGTCGCCGAACGACGCGATGGTCCTCGTGAGCAGCGCACGCCTCGGAAAGGTTGAATTCATAACGAATCCGTCCACGCCAGCTCCAAGGGAGTGCACCCACTTCAAGCCTGATAAATCCAGTTGCGAAGTAGGTGAAAACGCGACGAACGAGTCGGCCCAGTCAACGTCTTGTTGCGTCGCGTGATGGTCTGTTACGAATCGAAACTCCTTGCCTTCCATTCGGGGTAGTGACGATTCAAACGCTTTAGCCAAGCGGCCCGATATCAATATCCGATTCACTCTCACAACCCGTAACCCCTCCCGTTTGTCCGTTTGTCCAGTGTCATCGTCGTACCATCATGAACCCTCACCTTAAAATAGTTCAAATGGACGAACGAAACTAGTCCAGACTCGTTTGTCACTCCGCTGGTGAATCCAGTTACATATGAGATAGAGGTACGGTGAATCGCTGATTGCTGGGGAGATGACCCGATGCCAACCGACACAGCTCATCTTCTTGTCTTGCAATGTTTCCTAATCATCATCCCCACCGTCGTCTATGCTTCCGGAGCCACTAAAGAACTAAATCAGCGGTTGAACGTTTGGTTTTCCCTCCTGATGACAGCTACTCTACTGTTGTGCATGATGGTGCCTATCAAGTTCATCGATGGAAACCAGTGGGATCTTAGGGAAGTGCCTATGATCATCGGAACCCTCTATGGAGGACCCATCACTGCTGGAATCCTGTACCTAGTGTTCGCCGCCTTCCGCCTTTCGTGTTGGGGGATTGGTACCATCGGCGCTCTCACTATCAATGGCCTGATGATGAGCTGCCTCTTGATTCTCGCCCCGAAGTTTCGCGGTTACAACCGCAATCAGAGAATGCTGGCCGCAACTTCCGTTTCCGTTGGCGCGTTTGCCATCCTCTTGGTCTACACTTCTACCGTTGTCCATTACGACACAAAACCTTTTCTGTTCATGATGCTTCTCCTCGGATTTATCCAATCCGGAGCAACCGCCTTCTTGACTTACCTCTTCGAGACGTTTGAGTGGTCACGGCGAGTTCGACGAGAACTGGAGCGAAAGGAAAGCGAAGAGTCGAAGATCATGGTTGACATGGCGGCGAGCGTCGCTCATGAGATTCGCACTCCGCTCACGACAGCCATCGGATTTCTTCAATTTCTCGCCGAAGATGAGCTGGATCCAAACAAGCGAAGGGATTACCTAATGCACTGCTTGAGCGCACTGCGACATGCAGATCAGGTGATTGCAGAGTATCTTGCATACGCAAATCCGAAGGAAGTTCCCCGTGAGCCGATGGACGTGTATCAACAGTTGATGGCGACTGTGAATGATCTTCGCCCGGCCGCCGAAGAGCAGGGGATCGACATCTCAATCTCGAGACACGGAGCAGCGGTAGTGGAGGGAAATCAAGACCAGATGCGAATGTGTCTTCGGAACCTGTGCGAGAATGCCATTGAGTCCATGCCTAGCGGCGGATTTCTGCGAGTAGGGACCTACGAGTCCGTCGATAGCGTCGTCGTCCAGATTGAGGATTCCGGACACGGCATGACTCACGAACAGTTGAGTCGCCTGGGAAAACCCTTTTATTCGACGAAGGACAAAGGCACGGGTCTCGGGACTATGGTCGTGTATCGGATAATAGAATCGATGTCCGGGAGCGTGACCTGCGAAAGCACACAGCGCGAAGGAACCCGATTTATGATTCGTCTGCCAAGGGCGCAACCCGCAAAGTTGGAGATTCCTGTTGGGCACAAGGTTTCCGAGTAAATAGAGGCGTTGAGAGGCTCAACCATCGGCAAGGTCAAGCGGTTACCGATGGTTGAGCTATAGAATCCTATGGGCAATTCCCATATCAATTCGGCTGATGTGGCAGACTACGCGGATCCTGCGGATTCTGGCCCGTTTATGGGCTGCTACGTGGATCCGGGCAATGAGCGGTCATGGCCATGTTGCGTCATTTCGCGGTGCTACGGAGCCATTCATCGAAAAACGAGATGGCCAAGTCCAACGATTCTGCTGGGAATTGGTGACCCCCGTCAAACTCATGGGTGACAACTTTCGCATGAACCGCTGCAGCGGCCGCGAAATCGCGCACACCTCGCAATGGGAAGATGGGATCCTGACGCCCCTGACTCATAAACAGCGACTTTCCTCTCAGCAGCGGCGCCAAACCCGGCGTGTCTCCCAACGAGACAATTCCAGGGACAAACCAAGCAAGATTATGCGTGATGTTTTCCTCAATAAAGGACTGCAGCGTGGCAATCCCGCAACTCGAGACCCCGACCGTTACGCGCGCGTCTAATAGCATGTTGAACAGCACGTTCTGCCCGCCTAGGCTGTGTCCTATGCAGCCCAATCGATTGGGATCCACCTCGGACCTGGACAGAAGGAAGTCTGTAACGTACATCGTATCCAGCATGTATTCGCGTTCGAGACACGCGCCTAGTGCCAGGTATTTGGTGGCCAAGTAATGTTCATGACGTTGCCCCAAAAGAGGGTTGTGCCGCTCTTCGAAGCCGACGCAGTCCCAGGCCACCGTCACGTATCCGTGTTCCGCGAGTCGTTGGGCATAAAACATCTCCGGGTTTCCCTTGATGCCGGCAGGTTCACTCTTACCCAGTTGGTACTCTCCGGCGTGCTGATGATGCGCGAGAATCCCTGGTCGCCGTTCATCGGTGCGAGGTAACAGAAGATAAAGCGGGATGGTTCTGTCTGCGCAAACAAGCAGGTGTTTCTCCCGTCGGTACAGATCGCACTCCACCGTTTCCAGCAGCAGTGCGTCCTTCAACTGTCGATCCGGAAACCCTCCCATAGCCTGTACGAGGTTGTCATACAAGGCACTGCCCATTGTTATCCCGCTCCCTCCGAGGTTTGCACCAGTTCCTTCTTACATTGCACGATGGACAAGTACCCACCACAACGGTTAATTAAGATTGAATACTTGCCTACGTTTGCTGCTTCAGTCCAGAATGCTTGTGTGCTTATGTCGCATTGTGGGGGACATTGCAGGAGGAGATTTGCCTCTCAGGAC
>JAJZAV010000124.1 GCA_021799255.1 Bacillota bacterium
GCAGGCTCGCAGGCTCGCAGGCTCGCAGGCTCGCAGGCTCGCAGGCTCGCAGGCTCGCAGGCTCGCAGGCTCGCAGGCTCGCAGGCTCGCAGGCTCGCAGCGCCGTTTCACTATCACAGCGAAAGGGAGGGATTCGCGTGTTGAACATGGCAGATAGGTTGAGAGCGTACAGGGAAGAGGAGAGCGGTCTGCGGTGGGAAGGGCATTTTGGCGACTACCTCGAGCTCGTGAAGAGAAATCCGTCCATCGCGAATACCGCCCACGCACGAGTGTACGACATGATCGCTGCGACGGGCATTGAAGAGGTGGACGGGCACAAGGTCTACCACTTCTTCGACAACGAGATGTTTGGCATCGATTTGGCTTTGGAGCGGTTAGTTGAGGAGTATTTCCATTCGGCAGCGCGCAGGCTCGACGTTAAGAAGCGCATCCTTTTGCTCATGGGCCCCGTGAGCGGCGGGAAATCTACGCTGGTTTCCGTGCTCAAGCGAGGCTTGGAAGAATACAGCCGCACGGATAGAGGGGCGATGTACGCCATCGCCGGCTGCCCGATGCAGGAGGAACCTTTGCATCTGATTCCCCAAGCCTTACGATCCGATTTCGAGCGCGATCTCGGCGTTCGCATCGAGGGCGAGCTCTGCCCCGTGTGCCGCTTTCACCTCCAGCACACGTATGGGAACAATCCGATGGACGTCCCCGTGAAGCGCATGGTATTTTCGGAGGCTGGCCGCATCGGCATCGGAACCTTCAGCCCCTCGGATCCGAAATCACAGGACATCGCGGACCTCACGGGAAGCGTGGACTTGGCAACGATTGCCGAGTACGGGTCCGAGTCGGATCCCCGCGCGTTTCGGTTCGACGGGGAACTCAACAAGGCCAATCGCGGCATCCTGGAAATGCAGGAGATGCTGAAGATTGACACCAAGTTCCTGTATCATCTGCTCAGCCTCACGCAAGAGGGCAACTTCAAAGCTGGACGATTTGCGCTCATCAGTGCCGACGAAGTCGTCATCGCTCATACTAACGAGACGGAGTACCAGGCGTTCATTTCCAATAAGAAGAACGAAGCGCTCCACTCGCGCATGATTGTGATGCCCATTCCTTACTCCCTCAGGGTGTCGGACGAGGTGAAGATCTACGAGAAGCTGATTCGGCACAGCGATTTGAAGGACGTCCACATCGCCCCCCACGGTCTCTCGACCGCCGCTATTTTTACCGTGCTCTCGCGGCTCAAGCCGTCCGCGAAAACGGAACTCATGAACAAATTGCGCGTGTACGACGGAGCTGTGAGCGGACTTAGCGACGTCGACGTCCAGGAACTCATGGCGGAGTATCCTGACGAAGGGATGAACGGGGTGGATCCGCGCTACGTCATGAACCGCATCTCCAGCACTCTCGTGCGCAACAACGCAAACTGCATCCATCCGCTCGACATCCTGCGGGGACTGAAGGATGGACTCGGTCAGCACGCCAGCATCCGCAGTGAAGACAAGGAAGCCCTGCAGAACTTCATCGCCGTCGCGCGGCGCGAATACGATGACATCGCGAAGAAGGAAGTGCAGCGGGCATTCGTCTATTCCTACGAGCAATCGGCCCAGTCCATCTTCAACAATTACCTTGACAACATCGAGGCCTTCTGCAACCGGCAGACGATTTCCGATCCGGTGACAGGCGAACCCATCAATCCCGACGAGCGCCTGATGAGATCCATCGAAGAGCAAATCGGCGTGACCGAGAACGCCAAGCGGCAGTTTCGAGAAGAGCTTCTCATTCGCATCTCGAGCTACGCTCGTCGAGGCAAGCCGTTTACGTACGACTCGCACGATAGATTGAAGGAGGCCATCGAAAAGAAGCTGTTTTCAGATTTGAAGGACGTCGTCAAAATCACCACCAGCGTCAAGAATCCGGATCCGGACCAACTGAAGCGGATGAACCAAGTGCTCGACACCCTGGTGGCACAGCACGGATATTGTCCAACTTGCGCCAACGAGACGCTGAAGTACGTCGGTAGCCTGCTCAGCCGCTAAGAGCTTCTAGACTCGATGGGAGGTGACGAAGATGGGCATTGTTTCCCGTGAAGATTGGTCGCTGCATCGCAAAGGGCAGCAAGCGCAGGCGAGGCACGAAGCGAAGGTGAAGGAAGCCATTCGCGACAACCTTCGGAACGTGATTGCCAACGATGGGCTGATCTTGTCGGACGGAAAGCAAGTCATCCGCATCCCGGTTCACTCGTTGGACGAGCCCCACTTTCACTTCAATCGTGGGAAACAGAAGCATGTGGGGCAGGGGAAAGCAAAGACCGGTCAGGTCATTGGCCGATCCGGAGATGGGAACTCGGCGGAAGGGCCGGGCGATGCGCCCGGTGAGCACGTGGTGGAGTCCGAAATCACGATTGACGAAATTGAGGAAATCCTGTTTGCCAGCTTGGAGCTTCCCAACCTCCGGCCGAAGCCAAAGACTGCGATGCAGGTCGAAGGGGAGGATTGGACCGACGTACGACGCCGGGGGATACAAAGCAACCTCGACAGAAAAAGGACGTTCATGGAGGCGATGAAGCGCAGCCAGAGGCAGGGTGCGCTTCTCCGGATTACCGAGGACGATCTCCGCTTTCGAACCTACGAAGAAGTGGTTCGTCCACAGACGGGCGCCGTGATCTTCGCGATGATGGACGTCTCGGCGAGCATGGGGGAATTCGAGAAGTATGTGGCGAGGACGTTCTTCTTTTGGATGGAGCGCTTTTTGAGCAAGCATTATCCGCACGTCGAAATCCGCTATCTGGTCCATCACACGGAAGCGGCCGAGGTGACCAAGTCGGATTTCTACCGGTTGCGCGAAAGCGGGGGCACGAAGTGTTCTTCCGTGTACGAATTGGCTCTGCAGCTCATGGAGCGCGAGTACCCGACGGACGCGTGGAACGTCTATCCCATGCATGTGAGTGACGGGGATAATAACGGATCGGATAACGAAGAGGTCGTTCGCATCGTGGAAAAGCTGTGCGAGAGCGTGTCCCTGCTCGGCTATTTAGAGGTGCAACCAAATCGGCGAGCGTCGACCCTATCGAAACAGCTTGAAGAGGTAGACTCGCCCTATTTTCGAAGCTATCGGGTCGCATCAAGGGCCGGGATTTTGGAAGCCTTGTTGCACTTTTTCAAGCAAGGTACCGAGGGGAAGGAGGCAGGAGGACGATGAGACCAGACGACTATGCGCGCTTCGAGAAGACGGCGTCGTGGATGGAGGAGAAGGCGCGGGAGTGGGGTCTGTCTCCATTCCCCATGCGCTACGAGATTTGCCCGGCCGACGTCGTGTACAGCATCGCGGGATTCGGAATGCCGACGAGATTCACGCACTGGAGCTTTGGCAAGCACTATTATCGGCAGAAACTCGACTTTGATTATGGGTTGTCGCGGATTTACGAGCTCGTGGTGAACAACAATCCATGCTACGCGTTCTTTCTCGACAGCAACACGATATTGCAGAACGAGATGATTGTGGGCCACGTGCTCGGGCACTCGGACTTCTTTCGCAACAACGGGCGCTTCATGCAGACGAATCGCAATATGGTGGAGACCATGGCTGCGACGGCCGAACGGTTCCGGGGGTACGAAGAACGCTACGGAATTGATAGGGTGGAGCGAATCGTCGACAGTGCGCTGGCCGTCGCGGAGCACGTGGACCCCTCGCTCGAGATGGTTGGAATCCGGAGCGGGGATGGTGACGGAGAGGGAGCTAAACCCAGACCATCCGAATCTCCACGCGACCTGTTGCTATTTTTGCAGAACCACAGCGCACACCTGCAGGATTGGGAACGGGACATTGTGGCGAGCATCCGCGAGGAGATGCTCTACTTCTGGCCGCAAATGGAGACCAAGATCATGAACGAAGGCTGGGCGACATACTGGCACACGAAGTTCATGCAGGAGATGGATCTCACCGGGGAGGACGCGATTGAGTTCGCGAAGTTGACCGCGAACGTTTCTCAAAGGAATCGCTTCCACCTGAATCCGTACAACGTTGGTCTGGCCATCTGGAACGACATTCGGAATCGGTATGGAGAGGATGAGATGTTCATCGCTCGCGAATCCGATTCGGACACCAGTTTTCTCCGAAATTACTTGACGCAGGAGATTGTGGATGAATGCGATTTGTACCTCTACGAGAAGCGCGACAACGAGTGGGTTGTCGTCGAAAAGGACGTAAAAGTCATTCGTGACGTGCTCGTAAGGCAACGGGTGCATGCGGGGTTTCCGACATTTGACGTCTCCCTTCGCGACGATGACGGGCGCGCCGTGCTCACGCTGACGCATGCCTACGAAGGCACGGAGTTAGACGAGGGCTACGTGAGGAAGACGTTGCCCCACGTCCATCGATTGTGGGGAGGTCAGGTTTCGGTCATTACTGTCGTGGAGGGCCAACTCGTCGAATACGTGTACGACGGCAGCAGCACCACGCTCGTACACGCTTCGTAGGCGAACCTGGCAATACGCGCGATGGTCCCGTTGATGGTCCCACTGGTAATCTGAGCGTTGCCATTGGTTGCGAATGAATCCCTTCGTTTCGTGCGCGTTACGGAATCAGCCGCGGTGTCATCGGGAACTCGGTTTGCACTCGCGAGTCGTAGGTTACATTCGTCCCGCCCGCGCTGTCCTGGATGTTCTGGGCAACAACCGAGCCATACACTTTGCCTGACGAAAGGGACATTTGGATGGTGCCTGTGGGGGCGTACAGGGTTCCGTAAAAGTTGCCTTGATTCACGGATACCTGGATGGAACCCGTCGTGGAGTAGAACGCCATGAAATCGGAGGAATCTTGCGTGACCGTCGACGTGGAGACCTGAATGTTTCCTGTCGCTAGCAGGGTGCCCGTGGCACTGAAACTTGATGGATCCAGTTTGACGTTCCCTTGCACGTACAGGTTTCCGTCCACATTCGCGCTGTCACCGTTGATGGTGAAATCCCCTTCGATGTCGTAATTCCCGTCAACGGTGGCCCCCTGTCCACTGGATCCGCCGTTGAATTCGAGACCGCTCTTGCCCCACGCCCATCCCTGTGAGCTCGGAAAATAGGTGGACCAATTTGACGAGTTGACGACGGTAGTCGCGAGCTTTTCAAAATTGCTAGCAGGATACACGGGCATGGGCACGTTTGCCGCCGTACCGTTTTCCATCTGGCCCCCGCATTGAAACCCGTACCCGTACTTCCCGGTTCCGACAGACTCGCAGTTGCCGCTGACGTACATCGAGTTCTGGCTCCCGTAGACGCTGATGGTGTCATTGCTGTGAATGCTTCCCTGGACATCTACCGTTCCGCTGCTAATCTGAATGGACTTGTTCGCAAATATCGCGTAGTCAAACGCCGGAGGACTCGCGATTTGTGCCGTCGCCGATACGGTGATGGGCACAGTGTCGATGCCAAACACGCGCATGAAGTACGTGGGGGTTGGATGCGTGACCCTGACTGTGACGGTGGGCGGGGAGGTAGATGCAAGAGAAATCCCGTCTGAAGAGTTGTAGGCGTAGTCCGAGCTGACAAGCCCGTTTGTGTCCCCAATCGACTCTGCGGCAGCGGACCAAGAGCCGGAGGGATTGCTAGTGTAACTTTCCACGCCCGAAAGCGAAGCCGAGTCAACCGCACTCTGCAGGCGCCACTTCTCGGCATATATGCTGCCCAAGTCGATGGTCAGTCCAGCAAAGGCGCAAGCAACGATGAAGACAAACGGCCAGAGAATTAGAATCTGACCGTCTTCTTGTCGTAGACGACTGGCCGCAATCCGTTTCACAGTGCAATCAGCCACGCGTGAAAGTCTAACTTGCCATGTAACTTGCCATGCCTTCGTCATGGCCATTCGTCCTTTCCCGTCATCAGAATGGCCCGACCCAGCAACGCCCCGGTGGAGATTCTCTGGTTTCGATTTCGCTATTTTCTCGCTATTGCGTGCATTATACCGCATTTCATGGTCCATAGAATGCAGTCTTCCATGTTGGTAGTGCTGCTCTACCCCCGTCAGGCCAACGTGACCCTAATCAGGCGTGGCACTCTATGGGGAGACTCTTGACTCCGTATACGATTGAACTCCCGATGGGGGACAGCGGATGGTTCGACTTCCTCTTGAAGTGAGGCAGGCTCGTCAGCAGCGTCTCCATCGCGATTTTCGCTTCGAGCCTGGCCAGCGGTGCGCCGAGGCAAAAGTGGATGCCGTGGCCAAACGCGATGTGTCGATTCTCCGTCCGATGGATGTCAAACTCCTCGGCCCGCTCGAAATGACCCTCGTCGTGATTCGCGGATCCAATCCACGCGGTAATCGATTGCCCGGGAAGGATGGTCTTGCCTTTGAGCTGCGTCTCTTTGATGGCCACGCGGAACATCGATTGGACGGGCGAGCGAAAACGGAGGACCTCTTCAATGGCGTTTGGGATGGCATCCATGTGGGCACTGAGGTATTCGGCCGTACCCGGGTGTTCATCCAAACAGAGCATCGTGTTGGTAATCAAATTCGTTGTCGTCTCGTTCCCGGCCACCAACAACAGAATGCAAAAGCCCAACAATTCCACCGTCGAAAGCGTTTGGCCGTCTTCGCTCGCGTTCAACAGACCCGTAATCAGATCAGCGGACGGCTCCCGCTTGCGCCGCTCAATCATCTCCATGAAGTAGTGAGCCATTTCCTTCTGGGGATTCGTCGGGGTGAGTTCGCCGGATGGGTCCTGTTCCATTTCGTGCACACCCGTGACGACGGCGTCGGACCATCGCTTGAACTGATCCCGGTCTTTGGCAGGGATCCCGAGCAATTCCGCTATCACGATGACCGGCAGCGGATATGAGAAGTCCTGGACAACGTCCATCTCGCCATCCCGAATCCCCTTTTGCAACAATTCCTCGCAGATCTCTCGAATGCGCGGCGCCAGTTCCTCAACGGCCCGAGGGGTGAAGGCTTGCGTGACCAACGTTCGGAGTTGCCGATGGCGGGGGGGATCCGTGCTGATGAGGCTGGCGCTGATGGGATAGTTCGGATCGTGACCTTGGTGCATATTTGAGGAGAAACACTCGTAATCGGAGAGCACGCGGCGGACGTCGTCGTAACAAAAGACGTTCCAGTTGTTGTGGTTACTAGAGAACGATACTGGGTCCGATTGGCGCATGAATTGGTACCACGGAAATGGGTTTAATTCGTCCCAAACAGGTACGGATGACACGACATCGCCTCCTGACAACATCATATAGAACCCCTGGATCATTTTGAAGCAATAAAGCAGAACCTTTTGTGAACAGGGGCTTCAGCTAAGGGCACCCCGAGACCGAGAAAAAGGGGGCACGGAGGCCGAAAAAAGAGGGCCCGGAGCATCTCCGGGCCCCGCATCGTCGAAGCGGCGGGCACTCGCGCATCAGCCTACTTGCCAGCGGGATTGTCAATTTTGAACGAGCTTTTCAAAGATACGATGAGATTGAACACTTTTTTCTCAGGCGTCGAGTCCTTAGGGTCCACATTGAAGTACCCGTGTCGCACGAATTGATACTTCTCCTGCGGCTTGGCGTCCTTAAGGTCGGCCCCGATGTATCCATGCTCGATTTTGATGGAATCCGGGTTGATGGTTTGTTCAAGCGGAAGTTCCTCGTCAAAGTCGCCCGCCAACAGCGGTTCGTACAGGCGAAACTCCGCTTGAATCGCGCTCTTTGCATCAACCCAATGGATGGTTCCCTTCACTTTGCGCGCCGTAAACCCGCTGCCGCTTCGCGTTTCTGGGTCGTATGTGCAGTGCACCTCGACGACGTTACCCTCGTCGTCCTTGACGAAGTCCGTGCACGTGACGAAATACGCATTCTTGAGCCGCACCTCGTTCCCCGGATACAGCCTGTGGTACTTGGGGGGAGGGACTTCCATGAAATCATCGCGATCGATGTAGATTTCCCGGGAGAATTGGACCTTCTTCGTTCCCAATTCCGGTTGCTCCGGATTAATCTCCATCTCCATCATCTCGGTCAGATCTTCGGGGTAGTTCGTAATGACGACTTTGATGGGTTTGATGACCGCCATGGCGCGCGGTGCGCGGACGTTCAAATCGAGCCGCACGTGATGCTCCAGCAGCTTGTAGTCGACTTCGCCGCCGGCGATGGTTATGCCGAGTTCGCTGACGAATGACCGTATGGCCTCGGGGGTAAACCCGCGTCGGCGGAGACCGGAAATCGTGGGCATGCGCGGATCGTCCCATCCGTCGACCAATTTCTCGTCCACGAGCCTCTTCAAGTAGCGCTTGCTCATGACCGTGTTGGACAGATTCAGCCTGCCAAACTCGTACTGGTGGGGAACGTTCTCCATCTCGCATTCTTGGATGACCCAATCGTACAAAGGCCGCTGGTCCTTGAACTCCAGCGTGCACAGGGAGTGGGTGACCCCTTCGATAGCGTCTTCGAGCGGATGAGCGAAGGCGTACATGGGGTAGATGCACCACTTGTCTCCCGTGTTGTGGTGCACGGCGTGCGAGATGCGGTACAGGACAGGATCACGCATGTTCAGGTTCGGCGAAGCCATGTCAATCTTCGCTCGCAGAACCCGCTCGCCGTCGCGAAACTCGCCCTTGCGCATGCGCTCGAAAAGAGCGAGGTTTTCTTCTACCGATCTATCCCGATACGGGCTGTTCTGTCCTGACTCCGTCAAGGTGCCTCTCGTCTCGCGCAATTGATCCGCGGAGAGGTCGTCCACGTAGGCCTTTCCCTTTTTGATGAGCCGGATGGCCCGCTGGTACATTTCTTCGAAGTAGTCCGAGGCAAAATAAAGCCCGTCCCATTTGAAACCAAGCCATGCCACGTCTTCTTGGATGGCGTTCACGTACTCGCTGTCTTCCTTCAAAGGATTCGTGTCGTCGAATCGTAAGTTGGTCTTTCCGCCGTATTCCCGGGCAATCTCGAAGTTGATAAAAATCGATTTCGCATGTCCGATATGTAAGTAGCCGTTTGGTTCCGGAGGGAAGCGCGTAACGACTTCCTGGACGCGTCCTGCCTTGAGATCGTCGCTGACAATCTCGCGGATGAAATCGGACGAACTTGCGGTGGTACTTGATGTAGTTTCCATCGGACTCAACCCTTCGCCATAGTACCGTAATATCAGTGCTTCATTATACCAAAACGCACAATCGCGTGGCTGAAACGGAACAATTCAAATTGGACGTCTCAATTATCGACCTCATGTTATGGAACCTAAACATCCCTTTAACTACTTTAACTATTTTTTGCGTGTTGGCTATGTTTTATGAGCTAGACGAATCCCCCGGATGGACGTAGCCTTAAGAAAGACAGCATTGCTTCAACCGGAGGTTTACGACGTGAAATATTTTCGGAATAATTTGAAATGAGGTGGATTCGTGAGGGTAAACCGTTCGATAATGAGCGTCGTGGCATTTGGGGCATTGATTGGGCTTTCTGGCCAAGCCGCGATGGCGGCAACATCAACTTCGTTTCTTCCCCCTGTCACGAGCGCGAGGGCCAACACTCCTTCGACGACCGGTGGAACGCTCGTCGCCCTCGGGGATTCGATTACGGCGGGCTACAGGTTGCCTCCGTCGGCGGATGCGTTTCCTTTGTTAATGGGAAATGCTTTGGGAGAAAGTCACGTTGAGAACCTCGGGGTCGTAGGAGCCACTTCGTTAGACCTGTTAAAATCGCTGAGTCAAACACAAGTGCAAGCCGAC
Source organism: Bacillota bacterium (assembly GCA_021799255.1). Taxonomy (GTDB): domain Bacteria; phylum Bacillota; class Bacilli; order Alicyclobacillales; family Alicyclobacillaceae; genus JAJZAV01. The sequence continues at coordinate 9,677 of JAJZAV010000124.1, forward strand.
TTGAGCCAGGCGAATGTTGTCACCATCGACATTGGCAGCAACGATATTCTAGGTCCCGCTGTGGCGGACTTGGAAGCGCACGGGACGCTCACCACTACGGACTTATCTTCACTTTATGGCGACATTCACCAGTTTGGCAGCAATCTGGCGAAAATTGTCGCAGAAGTCCACGCTGCCGCCCCGAACGCCTACATCGTTCTATACAACATTTACAACCCGGTACCGAACTCCGGTCTCTTTGCCTCCCTTCACACTGTGGCGGACAAGCTTATCACAGGGGAAAATCAGGTCATCCAACAAGTTGCGGCTGAAGGCGGACTGACCGTTGCAGACGCTTATCAGGCGATAGGTCCACACCCATCCCAGTACATGGACTCCACGCCATTATCGGGATATCCGTTCGCTGTGCATCCGAATGAGGAAGGACACCAGCAACTCGCTGCCGCCGGTGAGACGGCGCTCAACCAGGAGGTCAGCGCGTGGCAGACCGAGGAGAACAAACTTGTCGGGAGTCTGCCTGAGGTTCCCTTTGCAGGATTGATGCCTCTTCTCGGATTGGGTGCGCTCGCCGGTGTTTTGCTGATGACCAGATCTCGATACTTTGCCCGTCGGAGATGAATCGAGCGGGCCACGGATCTGAATCGAGCGGGGCACGGGGCCTTCGTAGGAATGGCGTTTGCTTGGGATTGACGTTTGTGGATAACTGTTGTAAAATTAACCAATAAAGCGCATGTGCGACGACGTGTGAACATAGGGAGCCGTTCTTTTCGTGCCACCGATGGGTGCTGAACAGGGCGGCTTTCTGCGTGTCTGTCTCCGCCTGCTGTGATTGCACGTCCTCGTTTTGATCCGAGTTTCTCGCTTTTTTCTGATTTGCAGTGAACGGTCGCTATTTCTCACAATAAGGAGCGAATCTTCCTATGGCATACGCGAACAATGGGCGCAAGCCCGCTTCCGAACATGTTTACGCAGACACCGAAATATGGCAGTGCTCCAAGTGCAACTGCTGGTCGAGAGTCGAATTCGTTTACGTCGAAGATCCGGTCTGCCCTATTTGCAACAGCAAGATGGTTCTCGAAACAAAAAACATTCGTGTCGAGTAGTGCTGCTGCTGAATGTTGCTTCCATCTGATGGTTTGGTCGGGAACCCGATGGCAAGCCATGTATATAAATTCATTAAATTCAAAATAATACCAATTAGTCAATGGGAAGGGAGGAATGTCCA
>JAJZAV010000125.1 GCA_021799255.1 Bacillota bacterium
CACGCCTCTCCGATATCGATGTTTGCACGTTGGTGCAATATCGGTGATGGCGAGGCGGTAGAGAGATCTCGAGTAGTGGGAGCATTTTCGGGACTGCGACGGGCGGCCCGAGAGGAGGTTACACCCCTCATGGCGGATGGTGGTATTGAGAAACTGCTGCAGATGGTTGGGGAATACGTCCGACCCGAGGACGTCACGTTGGTGCGACGTGCGTACGAGTACGCTCTGGAAGCTCATCGTGGTCAAGAACGCAAGTCTGGCGAACCGTACATCATCCATCCGGTCGCCGTGGCTACCATCTTGGCAGAACTGCGGTTGGATGCCACCACCATCGCCGCGAGCTTACTGCACGATGTCGTCGAGGACACGCGCATTACGGACGAGGATTTAGTGCGCCACTTCGGAGCCGAAGTGGCGGCCCTCGTGGACGGCGTGACGAAGCTCAAGCGCATCAACTTCGATTCCACAGTGGAGCAACAGGCCGAGAACCTGCGCAAGATGTTCATGGCGATGGCGAAGGACATCCGGGTCTCGCTGATTCGACTATCCGACAGGCTCCACAACATGAGAACCCTTCGATATCAAACACCGGACAAGCAACTCAAAACGGCGAGAGAAACCCTCGAAATCTTTGCACCCTTAGCTCACCGGCTTGGCATATACACGATAAAATGGGAACTTGAAGATATTGCACTGCGCTATCTAAACCCTCACGAGTATTATCGCATCGTGAACTTGATGGCGCAGAAGCGAAGAGAACGAGAAGCGTACGTAACGGAAGTCATGAACGTGCTCGGGGAGAAACTTGCGGAGCTTGACATCCAAGGCGAGGTCTCCGGCCGGGCCAAGCACATCTACAGTGTGTATCGGAAAATGCTCACGCAGCACAAGGAATTCAACGAGATCTATGACTTATTTGCAGTGCGGGTCATCGTGGACAGCATCAAGGACTGCTACGGCGTTCTCGGAGTTGTACACACGCTGTGGAAGCCGATGCCAGGGCGATTCAAGGACTACATTGCCATGCCGAAAGCGAACATGTATCAGAGCTTGCACACCACGGTGGTCGGGCCTCGGGGAGAACCCTTGGAGATCCAAATTCGAACGTGGGAAATGCATCAAACGGCCGAATACGGCATCGCAGCGCACTGGGTGTACAAGGAAGGCGGTCAAAAGACCGAAGGGACCTTTGCCCAGAAGCTGGCGTGGTTCCGAGAGGTTCTCGAATGGCAACAGGATTTTCGTGACGCTCAGGAATTTATGGAAACCCTCAAACTTGATCTGTTCGCCGACGAGGTGTTTGTGTTCACGCCAAAGGGCGATGTGATTGAACTTCCTGCCGGGAGCGTTCCGCTCGACTTCGCTTATCGGATTCACACCGACATCGGAAATCGATGCATCGGCGCCAAAGTGAACAGCAAGATTGTGCCACTAGATTACCGATTGCGCACGGGAGACATCGTTGAGATCCTGACGTCGAAGCAAGGGTACGGCCCAAGCCGCGATTGGTTGAAGATTGTCCAGTCGTCCCAAGCGAAGAGCAAGATCCGGCAGTGGTTTAAGCGCGAGAAGCGAGACGAAAACATCGTTCGCGGCCGAGAACTTCTCGAGCGGGAAATCGCCCGTCAGAAGATGGAACCCCATCGCCTAATGACTCCGGTGTATATGGCCGATTTGATGCAAAAGATGAACGTGTCCAAAGAGGAAGACCTGTTTGCGGCCATTGGGTATGGCGGGTTCAGCGCCGTGCAGGCGGTATCGCGATTGCTCGAGAAGTATAGGAAGGACCATCCGACGCCGAGCAGCGACTCCGTGAACCTCGAGTTGCGTGAAAAGACGAAACCAAGCGGTACCGGAGTGCGCGTGAAAGGGGTAGACAACCTTCTCATTCGCTTCGCGAAGTGCTGCAACCCCGTGCCGGGGGACAAGATCATCGGGTTCGTCACCCGTGGACGCGGCGTATCGGTTCATCGCGACGACTGCCCTAACGTGAGTGCCCTGAAGGATGACGGCACGCGCATTATGGACGTGGAGTGGGCGAGCAGCGCGGATTTCTCCTATCACGTGGAACTCGAAATACACGCCCTTGACCGACAGGGGCTCGTCAACGAAGTGATGAATGCCGTAGCCGAGACCAAAACGGACATTACGGCTGTGAGCGGCCGTGCGGATCATAAACACATTGCCCACATCAGCCTGAGCGTGCGCTGTAGAAACCTGGACCACCTCAGGTCTGTTACGGAACGAATCAAACGCATCAAGGACATACAGACGGTCCGCAGAGTCATTCAATAAAGACTACGATGAGGCAGTAGTGTCCAACGCGAGGAGGAAGTCTTAACGTGCGCGTCGTGGTGCAACGCTCATTCGGTGCCAAGGTAAGAGTAGATGACGACATCGTCGCAAAGTTCGACGGATTAGGCCTCGTGTTGCTGGTAGGCATTTCTACCGACGATTCGACGAAGGATCTCGAGTACATGGTTGACAAGGTGTTACACCTGCGCGTTTTCCCGGACGAAGAGGGCAAGATGAACCAAGATGTCCTTCAAGTTGGTGGAGACGTTCTATCCATCTCGCAATTCACTTTGTATGGAGACGTAAGAAAAGGACGCAGGCCAAACTACATGCGAGCGGCACCGCCGGACGTCGCAAAGCCGTTGTACGACGCGTTTAACGATGGACTCCGTGCTCTGTGTCCGCGCGTTCACACGGGCCGTTTCGGAGCCATGATGCAGGTGAGTTTCACGAACGACGGACCCGTGACTATACTACTCGACAGCGAACGCTCGTTTTAGGAGGAACGCGACTTGAACGTCAAAACATTCGTGCTCAGCCCCTTGCAGTCCAACTGCTACGTGGTTTGTGATGGCGCGGACTGCGTTGTCGTGGACCCGGGGGATGTTGAGCTTGAACCCGTGTTTGAATACATTCGAGAAAATTCCCTCACCGTAACGGCCATTTGGTGTACGCACGCTCATTTCGATCACGTTCTCGGCGTCGACTTAGCCCGCCAAGCGTTTTCGGTCCCTGCGCTCGTCCACGAATCGGATCTGCCCGAGTGGGACGATGTTCCTTCGCGAGCGAAAAATTGGCTGTCGCGGGATTATCCCGTTCTCGCACCTCCGGATGGCACTTTTAAGGATAACGACACGCTGTTCGTCGGCAAGAGACGCTTCACCGTGATGCACACGCCGGGTCATTCGCCAGGCAGCGCTTGTTTCGTCGGGGACACCGTGGCGTTCACTGGCGACACGCTATTTGCGGGGACCATCGGGCGCACCGATTTAGAGAGATCGGATCCCATCGCCATGCAAAAATCGCTCCAGCGTCTCTTGGCGCTAGATGACTCACTGACGTTGTACCCAGGACATATGCAGCGCACTACGATGGGAGATGAACGTGCGGGGAATCCCTTCTTGAAGAGGGCCAACAACCAGTTGCGGTTTTCGGGCTCCCAACCGTAAAGTGAGGCCGATTCATGGCGCGCACTTACCGCAGAATGACAAATCAGCCGTGTCAAGAGAACGGCTGTTTGGTTTATGCACAAGGTTATCAACAGCTGTGGATAACGTAAATGTGGACAACCTGGATTATGTCGATTGAGTGGTCTGACCGTTGCAAATTCCACCGCCGATACGGACGCAAAAGCGCCCCGGAGGATTCCGAAAACGAATCCTTCCGGGGCGTTGCCTATGTTCTCAACGTGAACTGGTTGCAAGTAAGCGAGTACCTGAGCTAAGCGAGGGCTAGAGCACAGATTCAACACCTGGCTTCAAAGCACAATCTCAGGTATCAGGAAGTGAATGCGGATGTCGCTCCGATGGTCTCTGCTCCATCCTTCACAGTAATCACCACGCCGCTCGCCGTGCCCGTCGAAGTGACCGTAGCCGAGTAGACGCCTGGCGAGGTTTCGGTGAACGCCCCGATGGTAACCGGACTGCCGCTTGTCGCCGAAGCCACCAATTGTCCCGCCTGGTTGCTAACAGGGTACTTCGACTGGTCTAAAAGGTGAACCGTTAGCGTACCCGTGCCATTCGTTCCGGAGGCGTAAGGGGTGTACGACGCCAACGATACGCTCGATTCGGTCGGTGCGAGATTCGAGACAGCCGCGCTGAGATCCACGCTTTCCGTCTGCGCGTTGACGTAGTATACCGGCTCAGATACGGCACCTACTGGGAATGTAATCTGCTCCTCGTTTGCTCCCGTCGGCGTGGCGCGGAAGAATCCTCCGGCTCCGTTGTCGAGGAGATCTACGGTGTCGGACTGGGTGACGGCGTTGACGGGATTGCCGTACTTGTCGACGGGCCGTATAAATACCTCGACGGGCGTGTTCGCCTCAACGGGGAGCGGATTCGACGACGAAATCAGCTGGTTTGCGTTGTTAAATAGCGCGAATCCAGCGAATTGTCCGGGGATAACTTGCATCTGCGCGACGCCTGTTTTCGCGCTGGTGACGTTCAAATCTTGGATGGTGACGGTGAGGGCGGGGCCTGCGCCGACTCTCGCACCCGCAAAATCGCTTTGCAATTGCGTGAGCGTGCCCGACACGGATGAAATTCCATTTGATGTCTGCGCGCCATTCACGTCCATGAGCGAGTTGGCGGGGAAGGAGACCCGGAACTGATCTGTCCCTTGGTATCCCGTATTGCCATACGTGTCGATAGCGCCGAAGGTGACGTCGAGGGGGTCACCCGCTGTAGCGACGCTGGTGCTTCCTGTGTTCTGATCCGTAATCGACACGGTCGCCTGGGCGACGAGAGAGTTCATGACGCTGACCGTTGCGGGGCTGCTCGACAGCCCGTTGGCCGACGCGGTAACCGTCCACGTGGTCCCTGCTGGACTGTGCGGATCAAACTGGAACTGCGCCTGTCCGTTGGCATCCGTTGTCACGGAGACCCCCTTGGTGGCGTCCTGTCCATTGATGGTGGCGGATCCGGATCCTCCTTGCGCCGTCACGGTGACGGACGAGGATGGCACCGAAACCGGGTTGTCGTAGGTGTCCGCAAACTCGACGGTGAGAGTCGTGCTCGGATTTGCCTCCGTGACCTCGTTGGTGGAGGGGGTGAGTAGAATCTGCGACGCGGAACCAGCCGTCTCCGTGAACGGTTGATTGAGCCAAATCGAGCCTGTCGAGTCCTTGATGAGGAGAACGTAATTCCCGGCGTCCGCCCCGCCGGTATCGTCGGAAATCGCGAGGTTTGGACTGTTGATGGGCACGCCGGATGCACCCATGGGTTGACCGTTCACCTTGATGTTGGTGGCTGGCTGGCCGTCTGCGTTCTGCACGAAGGCGACTAGCGGAGTTGTCGGGAAGTTGGTCGGATAGCCGTTTGGATCCAAGCCCGAGAGGGTGTACGCAAGCGTCGATCCCTCTGCGAAGCTGTTCTGGCCGCTCGCCGACACGGCGGACAGATGGGTCGGAGCCTGCGTGATAACGTCCTGCACCGTGGCCGTCGAGGGTTGGAGGCCGCTCGCCGACACGGTGACGGTTACGGTTCCCGTCGCTCCCTGCTGGGATTCGAGGGTGATGGGAATCGGGGTCGTGCCGCCGACGTAAGGCTCCGACGTGGGGCCATTGTACGTTGCCGGTCCGCTCACTTGGATGTCGTACGTCCAGTTGCCGGCCTGCATGGGCACTCCCGCCTGATCCACTACGGCCACCGTAAATTGAGCCGTGTTCCCGCCTTGGTTGGACACGAGATACTTCTGGCCATTGACTGGCGTAATCTGGAGAGCCGTGGCTTGCTGGGCGACCGAGTTCACCGTGAGGCTGCCGTAGGTGATGGGGCTGGTTCCCTGTGGGTCCGACAAGTTGCTTGCCGTCAAGGTGTCCGACAACCCGGCGGTCGTCGGGGCAACAACCTGCACCGTGCCGACCCCGTTGTGAAGCGAAACGGTCACGGATTTTCCTGTGGTGTTCTGACCGTTGCTAGTCCCAGTAATCAGCCAACCGCGCGAATCGCTGATGGTGACCGTGCCGTTTTCGGTCGTCTCCGGCGTATTGTTGGCGTCAACCGCCGCTACGTTTACCGTGAGCGTCGACTTGCCGTCAGCGACGAGCGATCCCGATGTGGACAGGTTGATGGCCGCAGTGGGCCCGGACACATCGACGGTGATGGGTGAACTCTTTACGCCAAGGTAGCTGGCCTGTATCTGGTACGCTCCGGGCGCGGTGGCGATGAACTGCATCGTATTGGGATTGACGACACCGGCCGGGTTGTTGATGGTCCACGTCAGGTCGGATGCCGGGACGTTCATGGTGTTTCCGTTCTGGTCCTTGATGGCAACGGTGAGCGTATCCGGCTGGCCCTGGCCAATGGTGTTGTTCGCCGCCGACAAGCTCACGCTGCCGACTTCAACCAGAGTCATGGTCCAGTCTTGGCCGTTCCACTGACTGGTGACGCCGAGGCGCTTCAAAACGTCCATGACGTAGTAAATGGGAATGTAAGTGGTCATCACGTGCGAGTACGGATCCTTCATCACAATCTTCGGACTCGTCTGTACCACGGTGTTGTTAATGGCGAGTTCCGTCGCTTCCCTACCCGGATTGAGATTGGACAAGTCCACGGACATGTTGGTGGCGGGTGTGATGTTGAGGAACGATCCGTTCCAGCTGTACGTAGTTCCTGCCGCCTTCAGCGCCTGCATCACGTACCACAATGGCATGTACGTGGTCGCTTTGCCCGTGTTGGGATCTGGGGCTGCAATTCCGTAAGGGTTGGAGACCACCTTGCCGTTCAGCACGATGTTGTGCTTTGCAATCTTGTACGAGGTGCCATTGTTCGCCTTTTGCGTGGTTTGAGACGTTTTGGTTTGAGACGTTTTGGTTTGAGACGTTTTGGATTGAGATGTTGTGGTTTGAGTCGTCGTCTTTTGAGAAGAGTTGCCAGACGTGCTCCCAGTGGCGGCGAGCGCCGTGGGTGCCATGAGGGCACCGAGGACCACCGTGGCCGCGACCGTCGACTTTATAACTCGGGTTATCATCCTGTTGGGAATACCTCCTATTGGTTGGAACGGGATCCATCGTTCGTTTCGTCTCTATTAAATTCGCAAGGAGAAAGGAGAGTTTGACCGCCGCACTTGAGAACACATTGTATCATAGCTCGCCTTGGCCAGGAGTGGAGGTTCTACGACAACGAATGCACACTTCTCCGAGACAGGACGCTGCGCGGTCTCCGGTGCCGACTGGAGCGGGAAGCGTGGCGCTTGCCCACGTTGCTCTTATTGGCAGTGGGTTTGGCACTCAGTTCTCGACGTCTACGACTCTGACGGTGCAACGCCTCGTCGTAAGTTTGGTAGAACGCCCTGCTAATCCGACGGTGACCCTCGGCGTTTGGATGGATGGGCCTTCGGACGATGGTCATCAAGTCTTTGAGTTCGCCACTCTTGTACCCGTCGATGCAGCGCGGTTCGTCTCCCCGCACGACCCTTGATAAATCCGCAATCTCGAAGCCGTACCGTTTCGCCGTACTGCGGATGGCGTCGTTCAAGAGGCTGATGCCTTGCGCAGCCAACTCCGAGTTGGGTGTTGGGTTGTAAAGAGTGCCGATGATGATGTGAGGGATGTTGTGGCCCGAAATGAGGTTGCCAATCCGATCCAGCCGATTCGCAGTCTCGGTGACCGTCCGCATGATCTCGGCCAACGATGGCGGGCGCCGCCCGGTCAGGGACAGAGCCTGTCGCCGAACAAGGTGGCGCAGGTCGTTGCCACCGATGCAAAGCGTCGCCACGCTTACATCGTCGAACAGCCTTGGCGGGGTGCTCATGAGAGCGGCATAGAGCTGCGCGGTCGTCCAACCGTTTTGCGCTATCATGATGAATCGCTTTGCCGCGTTTACCCGTCGCAAACTCGCGAACAAAGGGAAGGGATACGTGGCTCCGCGTGGGAACCCCGCATGCCCTGCTGTAATGGAATCGCCCATTGCAAGATAGATATCCCGTGCCATATCATCACCACTTAATACTCCATGTCGGTGAAGCGTTATTTGGCAGGGCGGGCGCCGTAAGGTGAAACGCGTTGTCGATGTCCGTAACCAGCATCCGAGCAGCTAGCCGATGACCGGCGCTGTTAGGATGCCAACCGTCCGCCGAGTAACGGACGTACGTTTGGTTCGTGTCGATGAGGTACTGTTTCATCTGGTCGAAGATATCGAATGTGTACAAGTGCGGATTGTGGAAGCTTGCGGCCAGTTGAATCTCCGCGTTCACGTACATTTGCTGTTGCGTCAGGTACTGGGTGTACGAAGCCCGCGTGACCGGGGGCGTCACCATGAAAACAATTGCATGCGCGGCAAGGGCCTCTCTGATCTCCTGGCCCACGTACTTGTCAAACTCTGCAAGCGGGGTCTTGGGCAGGCAGTCGTTGAGCAGCCCCCATGACAGGACCACGATGTTTGGATGAATGGTACGAAGCCACTTTTCGTAACTCCCCTTGTAGAGGGTATCCTGCAACTGTACCGCGTTCGCCCCGGGGATGGTTCTGTCGTATACCGTGTAGGCGACGCCGAATTGGCGTGTCAGAGTGACGAACGCTCGATGAAGGTAACCGTTCTTTCGCGGATCGTTCCAACCGTGAGCGACGGACCCTCCGATGGTCATGACTCGCACTTCCGGGGGGGCAGACGTGCGAATTTGCGGTGGGACCGTCGCAGTACTTGGCGTCGAATTGGTCGCCGCTTGGACGGAGGCGGTAGTGAAGGCGACACCGGCGAAACTCGCGAGGAAGGACACGGATAATGACCAGAAACGACGTTTGCGCACGTGGGAGGCTCCTTTTACCAAGTTATGGAGATGAAGCACTTACGCCCTCTTCGCCATCGAAACGAATTGGTAATTCATTAAGGCGGCTAGCAAGTCTCCCGCCAAAACGTGTCCTTGATGGTTAGGATGAAGCGCATCGCCTTCGTAGGCTTTGTAGGAAACTCCTGACGACTCGACGAACCGCTCCATCGTATGGAATAAATCTACCACGTGAACCTCCGATTCGCGACATGTTCGTGCCGTGTTTAGCACAGTTTTGACGTACGTAGGTTCTATGTCGCGATAAAAGGTATACGATGCGGTCGTGATGGGTGGGGTGACGACGTAAACCGCTGCACCGTTTGTCCGGGCTTCGTGAATTTCCTGTGACAACCGCTTGGAAAGCTCCCCGAAGGGAGTTCGCGGTCGAATGTCGTTCATCAGTCCCCACGAGATCACGACGATATCGGGATGAAACGACGCAAGCGATGCCTCGTAACGCCCTTTGAATCTAGTGGCGAGCAGCGTTGCGTTTAGTCCCGGTATGGATATGTTTTGTACGTCGTACTTCTCGCCCCTAGAGCGCGCCAGCACAGAAATTGCTCTCTCGATGTACCCGCCGTGCCACCCCGTGCGCCAAGCCCGCCAACCGTCGTCTTTCCAGCCAAGCGCTGCGGAACCTCCGACGATAAGGACCCGCCTGTGGATGGTTTGTGCGTGGCCGTGGATTGGGTGCAGCAAGGGGGCCGACAGGCCGACGAGCGCGGACAACGCCAACGCCAGGCAACGCGAACTCCTCTTGTTTGAAACAACTCGTGCTCTTCGCGATGAATGGGAAATGGAACTCAACCTTTCAACGGCTGCTGCGTTTGTTTCGCAGCCTGATAAAGAGTGGGTAACACGAAATGCCTGTTCGCAGTTCTTCAGGCGAACAGGCATTTTTGAAGAGAAGACAGAAATCCTCGGTTATTGCGGCCAGGCGGGTGCTCCCTGACCTTGGCCGGTGGCGTTGGCGGACGAATACGCGTTCACCAGCGTGTTGGTGGTCATGTCCATCATGGTCGGGACCTGGTACATGCCACGCTGGTTCATGAAGTTCCACACTTCGAAGGCCTGCTCCGTGCAGTTGATGGCAGATTGCTGGATGATGCTGCGAAGCTGAGGATTTGCGCATTCGAGAGCGGCGGTGATCTTCTTAATGGCTCCCGATTTATGCTGTCCGAGCATAGCGCTCGCTACGTCCCTGTCATCCATTTCGTTGGGAGACGCGTTCGGGGAGACGGGCGCTGGATGGCGCAGGCCATACTTGGGGGATACGTTTTTGGGCCAGCGGTACGGTGCGGCCTCGGACATGCCGTTTTGTTGAACGGCCTGGAGCAGAGTGTTGTATTCTTCGGTCATGAATTGCAGTTGGTGATCCAGGATGGTGCCAAGCTGCTGGTCGCGAACGTGATCGCGATACAACTCGAAGTTGTTGATCCCGTCGATGATTCCCGTCAACACCTCGTGGACTTCCATGGTTTCGTGTGCACCGAACTTCGCCGTCGCCGATTGCTGCGCTTGATTGGTCATAAGAACCTCCTCGGTAGTTCGCGTCCTCGACGCATTAGTGGAAAACAAGGAACACTATTCCCGGGGAGACCCAGAATCATGCATGAAAGTTAGACGGCGAGGGAGACGCCCATGTACACTCCGAAAGACATCACTACGGCGGATACGCTCCACACCACCCACCTGTACATCCCTTTCATTCGCCACGCTGTCGGGAGCACTCTCGCTTCCAGAACGAGCAACATGCCAAGGACGAGGGGGAGGAGAAGGGCGTTCATGACTTCGGTGTCTACGTCGAGTCGCACGAGGTTGATGCCGCTGAACACGAGGATGGCCCCGCCGATGTGAGCCAGCGTGTAGATCCCGTAAAACCACTTGGCGTCCTTCACCTTCATGTTCACGCTGTGATTGAGCGACCAAACTTCACCGACTCCCCACGCGGCCGCTAACGACACGACGAGGGCGGCGACGAACGAAGCCCCCATCATCCCTAGTCCAAACACGACTTTGGCCCCAAACACGCCGAGAAATGGGGTGAGTCCTCCGGCTATCTGGCCGACGGTGTC
>JAJZAV010000126.1 GCA_021799255.1 Bacillota bacterium
GGATCCATTGGCCATTCGGGAGGATTTCCCGATTTTACAGCAAAGTATCAATGGTCATCCGCTGGTGTATCTGGATAGCGCGGCCACTTCGCAGAAACCGAAGTCTGTGCTTGCGGCCGTCGCGAGGTATTACGAAGAGGACAACGCGAACGTCCACCGCGGTGTGCACACGCTCGGTTCACGGGCGACGGAGGCTTACGAATTGGCCCGCGAGAAAGTGGCGAGGTTCATCCATTCTCCGTCGGCGGAACAGGTCGTTTTCACCCGAGGAACGACGGAATCCATCAACATGGTGGCCTACGGATACGCTCGCAGAATGCTGTCGGCAGGAGACGAAATCGTGCTCACTCCCGCGGAACACCACAGTAACCTTGTGCCTTGGCAGCAGGTAGCGCGGGCAACGGGTGCCACCTTGAAGTATATCCCGCTCTTAGATGACGGGACCATCTCGATGGAGGACGTGCACAGGACGATTACGGCCAACACCAAGATTGTGGCCATCGCCCAAGTCGGCAATGTGCTGGGAACGGTTCACCCGATTCGTGAAATTGCAGCTGTGGCGCACGAGGTCGGGGCCATCATCGTGGTGGACGGGGCGCAGAGCGTACCGCACATGCCAGTGGACGTTCAAGATCTCGACTGCGATTTTCTCGCGTTCTCTGGGCACAAGATGTGTGGTCCGACCGGGGTTGGCGTCTTGTACGGCAGGAGGAAACTGCTCGATACGATGGAGCCGACGTACTTTGGCGGCGAGATGATTGATATCGTCGAGCTCTACGAGTCGACTTGGAAGGAGACCCCGTGGAAGTTTGAAGGGGGTACCCCCATCATCGCAGGCGCCATCGGCCTGGGAGCCGCGGTGGATTACTTGACGCAAGTGGGCATGGAGAACATCCGAGTCCATGATGAACAGTTGACTAGGTACGCGCTCGACAGACTTTCCAAGATTGACGGAATCACCATTTACGGACCGACATCGGCGGAGCAGCGCGGGGGATTGGTCACGTTCAACCTCGATGACATCCACCCGCACGACGTGTCGACGATTTTGGATTCGGAGGGCGTCGCCATACGAGCCGGGCACCACTGTGCGCAACCCTTGATGCGAATTTTGAATGTTCCCGCCACGGGGCGTGCCAGCTTTTATTTATACAATACCGAAGCGGACATCGATGCTTTGGCATCGGCACTTGTGACCGCAAAGGAGTTTTTCCAACATGCAACTCGATGAACTGTATCGACAGGTCATAATGGATCATTACCAGCGCCCGCGCAACGAAGGGACGCTCGAGAACGGGACGGTTTCCGTCGCTCTGCGCAATCCGAGTTGCGGGGACGAACTGACGTTGCAGTTGTCTGTCAAAGATGGAATTGTCGACGATGTTCGGTTCAAGGGATCCGGTTGCTCGATTTCCATCGCGTCGACCTCGATGATGACGGAAACCATCAAAGGAAAGTCTCTTGAAGATGCGCTCGAGTTGTCGAAGGAATTTCGCGCCATGATGCGCGGAGAAGATGTCGACGATGAGGCCCTCGGCGATTTGGAATCCTTGCACGGAGTGTGCAAATTCCCGGCGCGCATCAAGTGCGCGACGCTCGCTTGGCAGGCTTTGGAGCAGGCGATTAAGACAGAGGATCACGAGCACGCGCACCACCACGACTGAAGGAGGGATATTCATGGCAAAGCCAATGCCGCAACTGGAAGAGTACCAGTATGGGTTCCGGGATAAGGACGTATCGGTGGTCAAATTTAACAAGGGGTTGTCCAAAAAGGTCGTCGAGGAGATCTCGATGATGAAGAACGAACCCGGTTGGATGACCGATTTTCGCCTGAAGGCTCTGGATATCTTCTACCAGAAACCGATGCCACGTTGGGGTGGCAATTTGGACGATCTCGATTTTGACGACATCACCTACTACGTTAAGCCCTCCGAGAAGAAGGGACGCACGTGGGAAGAGGTTCCGGAAGAGATCAAGAACACGTTTGACAGACTCGGAATTCCCGAGGCGGAGCAGAAGTTCCTGGGCGGCGTCGAGGCGCAGTATGAGTCGGAAGTGGTGTATCACTCCATGCGAGAGGATCTCAAGAAACTGGGGATTCTGTTCACCGACACCGACTCGGCTCTGCGAGAGTATCCGGAGATCTTTAAGCAGTACTTCGGCACCGTAATTCCTCCCGACGACAACAAGTTCGCAGCACTGAACTCCGCGGTGTGGAGCGGCGGCAGTTTCATCTACGTTCCGAAGGGTGTTAAGACCGAAGTTCCGCTTCAAGCGTACTTCCGGATCAACTCGGAGAACATGGGTCAATTCGAGCGGACCCTCATCATCTGCGACGACGACAGCTTTGTGCACTATGTCGAGGGATGCACGGCACCTATTTACAGCACCAACTCGCTGCACAGCGCCGTCGTGGAGATCATCGTCAAAGACAGGGCGCGCGCTCGCTATACGACGATTCAGAACTGGGCTCCGAACATCTACAATCTCGTCACCAAGCGCGCCGTGGCCTATAAGGACGCGACGATGGAATGGGTGGATGGAAACATCGGATCGAAACTGACCATGAAGTACCCGGCGGTGTACCTCATGGGCGAAGGAGCTAAGGGCATGGTCCTTTCGATTGCCGTGGCTGGCAAGGGGCAGCATCAGGACACGGGCGCGAAGATGGTGCATAACGCTCCGAACACGACGTCCACCATCGTCTCGAAGTCCATCAGCAAGCAGGGTGGTAAGACGACGTACCGTGGCCTCGCCAGTTTCGGCAAGAATGCCGAAGGGGCGAAATCGAACGTGAAGTGCGATACGCTCATCATCGACGACGGTTCCACGTCAGATACGATTCCGTACAACGAGATCAAGAACGACGAAGTGACTTTGGAGCATGAGGCTTCGGTTTCCAAGGTGAGCGAAGAGCAATTGTTCTACCTGATGAGCCGCGGGATTTCCGAGGAAGACGCGACGCGCATGATTGTAATGGGCTTCATCGAGCCGTTCACGCGCGAGTTGCCGATGGAATACGCCGTTGAGATGAACCGACTCATCAAGTTTGAGATGGAAGGATCGGTCGGTTAAGGTGGCGTGGACAAAGGTGGCTTCGTTGGCGGAGTTGCCCGTTGGGGCGATGAAGCAGGTGACTATGGATATGGACGACATCACGATTTATCACACTTCACAGGGCTTCTTCGCGACGTCAGACGTGTGCACGCATGCGTCTGAGTCGCTCGCGAAAGGGCGATTGGATGGCAACATCATTGCCTGCCCGAAGCACGGGGGCAAGTTCGACGTGACGACGGGCCGTGCGGTCGCATTTCCCTGCGTCGAGCCCGTCGAAACGTACGCCGTCGAGGTTCGCGGCGATGACGTGTGGTTGGAATACGAAGACTGACTTCGCACTTTAGGCACTGACTTCGAGGGGCCAGGTTGCGGGGGGCAAAAGAAGGCCACCAGATTTGCGCAAATGCCGCAACAGGTGGAAGTAGGCTAGGTTAGCCGCATGGTGTTGGCTTGGGAAGGAGTCGTCCATCGTGAAGGTGTCGCAGAAGACGGAATACGGATTGCGGGCGATGGTCGTCATCGCCCAGATGGCGGGTGAAACCCGTCCCGTGCCCCTTTCCACCGTGGCGGACGCTGAGGGAATTCCGGAGCAGTTCCTTGATCAGATTGTAATGCGGCTGCGCAAGGCAGGATTTTTGCGAAGCGTACGCGGGGTGAACGGTGGTTACCTGCTCACAAAATCGCCCGAGGACATGACGGTTGGCGCCATTGTTCGATCTTTAGAAGGCTCGCTCGCCCCGATGGGTTGCATCACGGATGGATCGGAACAGGTAGAGGATAGCGTTTGTGAGAAGATTCGCGGATGCCACACGCGTACGGTATGGTTACGCGTTATGGATGCGGTCAACCGCACGCTTGATTCGATTTCCCTCGCCGATGTGATGAAGGACGAGGTTTTGCTCGGTCAATCGGTCTCGGTTCGCAGGTAAGCCAACCCGGCCGGTGGTGGGCCGCGAGGTGTAAAATCGCTCATCGAAACAGCAGGCAGCATGTGGAATCGCACATGCTGTTTTGGTGCGAAAATACGTTATGTTTCTTTTGCTCATTCTAGACGACAAGGGAACGTGGTTCCCTTATCGCCATGCCAATGAACATCGAACTCGTTATCGGTCGGACGCTTATTTTGCGACAAGCGTCGCAACACGGGTGCGACGCTTGTTGCTCGCGCTGGTGCCGTGTGCCTTCGTAGACCACACGATTCGTCGTCTGCGCCCCGCATCAAAATCCGGATCCATCAAAAGCCAATGTCGAGTTTCGGCATTTCCTGTATCCTGACGAGCGCCGCGTCCCGCATGTCGCATGCCTTGAGGTATCTCTCGTAGTCCGTGCGAACGTCCTCGTGCTTGTTCAGTAACTCCTCGTCCAACACCAACCGGTGCTGCTCGCCATCGTAGTGAACGTGTAGGCTCGGATTGTATCCGTGGTCGCGCACGCGATTCGTCAGCGATGAAAGAGCCTCAGTCACGTCCATGTGAGCCTGGCTCCAATCTTCGGATTTCAAAATCGTCATGGTTTTTGCAACCCCCGGAGTCAAATTGGAAGAGCTCATTTGAAAGTGCTCTTCCTTGAATAGTATAATTCATTCAGACGCGGGCAACCAGTTCCGGCCGTGTCACCACTCGCATCACCAAGGCGCGCGGAGAGCCGCTGGAACCGTGTTTTCGCGCGTTGTCTGCGCCGGAATCACACGATTCACACAAAACTGTACTGGAACGGAGGGCTTTGTATGCCATTGGTAGGACATCCCGCACCCGATTTCGACATGTTGTCGACGAAGAACATGGATACTTTGGCAGAGCATGTGAAGCTGGCCGATTACAAGGGCAGATGGCTCGTCATGTTCTTTTATCCACTGGATTTCACGTTCGTTTGCCCGACCGAGATTACGGCGATGAACGATAGGCTGGCAGAGTTTCACGATCTCGATGCTGAAGTGCTCGGTGTCAGTTGCGACAGCGTACATAGCCACAAGGCCTGGATCAATACGCCGCGCGACAAGAACGGTCTCGGCGGCCTCGATTATCCGCTCGCTGCCGACTATACAAAGCAAGTTGCCACGGCTTACGATGTGCTCAAAGAGGAAGAGGGCACGGCGCTACGCGGGCTGTTTATTATCGATCCCGATGGCCTCGTTCGCTACCAAGTCGTTCACGATGACAACATCGGACGCAGCGTAGACGAGACCCTGCGCGTTCTCGAGGCTTTGCAGGCTGGTGGACTTTGCCCGGCCAACTGGAAGCCAGGGGACAAGCTTCTGTAAGGATTGCTTCATCGCGCCTTCCGTGTATACGGGAGGCGCTTGTCAGTAATACGGGGATTTTTCCCACGTCGTCACATATCACAGGCACTAGGAGGAATGTCCGATGCCGATGCGTTTGGGAACTCCAATGCCAGGACTCGATGGTGCAATTGGATGGTTAAATAGCGAGGGAGAACCGAAGGCAGAACCCGCAAAGGCGACCCTCATCCACTTCTGGGCCGTGTCGTGCCACATTTGCCACGAGACGATGAATGACCTGATGTGCATTCGCAACAAGTATGAGAAGGATGGACTGCGCACCATTGCCATTCACATGCCCCGGTACGAGTCCGACGCTAGCGAGGAAAAGGTCCAGGAGGACATCAACACATACCACATCACGCAGCCCGTTGGACTCGACCACATGCTCAAAGTGGCTGAGTCTTTTCAAAATGAGTACGTTCCTGCGTTTTTCCTCTTTGATCAGGAGGGCAATCTCAAGTACCGTGCGGCCGGAGACAAAGGTTTTCTAAAAGTGGAGCCGAAAGTACGAGAAGTCCTTGGACTGCCTGCCGAGGAATAGAGAACCCTTTTCATAGCAATGGCACCCGTCTCAGAAGAGAGGGTGCCATTGTTCCGCCGCGGAGGCCCCGGATATTCTATAGATGTGAGCCCGAAGCAGCCTGGTTTTGCACAGGAGCAGCCTGAGTTTGAATCGCCGCGGCACCGGACGATTGGTTGGTTGCACCTGGGAACGGTGGTTGTCGCCGAAACGTCTCAATACCAACGATGATTAGTGCGATAACAAACAATACCCATGTAAAGCGTTTCAAGCGCCATCCCTCCGGCGATTTCGTCTTTTTGCATTGTATCAAACTCAGCGAACAGTTGCACGAAATCCGTCGGTGCACGAAACCGTCAGCAGTACGAAACCGGCATTTGGATGAGCCGGAACTTGGCTTGCATGGAGCCTCAACACGGACAGAAAGGGACGAAACCAACATGGACCCTCTTGACTGGATTCATCAATGGGACGATTATGAGATGTATCTCTACGCCGAATCCGGGGACGCCGATAGAGAATCGGGGATCTTCATGCAGGTTTCGAAAAGCTTCTCTCGTGATGGTGCCACGCTATGGGAGATGCTATACGAACGCAGACTTTGCGACGTACCCGAGACCGGCCCCTCACCAGAGCAACCCAATTGGGAGGATGCCGTGCTGAGGACGTATCTACATGAGCATCCCAACTTGGTTGCCGACGAGAAGAAATACCTCGAGACCTGGCTCGAAAGCTCTCATCTCGAAGAGTTCTGAACTCGAAAGGTTCATTGGCAAAGGAGCCTGTCGTAAGTAACGTGCCAAGCGAGGAGGAATGGCGGGTGTCAAAACACAAGGGTAAGCGCAAACAGACGCAATCCGAGGAGTTTGACTTAAAACCGGACTTCGCGATGGATGGATTTGTGGAAAAGAAGGAGACGAAGAAAGCACCCGTTGACAAAGAGGCAGAGCTCAACGTAAAGGATAGGATTGGAGTGGCATCGCTGTCCAAGCTTGAGAAGCTTCGCGCCGATATGAAGGAGGAGGCGGACGTGGCTCAGAGTGCGGCCGCCGCGAAAGCGCAAGCCAACTCTAAGGCGACAAGAGGCAGCGGTAAGGCGCCGGGTTCGCTGTCGAATGGTTCGTCATCGGCTGCCTCATCGTCGCCCGGCCGATCCTCGTCTGACCCCAACGACAATCTCTCGTTTGCCGAATTGTTTGATCCGGAACCGGACGACGAAGAGGACTTCGATTCGATGCTCAAAGATTCCAAGCTCGATTGGCGTCAGTATAAGTAAATTCAGCGTGGGCAGCCGGTCTTAATCGCTCCCCGACCCAACGTCGCCGCCCCATCCGCTGGGCGCGGCGAGTCGTTCTATGTCCAGCGCTCGTTTCAGCGCCGTTTCCTCCAGCCCAACCTCATCTTTCATCTCCAATCCGGCCTCGTAGAGTCCCTCATCGTGCGCGAGCGCATGAGAAACAATCTTCGCCGCCGCTTCGTAGCCAATCTCTCGGTTGAGAGCAGTTGCCAGCGCAAGGGATCTCCTCGCGTGGTCTTCGCACTTTTCCTTGTCTGCCGTGATGCCAACGACGCAGCGGTTGGTGAAGGCCGTGATGGCGTTCGCCAGAATGCGGATCTCAAACAGCAAGTTATGAGCCATGACGGGCATCATGACGTTCAGTTCCAACTGACCCGCGCCTCCGGCGGCTGCGATGGTGGCGTCGCACCCCTGAACCTGAAACGCGACCATGTTGAGCATCTCGGCCATGACTGGATTGACCTTTCCGGGCATGATGGAGGACCCGGGTTGAACCGCGGGCAGGCGGAGTTCTCCGAGGCCTGTGCGCGGACCCGAAGAGAGAAGGCGCAAATCATTTGCGATGCGCCCCAACGCCAGCGACAACCCCCGCAAAGATTGGCTGACGTGGACGGCCTCGTCTGGGTTTTGGTTGAACACAAACGGGTTCTCGGCCGGCCGAAACGGCAGTCCCGTGTGCATCGCCACGTAGCGTACGGCGGTCTGCGGGAAATCGGGAGGCGTGTTAATGCCGGTCCCGATGGCGTTTCCGCCCAACCCCAGTTCCAACAGCCCTTTCGCCGCTTCCTCAATCCATCGGCGATGCCGTCCGACGTTCACCGCGTAGGCATAGAGTTCGTCGCCCAAACGCATTGGAACGGCGTCCTGCAGGTGCGTGCGGCCCGCCTTCACAATGGACATAAAGGCCTGGGCTCGGGCGCCAAGGGCGGATTCTAGCATGGCGAGAGCGGGATCGAGCTGATGAGCCAGCATCTCGAGCGCCGAGATGTTCATGGCGACGTGAAATGTGTCGTTGGTCGATTGGGACTGATTCACGTCGTCGTTCGGATGAACGACGAGACGCTCTCCTCTTTGACCCCCCAAGAGCTCCGAGGCCCGCGTCGCGATGACCTCGTTCATGTTCATGTTTTGCGAAGTCCCCGCCCCCGCTTGATACACGTCCACTTGGAACCATTTGTCCCACTTGCCGTCGATGACCTCGAGCGCGGCCTGCGAAATGGCCTCTGCCTTGTTTGCGTCCATCGCGCCAAGATCTCGATGCGCCTGGGCCGCGGCCCACTTAATGATGGCTTGTGCGCGGATGAATTCTCGCGGTAAAGAGAGCCCGCTGATGGGGAAATTCTGGATGGCACGCGCGGTTTGCGCTCCATAGTAGGCGTCTTCGGGAATCGGAATATCTCCTAAGGAATCATGGACCATTCGCATGCTCTGGGTCACGTTACCGTCTCTCCTTGATTTCATGAAGGTCTACGACAATGGAGTCTGCCCAAGGAAGCAACCCGCTACTCACACGGAGCTAACGCGACTTCTGGATATGCTTGTGCTATGCTGACTGCAGGTGTTTGGCAGGATTTCAGGACCTCAAAACACCTTCCGGGCTTTGTCCAAAACGGGAAACTAACTGGCAAGGTCAAAGACTCCGAGGGGCTCTTTGCTTGCACGGCGGAAGGAAGGGTTCGTTTGAGCATTCATGATAATTTTGCGTTGCTAAGGGTGGCTTTGACGGCTGCGCAAAAGGCTGGGGAATACTTTGAGTCGCGCCTATTTCAAGCGAAAGACGTGAAGGTGAAGTCGTCGCTTTCGGATTTGGTGACCGACGTGGACCCAGCGTGCGAGAAGATGATAAAGGACACCATCTTGTCCGCCTTTCCGACGCACCAGATCTTGGGCGAAGAGAGCGTGGCCCCCGGAGCGGAGGCATCGGCCAAGGCCGTCGATGGAATGGCCGAATCGAGCAACCTATGGATTGTCGATCCGCTCGATGGCACCACCAACTTTGTCTACAACATGCCGCTCTCTACGGTGTCCATCGGCTACGCCGAGAATGGGCGCCTCGTGGTCGGTGTCATCTTCGATCCCTACAGATCCGAAGTCTTTTTCGCCCTCGCTGGGCAAGGGGCGCACCTTGCCAGAAAAGAAGAGGCGGCGGCTTGGGCTCTTAGCCCGTCGCCACAACTGCCCGGCACCAGAATCCAGTGTTCCAACGAGGAGAAACTGGAGAACGCCGTGGTGGCCTCCGGATTCCCTACGCGCGGTGAAGCGCGCGCCAAAACGACGGAAGCCGGCCTGCTCTTGGCGAACCGGGTGAAGAATATGCGCGCGTTGGGCTCGGCCGCTTTGCATCTGGCCTACGTCTCGTGCGCAAGGCTCGACGCATTTTGGGAGTATGACCTCAATGCGTGGGATCTCGCGGCGGGAGCGCTGCTGGTCGCGGAAGCCGGCGGAGTGGCGATGGACATTGAAGGTCAGCCCTTCACGTTGCGGACTCGTGATATTGTGGTGGCGGGATGTGGAAATCTCGCAAACGAATTGGCGAAGGCTGTGCGCGTCGACTGAGATTTGAGCAAGCCACGCACAAGCGGAAAGCCGAGTCGTGAGGCTCATCTAGGAGGAGTTGGCGTAGGCCGTGCACACACAGGATGGAGGAAGGAACCAAGAAATCAGCAGGGCCGTGGAACGCGCGGCGGAAGTCTCCGGATTACCGATTTACCGCAATCGTTCCGCCGCGCTGCTCACCGACCTTTACCAACTGACCATGATGTATGGTTATTTTCAGTCCGGACGACATAACCAGAACGTCGTGTTTGACATGTTTTACAGAACGAATCCTTGCGGGAATGGTTACGTCATCGCCGCCGGGCTGGAACAGGTGGTTTGGTATCTACAGAACCTGCGCTTTACCGAGGAAGACGTCGAGTACCTGAGGTCTCTTCAAATGTTTTCGGAAGAGTTCTTGACGGAGTTGGCCAACTTTCACTTTAATGGCGATTTGTACGCGGTTCCGGAGGGAACCGTCGTGTTTCCGCACGAACCTCTCCTTCGCTTCGAGGGCCGTATTTTCGAGGTACAGCTTCTGGAATCGGCCGTGCTCTCATTCGTAAATCATCAAAGTCTGATTGCGACCAAATCCCAGCGTATCGTCGACGCGGCGCGGACGGACAGGCGGCGACCGAATGCTCCTGTTTTGGAGATGGGACTGCGCAGATCGCAGAATCTGGATGCCTCGGTGTTTGGCGCGCGCGCGTCCATCATTGGCGGCTGCGTAGGCACGAGCAACGTCCTCGCGGGGCAGAGTTTCGGCATTCCGGTCATCGGCACCCAAGCGCACAGTTGGGTGCAGAGCTTCCCCGATGAGCTCGAATCGTTTCGGGCGTTTGTCCGCACGTTTCCCGAAGAGTCCGTCCTTCTTGTCGACACGTACGATGTCCTTCGATCCGGCGTGCCAAACGCCATCAAGGTCGCCAAGGAACTGGAGAACGAGGGCAAGCGCCTGAAGTCGATTCGCATCGACAGCGGCGACCTCGCGTACCTGTCCAAACGCGCGCGGGCTATGTTAGATGCCGAGGGCCTGTCCTACGTGACCATCGTTGCTTCTTCGGATCTGGATGAGTCTACCATTCGCGATCTTGTCATCCAGGGGGCCGAGATTGACTCGTGGGGCGTCGGGACGAGTCTCATCACAAGCCAGGGCTGTCCG
>JAJZAV010000127.1 GCA_021799255.1 Bacillota bacterium
AACGCCCGGGTCGAGATCCGAGAGAGGATTTGCCACCCCCGATTTTGCGCACGGACGTGGTTAAGCTCGAGGACCTGCGTGAGGGGATGGAACTCATGGGAACGGTCCGAAACGTAGTGGACTTTGGGGCGTTCGTGGACGTCGGCGTGAAAAACGATGGCCTCGTACACATCTCCGAGCTTACGACGAAGTTTGTGAAGCATCCCATGGATGTCGTGTCTGTGGGAGATGTTGTTTGGGTTCGGGTTATCGGGATTGACGCTAATAAGGGGCGCTTGCAGTTATCCATGAAGGGCTTGAGTCGCGATACGGACAGAGGATGAACGCAAAACGCTCGCCGGATCTTATCCCCTAAAAGCCAGTGAAGGGACGGTGAATCGCATGGACGAAACGGAAAGTTTCCATTTTATCTCGCCCGAGGGACCAAAGGTGTACGTTCGAATGTGGTCCGAAGGGGGCCCTCTGCGCGACGGAACGGCCAAAGGGGTGGTGCTGGTCTCGCATGGGATGATGGAACATGCCGGGCGCTATGCCGATTTTGCCACCGCTCTTTGTAAGGCGGGATATGTGGTCTACGCAAACGATCTCCGCGGTCACGGTCTCACAGCCCCCACCGAAGAAGACCTCGGGTTGCCAGGACCGGATGCTCTTGACGGAATGGTCCGGGATATGCACCAGTTACGTGGAATCATCGAAGCACGGCACCCGGGGAGTCCCGTCTTCTTCTTCGGCCACAGCCTCGGCTCGCTTCTTGTTCAGAGTTACATGAGCCGCTTTGGCGCGGGATTGAGCGGTGCTGTCTTGTGCGGCACGACGGGTAAGGCGGGTCCCGTGGTGTATCTCGGGATTCTACTTGCCCGAATCCAGATGGCACTTTGGGGGCGCAATTGGCGCAGTCAAATGCTTCATCGCCTAACATTCACGGGTTACAACAAACGATTCCAGCCCTGTCGAACGCCCTACGATTGGCTCTCTGGGGACGTCGAGGCGGTTGACAAATATGTGAAAGACCCTCTGTGTGGGTTTGTGTTGTCGACGGAGTTTTTCTACGACTTCTCCCGGTTCATGCGTCGCTTGCATCAGCGAAGCACGGTACGCGCCATCCCGCCAGATCTGCCCGTTTACATCGTCGCAGGAGCGAACGATCCGGTCAGCCAATACGGCCGAGGCATACACCGTTTGCTTCGTCAGTACGCAGAGGTCGGCATCCGTGAGGTCACGCACCACATTTATCCAAACGAGCGGCATGAGCTGCTGAATGACCTGAATCGAAACGAGGTCATTGAGGACATCGTCGCTTGGCTAGACAATCGAGTAGCGCCTGTTGTCGCGAGCGAATCAACCGCCGGTGAGTAGCGAGTCCTTTGTTGACTTCGCAAAATAGGGGTCTGCGGCATAATAGGTTCGGTGTTAAAGTGCAAAGTGGGTCATTCACACGGTTCCGCTATTTTTGCCCGTCCGAGGCGATAAGGGAACCCGTTCCCTTATCGCCATCCAGCCCTCCCGCGCCATTGCTATACCCTACGCGTTCGCGAGCGCCAGTCTGCGGTACGTCGCCTCGTCGTAGCCTACGTATACATTGCCGTCCTCGGTGACAAGAATTGGCCGTTTGATCAGCTTTCCGTCCTTGGACAATTCCTCAATCCACTCTTCATCGGTCAACTTCGAGTCCTTCAGCCCCTTGGCTCTATAAACAGTTCCCCGCGTGTTGACGAAGTCTAGGACAGGCCTTCCAGTGGCGGCCATCCAACCGCGGATGGTCTCCTTCGGCGGGGGCGAGTCCACGATGTCGTGGAACGTGACCTCGACTCCATTTTCAATGAGCGTCTTCTCAGCGTTTCGGCAAGTCGAGCAGCGCTTGTAGCCAAACAGATCCATGCATTCGTCCCCCCATCTATGGCACGATTATAGACAAGGAGGGTGCCCACGGCCACTTCACCTCACCACTTCACCGAGCCAACGGCCCGTGCCACCTACACCAAGGTCACATCATTCCATGTATCTCCACACGATGTTTGAGATTCCCTGAATCGTGGCGATGCCGTCGTTTTCCGTCGCGCTGCCTTCGGTCAGGACCGCAATCACGTAGTTGCGCCCATCTCCCTTCACCAACCCGATGCTATTCACAACCCAATCATCAGGCCCGATGGGCAACCACCCGTTCTTTAACGCCACCGTCGATCCGCTCTCCACTCCCGCCGAAACTCCCCATCTTTCCCAGGATGTAACGTTCTGCATGAGATCGAGTCCATACAATCGCATCGAGTAGCTCAGCAGAGGATTGGGATACGCGAAATCCTTCACTAGAGAGACTTCGTCGGGCGCACTCGTTTGGGTGAGTCCCCAGTACCCCTCCGTGTTCGCTGCGGTGTTGCTCATTCCCACCTCGTTCATGAACGATTGCACAGCAGACCCGCCTCCCGCACGATTCCACAGAGCGGTTGCGTCGTCGTTGTTGCTGTACTCAATCATCGGAGACATCAAGAGCTCCTCCTCAGCCGACAAGGGAGTCTTGGATACTTCGGCTTGTCGGAGCAGCGTACCCATGATGGACACCTTGACGATGCTTGCCGTGTCGAACGTTGCAAGAGGATTGTAGTCATACGTCTGCCCATTGTTCGCATCGTAGACTGAAACGGAGACATCCGCTTGGCTTCCTTTTAGAAACGCCTGAATTCGTTGGAGCATCGGTACTACGTGGGCGGATGTGTCAAACAAAGCCTGCCAGGTGTGAGGACCAACGATGCCGCTGACGGCAAGGTGGTTCGCCGCCTGGAAGGCGCTTACGGCGCCCTTTGTTATCGGCCCGAAATCTCCGTCAACCGTGCCGCTATGGAACCCGAGGAAGTTCAGCCGCTCTTGAATCACCTTCACAACTTTTCCGGTCCATCCGAAGCGAATGGCTTGACCGGGGTAGGTCATCACAGCGTGGACCGAAGAAGAGTCCAAATTGTCAGCCGAAGACGCATCGGGTACCAAATCTGACTTGGACTGACTAGGAGTTTTCGGGTCCGGCTTCATGGAACCACCTTCGTGAGCTCGAGAAGGATGGAGGTCAAACGAAGGACGCCGGATGACGGCGGCCGCGACGATTGATGGTTGGATAGAAATCAGAGACAAGGACACAATGCAGGCCGCTAACAGAGAGCGCGTCCACCATTTCAATTTCATCGCCCCGTTTCTCATAGATGTGACTCTGGCGAGGGCGAATGGTGGAAGGATGACTGGAGGATGAAGAGAATGGTCATTTACTTCGGACGCGAAACGTTTCACCAGACGACAGAAATAATACGGAGCAAAAGGTTGTCCCATTGCACCGGATTTCCAAGGTTGAATCACCCAGGGCTTCGAACAACGATTTTCTCTTTCTGCTACCGATCTTTTTTGTTCCGGAGGTATAAAGGGGGAGGATGGTCAAAGGGGGGACGCCATGAATACGCGGCGAATTGGGACTCCTCATTCGAGAATTTTAGGGATCACACAGCGGTCGATCCGCTACAGAGCGTCCTCCTCGCCCACCTTAGGGGTTTGGCAACTCACAAGACCCTAAACTAGGGTGATGAACCTTGTCGCACATCCTAGAGGGCGCTACTAAAACAGACCCGCGACGAAGGTGGAAACCAAAGGACTGTGGAGACTCATCAACCGTTGAGCCAATTCGCCTTCAAAAGAGGGGCGTGCTACAATATTGAAGGTTTATGGTGCAATTTGCTAACCTACGACCCTGCTCCTAGAATCGATAACGAAAGTGGAGGGATTCGGAGTGAATCGAGTTGAGATGCTGCAAGCTGGTTGGATGGCGCATCGTCGAGTACTGCTGGACCTGTTAGATAGGATTCCAGAGGATCAAGTGAATTTCACGCCGTGGGACGGAGCGATGTCCCTTGGGGCACTTGCTGTGCACGCGGCTGACGATTTCTTCTACCACTTCGTGAAGACCGGTGAAATGGTTCGCAGCACGTCGGAGTGGACCACGCTCGCCGACGTGAAGAAAATTGTGAAAGACAGGACGGATAACATCAACGCCATCTTCGCCTCTTTGACGGAAGCGGACTTGGACAAGGTGTTAGAGATCCCGCAGATGAACATGAAGTTTCCCGGTGCCGTATATTTGGCGACGGCCAAGGATCACGAGGTGCATCACAAAGGGCAGTTGTTCGTGTACGCCCGGATGGCCGGAGTGAAGGATATGCCGTTCTTCGTCTCGCGCGGCTAAGCGGATTTTCACGCAACCCTTCATCTAGACAACGCCGCAGACGGGCGACGAAAAGCCTGCAGGTTCTGTCCACCTGCAGGCTCTTTGCGCTTTCTGGGCAGTCAGGGCTTTCTGCGCAAGCGGGCATGACCGTTCGTCCGAAATGGAAGCGTTACCCGACGTCTGCATTGGACATGGGACCCACGGACGCGTCGGGAGCCGTTGGGGCTGGTGCAGCCGTCGCAGTCGTCGCAGTCTCTCCCATTTGCGGTGACTTGTGCAGGAGGCTTTGCAGCACTTCGGCCACCGGATATCCCGTCAGCGTTTCGGTAAGCTGCGGGACTTGGGCAATCATCTTGGCGATGTCCCCTGTCACTTTGTTGATGCCAGAAGTTGCTCCGTCCTGCGAGATCACGGTGATCTTGTCGACCTGGCTCAAGGGGCGGGCGATTTTATCAGCCATCTCGGGAAGCATTCGCAGAAGTTCCACCATGATGGCGGCCTGGGTGAACTGTTTGTAGGCCTCAGCCTTCTTCTCGAGCGCGTCCGCTTCGGCGATGCCAGCGAGCCTGGTGACTTGGGCCTGCGCCTCGCCTCTGGCCTGCTGTGCGGCAGCCTCTGCTTCTCCGCGCTTTCTCAC
Source organism: Bacillota bacterium (assembly GCA_021799255.1). Taxonomy (GTDB): domain Bacteria; phylum Bacillota; class Bacilli; order Alicyclobacillales; family Alicyclobacillaceae; genus JAJZAV01. The sequence goes on from JAJZAV010000127.1 coordinate 4,836, forward strand.
CGATTCGGCTTCCGCTTCCGCCTGAAGGATGAGACGAATCTTGTCCGCCTCGGCCTTCACGCTCGCTGCCTGTTTCTCGGCTTCTGCCGGTTTGATCACGCTGGCGGCCAGCTCTTTTTCCCGAACGGCAATTTCCGCTTCTTTCACCTTCGCCTTTGCTTCCGCTTCCACTTGAGAGATCCTCACTTGCTCCATGATGATTTGTTGCTTCACTTTGTTCTGCTGGAGCTCGTAGGCTAGGTCCGCTTCCGCGCGCTGCACTTCAACTTCCTTTTTAAACGCCGCTTGCTTGACCTGAAGTTCTTTTTGGTACTCCGATTCCTTGGCCTGCGCCGCTGATTCGGCTTCCACTCGCTGCTGCGTGGCGCTTGCCTGGGCTACTGCACTCGCCCTGTCCGCGTCGGCCTTTCGAATCAGGATGTCTCGTTCCGCCTCGGCTTTGGCGATGCTGGCATCGCGCCTTACCCGTTCAATCTCCGGAACCCCGAGGTTGTCGATGTAGCCCTTGGCGTCCATGACCTTCTTGATGGTAAAGGAGACGACTTCGAGTCCCATCTTGTCGAGGTCTTCGGCACAGGTTTCCCGCATCTTTCCATTGATCTCATCCGGTGTTTTGAGAATGCTCTCGACCTTGAGCTGACCGATTATGCCCCGCAGATGTCCCTCCACCGAGTGAAGGATGATGCTGCGCCGCTCATCCTCGGTCCTGTCGAGGAATTGCTCGCTGGCGGTGAGAATCGCCCTGGGATCGCTCTTAATTTTGATCTGTGCGACGGCCTCGATACTAAGCGCAATGCCCTGTAACGAGAACATCGGTTGCTCTGGAACGACGTCGAAGCTCATCAGGGTCATGGAAATCGTACGGAAGCTTTGCAATCCGGGAACCACGAAGGCGCCGCCGCCTTGAACCACCCGGCGTCCTCCAAAACCATAAATAATGGCTGCCTTGTTCGGCGGAACCTTCTTGTAACTGCGTACGATGAGTCCAAGTATCAACAAGACGACCACGACGATCCCCACGATGATGATGACTGCGGCATGTCCGATAGCGTTCAATTTGCTTCCCCCTAACCCGTGTTGTCGATCGAATCAGGTTGCAGCCTCTGAGTCCGATGACTGGTGGACGTGGCGGTCGTACTCAATCACGGTAGCGATGCCCCGATTGACCTCCAGAATGACGACTTCCGTGCCTCTCTCTATGGCCTCTTCGGACACGCTCCTGGCTCCGATGGCGCGGGTTGTCCCGTCGAGGACATATTTCATTTCGCCGACGCCCCCTGAGGGAATGCCAATACTCAGGTGTCCGTACATGCCCACGATGTCGTAGTCTTCCGGGATCATGGCTCTTTCTCCGCGAGTCGCCAAACGCCATAGTACGGTAAAGATGACCCATGCAATGACGATTCCGACGGCTACCGCGACGATGAGTGAGAGAACACCCCCGATATCCCCAGTCGTGGAGAGAACGTAGCCAACGCCTCCGAACGTGGTGAGAAAGGCGAGGATAGTGTAGAGATTAAACACGCTCGGTCCACCGTGGTGACCAGCCCCGTGATGGGCTCCGTCGGAAGCGTGAAAATCGAGGTGGCCGCCTAGGTGTCCCATGAGATGAAACTGACCGGAGACGCCGAGAACGGCGAGAGCCACGGTGAGCAAAAAACCAACCCAAAAAGTGATAATGTAGACCGTCAACACTCTGTATCACCTCCGCTCGTTCCTCTTCATGGGTATTCCTTTTCACGAGGCAAAATGTGGTTGGGCGTTACGGTTCAGTCTACTCCTTTTACCTCATTGAGCAATTTTGGAAATCGCTCAGGAAGGCGATTACTTGGCGGCGCACAGGATGGGGGGAACATGGTAGTCTCCAGATCTTACGCAATCGTGCGCAATCTCTCCCAATCTCGCTCATTTAGGGACTTATCCCGTACTTCGCCGGCACGAAGGCCATTTCCGGGTATAGTTGTCGTAGTCAACTTCAAATCGTGAGAACGGCGGGAATAGGCGGCATGCCACGATGACGTTATGGAGACATAGAGACTTCGCGAAGCTTTGGATGGCGCAAACGGTGTCCGAAATTGGGTCTAGGATTACGCGGGAAGGGTTACCGATGGGAGCCGTGTTGCTGATGGGGGTGGGGCCCATCACCATGAGCGGATTAAGCCTCATGGCGCAACTGCCGGCGTCGCTTCTGGGCCTGTTCGTTGGCGTTTTGGTGGACAGGTTGCCTAGACGCCCGCTATTGATGGTTGCGGATGTCGGCAGGGCCCTTCTACTAATGACCATTCCTGCCGCGGCCCTCATGGATCAACTGCGGCTATGGATGTTCTTTGTTGTGTCGGCGTTAGCGGGCATCTTCACCTTGCTCTTCGATGTCTCCTACCAGGCTTACGTGCCATGGTTGGTGGGAAGGCAGAATCTGATGGAAGCAAACAGCAAGCTGTCCGTGACGGAGTCTATGGCTGAGGTGGTTGGGCCCGGGATGACCGGTGTGCTGGTGCAGGCGCTTACGGCGCCCATCGCCATCTTTTTTGACGCCGTCTCCTACTTCTTTTCTGCTGTTCTGGTCGGAGCCATCGGGATTAAGGAGACTCTTGGGCAGACGCGAGCGACCAAATTCGAGGATGGTCAACGTGCAGAAGAGATGAGGCCAGGTCCTTCGCCCCGAAACTGGCGCGGCGAACTCTCAGACGGTCTATCGGCGCTGCGTGGGAATCGGACCCTTCTGGCTTTGGCGGGCGTCGCAGCTACGTCGGGATTCATGGGAAGCGCTCTCTTTGTCCTTGACACCCTGTACGCGTTACGAAACTTACATCTCACTGCCTTTCTGTTCGGATTGACGGTGACCATGGGAGGCATCGGATCGCTCATTGGGGCAGGGTTGGCGAAGCGGGTTTTAAGATGGCTCGGCGTTGGACGCGCGATGGCGGCGTCGCTCATTGTGCGCGGAATCTTCGCCTTTGCCTGGGCCCTTGCAGGTGGACCAATATGGAGATCGACCTTTCTCCTGCTCCTTTGGCAGCTGTTTGGAGACACGGCGGGCACAATTTACGACATTCTCGATACGACGCTGCGACAAACCTTGGTAAAAGATGAGCTCCTGGGACGCGTGAACTCCGTCGTTAAAGTCGCGGCGGTTGGGCTGACGGCGATTGGATCGTTGGCTTCCGGCCTCGTTGCGTTTGCGGTCGGGATCCGAGAGACACTTCTCTTCGCGGCAATTGGGATGGTATTGACGTCGTTGTGGGCCATCCTGTCTCCCGTCATACGTCTGGACCGGATGCCGGAGTTTGGTGGGAGCGAACCCAATTCGACGGGATGCAATTAAGATTGTCAGTGACAACAAGCTTTGAACGGCAACTGTGCGAATCCATCAGAACATCCCGATTAGACTCCCACGGAAGTCACAAAGAACATGACGAGTGCTCCCACCGAGGCTCCGACGATGGTGTTTAGCCTACTCTGAGCCAGCGAGTGTGGCAGCATGTCTTGCGTCACGACGCAGGCCATCGCCCCGCTCGCGAAGGCGAGCGATAAGGAGATGAAGCTGCCAGAGAAGCGGACGATGAGCAAGGAAATCAGGGTGCCGAGCGGGGTTACGAAGCCGGTGACAACGGTGGTCAGGAACACCCGAGATCTCGCTTCGCCGCCGAGGAGCATGGGTGCGGCGATGCTCATGCCCTCTGGAATGTTGTGTATGGCGATGGCGACGGCCACCACGATGGCGAGGGAATGTTGGGCCGCTCCACCAGCGCCGATGGCGATTCCTTCGGGGATGTCGTGCAGGGCGATGGCGATGGCGATAAACCATCCTAAGGCCCGAAACGGATTCGTCTGTTTTGCGTGGGAATCATTGTGCGTCACGGGGGATCGGACGGCGCGGTTAACGAGAAACCGGATTCCCCATAGGAAGATCCACCCTGCGCAGGCTCCCCAGAAAAACGTTCGATGCCCACCCAATTTGATGGACATGGGCATGAGGTCCGTAAGAATGACGGTCACCATGATCCCGGATGCGAGCCCCAAAAAGAACGACAGCGTGCGGGCGGATAGCGTGCGAAGTCGAAGGACTATCCAGGCTCCGAGGGGAGTGGACAGACCGGCCAGACAACTGATTCCAATGATTTGCCACATCCTGTGCATCTCCCAAGTTTCGCAAAGAATTGCGACTGACTAGCCTGTACTACTAGTATTCGGCCTATCTCGCTATGATGCGAAAAGGTGGATGCGAGAGGGCCCAGGATGGGAAAACAAAGAGGACGTCCAATCGGACGTCCTCTTCACAAATTCGCTTGGTTCGGGCGGTTTTATTTCGTCGAGAGGTACTGCTCCTGGTAGAAGTTGCCCCATGCCCACGGGTTCGCTTGTGCACCCGTGACATTCGAGCGCTCCAGGAAGAAGGTTTTGTTGTAGTAGATAGGAATCGTCCAGCCCTGTTGCATGACCTGAGTCATCAGCTTGCCAGCGAGCTGGTTGGCCTGCGTCGAATTCGTTTCGTTCTGGAATTCGGTGTCCCACATGATCCAATTCCTGACCTGACTCGAGATGTGAGAGTACCAGTACTTCTGAACCTCCAAGCTGCTCAGGTTCATGCTGCCTGCGCTCATGCCGGAACTGTACGGGAACAGGAACTCCCATGCCGCAACCCAGGCAGTGTGCTTCGCGGCGGCGGTCGACGCGGATTGATAGGCCGACAGGATCTTTGTCCACTGAGTCTCCAGCGGAATCGGGCCAACGAGTTCGCTGCGGTATGGCTGAGGCAATTTGCTGTAGTACTTGTTCAGCCATGGAATATCCTGTGCTGCGACGGCTCTCAGCTTGACCCAATCGGAAGCGGACACGCCCATCTTCGGATCGTTCGGATTTCCATATTCCTTCACGTACGTCGGATCGAATGGATTGTTATACCACGGCTCGACGTGCTGGACGAACGGCATGGAGTAACCGTACGTGCCCGGGAAGATCACGCCCTGGTTTCCACCCATGGCGGCACCCGATGGATCGCTCGAATTGACGGCGCTAACGGCAATATTGAACCCTGGTTTGATGCCTGAAAGCGGGCCACCGTAGGTGAGCGCTCCGTACTGAGTCGCCGCCAAAGGTACGATTTTCGTCTGTATGCCCAGATTGGTCTGGAGTTCTTGTTGAATTGCTTCTGCGGTCGGGACGCCGTTCGGCTGGGCCGTCTGCACGTCACAGTAGATATACAGGGTCGGAATGCCCTTGCCGCCGGGATAGCCGGCTTCCTTCAGCAGTTGCTGTGCCTTCGTCACGTTCTCAGCGATACCCTTTTGATACTTCGCGGATCCCCAACCCGGCGTTGCGAAGATGTTGGTGACTCCGCCCATGCCATCAAGAACCTTGTTCACAATCGGAGCCCGTTGAAGGGCCATTGCGATGGCCTCACGCACCTTCGCATTGGTGAGCGGGGAGGCCTGCGTTGAGTTGTCGTATTGCATGTAAGTGATGTTGTACGTCGGCTGCGAATGAAGCTCAGCCTTTAGGGCCGGATGCGTCATCACATACTGAAGATCCGCCGTGCTGGTGATCTGAGCAACATCCATTTTGCCTGCCATGAAGTCTTCCACTGGCACGGTAGGCGAAGGAATGATTGTGATCTGCTTCGCGTTGCCCGCGTTTACCTCACCCGCGTGACCCACGTATTTTGGGTTCTTCACGAGAACTAAGGGTCCGTTTGTCTGGAACGACTTCACGACATACGGCGCGTCGCCCACGAAATACTGCGGCAGGTACCAGTTGGTCGGGTGCGCCTGGACCACCTTCGGGTCGAGGGGCATCGAAGCGGCCATTGCCAATTCACCAAGGATATCGTGCGGTGTCTGAGTCGTGATCTGCAGAGTGTAGTTGTTGATGACCTTGAGACCCACCGCGCTCTTAGGCACTCCACCTGCATGATATGCGTACCCGTTAAGAACGTAGTTCAGGACGCTGGCCCAAATCTGTGCCGCCGAATCGCTAGGATCCAATTGGCGCATCC
>JAJZAV010000128.1 GCA_021799255.1 Bacillota bacterium
AACCCGTATCCTCCCGCCGGACAGACCGCAAGGCCCGCCTACATCATCATCGATAAGCTCGCAACCGAGTTCGGCAAGCCGTATCGGGGAGAAGTCATCGTGTTCCCCTTTCCGGACAATCCGAAGATTGACTACGTGAAGCGCATCATCGGGATGCCCGGAGACACCGTGTACATCCATGGCGGTCACGTCTACATCAACGGGAAAATCCTGAAGCAGCCATACCTGAAGACGAGCTGGGGTGACACGAGCGGAACCTATGGCCCGTACCACGTGCCCCCGAATTCGTACTTCATGCTGGGCGATAATCGAAACGACTCGGAAGACAGCCGTTTCTGGATTCACAAATTTGTGAAGAGATCTACCATCATTGGACGGGCGGACATGGTTGTCTGGCCTCTGAACAAAATCAGCATCATTCCGCAGTGATGTGCGTTGTGTTCCCAGGACATAGACGGTATTCTTGAAGTCAAAAGCGCAGCGTCGCCATCGAATAGAAGGTGCTCCCTATGATTAGAACTGGCGATCACGCTCTCGTCAAACAACTCAACAAATCGATTGTGCTCAATGTGCTGAGGTCCAAATCTCCCGTTTCGCGCACAGACATTTCCAAGCTCACGGGGTTAAACAAGGCCACCGTGTCCGTGATCATGGATGAACTGTTGGCGGAAGATCTGGTCATTGAGTTGGGGCACGGCCCTTCGACGGTCGGCCGACGGCCCGTGATGTGCCGATTCAATCCACAGGCAGGGATGGTAATCGGACTGCAAATAGAAGTTGACAGCGTATCCGGCGTACTGACGGATCTCGCGGGAAACATCATCAGGGAACAAGTCGAAGTCGTCGACAGCCTGGCCGACATCGACGTTGCGAAACAGGCGATTAAGAACGTCGTGGATCCCCTCTTGTCGCACGCCACGGGAACGCGACTGGGCGTCCTCGGCATCGGCGTGGGGGTCCCCGGCCTCGTCAACTACTCGACTGGCGTCGTGCGTCGAGCGCCAAATCTGCACTGGAACAACGTGCCGCTGAGATCGTTTCTAGAATCCGAATGGCCCTATTCGATTTTGGTAGACAACGAAGCGAACGCCGGAGCATTAGGCGAAAAGCTCTTTGGAATCGGACGCGACTATACGGATCTGGTTTACATCAGCGTAGGGCACGGTATCGGTGCAGGAATCGTGGTAAACGGGGAACTCGTTCGGGGAGTTCACGGACTCGCTGGGGAATTCGGCCACATGACCATCGAAGTGAACGGCCACAAGTGTTCCTGCGACGGACGAGGATGCTTGGAAATGTACGCTTCCGAAAAGGCAGTCAAGGAAACCATCCGCATAAGCACTGGCGAAGAATGGCCCACGGCCAGGGTGTTTGAGCAGTTGGCCAAGGGAAATCGAGTGGCCACGGAGGCCGTGCGATTGGCGGGACGATTTCTGGGCATTGGCATCTCTAACATCGCGAACGGACTCGACACCTCGCTGATTGTCATCGGTAATCGAATGGCGAACGGCGGTTCGGTCTTCCTGGAGTCGGTGCGCGAAAGCTTCTATGAGTATTGTTTCAGCCACTCTTTATCCAAAACGAACATCGAGTTGAGCCAGTTAGGAAAGAGCGCATGCGCGCTCGGAGCCGCTTCCCTTGTGGTTCACGAGTACTTTTCCATTCCCAAAATGGCGTAACGGCAGGATTCCAAATGGCAGAATGGTAGGATTCCGGCTCCCAATTTCCTGAAACTACAATGCCAGATTGCGTCCCTGCGATGTTACAATGATTCCACACGATGGACGAGCCCACTTTCGACTAGGGTTGTGAGTCAGCGAAGCCGGGCCGTCCCAATTTCGGAAAGTAGGGAGATTCACTTGCGTAGGTGGCCTTTCGTTGTCTTGATTCTCGTTGTCATCGTCGTAGCCCTGTCGGCCGTTCAGGTGTTCCGCCCGATTCCCGCCATGGCACTTGCAAACAACGTCCCGTCCACCTACCGCGTGCCAGGTCAATTGCAGGTGAACTGGCCGTCAGAAGGAGCGGCGGCGCTGTCCGTCTCGGGTGTCGGTCTCATGGGCGAAAAGAACGGCAATCAACAGGCTCCTATCGCCAGCCTCACGAAGATGATGACCGCGTACCTGGTTTTGAAACACCACCCTCTGGCGTATGGGCAACAGGGACCCGTATTGACCGTGACCCCGCAGGATGTGCAAACGTACCAAGCGGATTACAACAATGGGGACTCCGTGGTCAAAGTGGCCGTCGGTGAGAAACTCTCCGAGTATCAGTTGTTGGAAGCCCTCTTGCTGCCTTCCGGGGACAATATTGCCACTCTGCTGGCCAACTGGGTTGACGGGAACACGACCAACTTCATCCGTGAAATGAACCAAACAGCCAAGGCCCTGGGGATGACAAACACGCACTACGCCGACGTCGCCGGGGTGAATCCGCTGACTGTGAGCACGGCGTTGGATCAACTGAAAATCGCTGAGATTGACATGCAAAATCAGGTCTTTCGGCAAATCGTCGCCTCGGCTCAAGTGTCCCTCCCCGTAGCCGGACTGCAGTACAACGTCGACTATGATGTAGGACATGATGGCATTGTTGGGATCAAGACGGGAAGCACGCCTCAGGCTGGCGGAAACTTCGTTTTTGCCCGGTATGCGACCGTTGGAGCAAACCAGGTTCTCGTTATCGGAGACGTCATGGGCCAGCAGGCTGGGAACCCGCTCATGACCGCGCTCGCCTACGGAAAATCACTAGCGAGTGAAGCGATTGCGAACCTACGTCAGGTGAAGGTGGTTGCGTCTGGCAACGTCGACGCCACCATCGACGCTCCCTGGGCGAAGCAAGTGTCCGCCGCGGGAACCTCTGGCGTGAACCTAGTAGGCTGGCCGGGGATGGTCGTTCATACGACGCTTCAGTCAGACCTGTCCGGGCATAGCGTGAAGGCCGGACAGATTGTGGGTCACCTGATTGTATCAACAAACGGAGAACGGGTTCCGGTTTCGCTCAAGGCCACAAAGGCAATCCTGCCGCCGAGCCTAGTATGGAAACTCGAGCGAGTCCCTTCTGCGTCTCACCCATAAGACTTACTATAAGCTCCCCTGCAAGGCCCCATTGTGCAAAAAAGCGCCCGGTGATGGAACGAGAACACTTCCATCACCGGGCGCCTTTATTTTGAAGCTTCTCTCCATTCCGAAACGTACTCTCCAAGGGCATCGTGAAGGGAATGCCCTATCTGTGAGTATTTGTCGTCGTCTAGGTTGGCTAGGGAAACGCGGATGGACCACTTCGGCCCATGGAATCCTCCACCGTTTAGAAGAACGATGGAGGATTCCTGTGCGAGTCGAAAGAGAATGTCGATGGGTTCGTAGCTGGCTTCCAGAAAACGAGCAAACTCTGTACCGTAGTGGCGCTCGGCCCAGAGAGCGAGATCGAACTCCGTGTAATAATACGCCCCGTGGGGTACGTTTGGAACTGGGAGACCCAACCCCTCGTATAACAAGTGCATCCTGCGGCGGCAGATATTTCGCGTGAGTTGCTTGTAGCGATTCTCGGTGTCCAAGAGCGCAAATCCCAGGAACAAAGCCATCTGGACCTGCTGCGGCGTCGACAACCCGGCCGTGTGATTCAGGGCCACTTGCCGGCTGTCCGCGACCATGCGATTGATGAAACTCATCGATTCCACGTCGTGGGTGATGGACGCGTACCGTGTGGAGAGGTATCGCTTTTGTTCACTAGGCAACGAAGACAGCAGTTCGTCAAACACGTTCTCTTTGGCGAGGGCCACGATGCCAAGCCTCCAACCGGTCACCCCGAAGTACTTCGACAGCGAGTAGACCCCGATGGTGTTCTTAGGCAAACGCCCCACGACGGATTGGTACCCAACGACGAAAGTGCTGTACACGTCGTCTGAGATGATCATCAAGTTCGGATTCTTCGTTTGGACTATCCGTTCTAGTTCCCCCAAAGAAGACTCGTCCATGGCTACGGACGGCGGATTGCTTGGATTCACGAGAAAGAGGGCCTTTATGGATGGATCCTCCAGCTTGCGCAGTTCTTCGGAGGGATATTGCCACGTGTGATCCCCTTCCTCATCCTTCCCGGTGGCACGAATCTCGACGATGTGAAAGTCATAGGGATCAAGATTCGGGATCTCGACGTACGGCGGAAAGATGGGAACCATGATGGCAATGGTGTCACCGCAGGACAGAAGATGGTTGGACCACAGGGAATCGAAGATGTAGCACATGGCGGCAGTTGCTCCTTCGACTGCAAACAAGTCAAACGGTCCCTTCGACGAGTCACATTGACACAGTTCGGAAATGATAAATTCCTCGGCAAGTCGCTCCACACCGACGAGCATTCTGTCCGGCATCGGATAGTTGTCCCCAATGATTCCGTCGACCAGTTCAAACACGAAGTCGTCGCGCGAAAGCCCAAGTTTCCCGGTCGCATAGTCCACCACATTCGCCAAGAGCTGTGTCCCTTTTTCGGTGAAGTGCGCCTTCATGTGCGCGTCGAGGCGCGAGGCGATACCTTCTCGCGCGGGCTTGCCCGCCAAGTGGTTCTCGTCCCACGTTCGTCTCGCCTCCGAGAGAGCAAACTGTCCCAAGAGGAAGAAAGCTTCTCGAGGCGTCGCGGCAATCCAGTTGGGATTTCCTCGGCCTGCATCAAGCATGGCACGGGCAGTCTTCGTTTCGTCTCGCTCGGCAAGGCTGATGAGTTCGTTTTTGAATTCGAATGGGCTAATCGATTCGTAGGATTGTTCCATCTTACGCGAGGGGATGTCCGAGGTCCGTTTCACGATAGAGAAGCCTCCTTGTGGCAGAGTGACTCCCCTCGATTATTCTCAGGACTTCGCATCCCTATGCGATTGTCGGATTCTCTCCTGCAATTCGTCCGATTCGTAGATCTCGAGGGCGTTGTTGCCCGCGAGATGCTCGTCCACCCAAGCGAGGTAGCGCTCCACGTCGAGCGAGAAATCCCCGGTCTCGAACCGTACAACTTGTGCGTAGTCTTCCTTGACGTCTTCCACGACAATCCCTGAGTAATCGGTCGCACTGTTCGTCGGTGTCGCCAGCGTTATGTATAGATAGGGACCCATACGCTATCAGTTCCTCCTCACAACAGAAAGGCCGGATACGCAATCCAGCCCATCTGTCCACAGTATAAGTCATCTGGCTTACGACATGCATCAAAGACCAATGCATCCGTCCATCCGTCCGTCAGGGAGCGCCGTCACTTTACCGGAATCGCAACCCGCTCGCTCCGCTTCTGCTTGTGCCTGGCTCCGGAAGGAAACCACTGCGTCTGCAGGACCTTCACGATGTTAGCGGAGAGCAACCCGATGAATGGGAACGCCAGTTCACCTGGGTTGATCAAGTACATCCCGGCACTGATGAGAGCCGCCATCGCTCCGAACCAGATCTGATGCCGAGGTTTACCGGGCGACGTAGGAGGATCCGTGAGCATGAAGAACGCGAGGAACAATGCCGTGTTGATGAGCGGATTCTGGAACCCGAAGCTCGCATACATGTGCGTGCCGTGAAACAGTAGGAACACGGCGCAGATGACTAGGTAGCTCACCATGTAAGACACAACCTGGGAGAGCTTTTTGACACGGTACGATATATAGAGCCCGACGGCCACAAGAAGGACTAGGTAAGCGTAAGGCAACAGGGTCAAGCCGCCCCACCAGCTTTCCTCAGTTCCGAACACGTAATACACCACGAGTAACCCGACGGCGGCAGGGTTAAAAATGGGTTTGCGTTTGACCTTCAAGATATGTTTCGAGGCAATCGCTATGGCCGTTGCTACCACGACCATATACAGCGGTGAAAAGGAACCAACGATCATCCCGATGATAAGTCCGGTAATGATTCCTCCGTCGGATACGAACCTCTTCTTCTTGTAAAACATCCCAACCACCAGGTCGAGGACAAAGCCTGTTGCAGCTCCTACGATGGCGAGGTCCATCGACTTCACATCGTGCTTGACGATGATAGACGTCAGGGCCAGCACGATAAGCAGACCCAAAACGGATCCTTTGGGAGTCTTGATGTACCTGGCGAGGCGGTTGGAATTTGGCCTTGTTACGCGACGATTCGCAGTCGTGTCGGTCATGGCATATACTCCTTCATTCGCTCCGTCATGTGAATTATCTCGCGATCATCAATCATGAGTCCCGGCAGTTCCAGTTCGTCCAACATCCGGATGCCATCGCTGCATCCCTGCAAGAAGGTGACCGTTGAAAACGCGTCGGCTAGCATTCCGTACGGCGCCATTACGGTGGTGCTGAGTACTCCTGTCGGAGATGTTCCCGACGTCGGCAAGATCAGGTGATGCGAATCCGGGTTTGTTTGACTTTTGCGTTCGTAACCGCCCGATGTACAAATGAAGGTGTCCGTGGCCCTGAGCACACAGAGTACCTCGTTCGTCTTGACGGGATTGCGAATTCCCACCGTCCACAGACCGTCGGCCGGTCCCTGTCCGCCAAGCGCCACGTCGCCGCCAGCGTCAATGACGTAGCCCTCAAACGCTTTTAACTGGGCCGCCGCAAGATCCAGGGCAAAGCCCTTGGCAACCGCACCCAGATCCAGCGTCAGCGGTCGAGTTAGCGTGACCGTTTTCTCCATTTCGTCCATGACGACGTCCCGATAACTGGCTTCCCCCGGGCTGGCGACCTCATCGACAACCTCCTGCCCGGTCAGATAGTGGTGCCGAAAGCCGTGAGCGGAGAGGATGCGCCCAAGCGTCGGATCGAACAGTCCGTCCGTCTCCTCTGCAACAGCGAGCGAGAAGCGCAATACCTCGAAGAGGATATCGCTGACATGCACAGGCTTGCCGACGTGCAGAGACAGTTGTCGCAACTCGCTGGTTTCATCGAAGCGGCTGCAGATGGCTTCGACATTTTGCATCGCGCCTTTTGCTCGGCGAACTCCTTCTTCAACTTCTGCCTCGGGCAAATCCGATACGACGCGAAACTGTATTATGGTTCCCAACTGCAACACGGTCTCGGTATACTCAGGCACGGACTTTCGCTTCCGCTGCGGCGGCCTGTTTCAAGGCGGACACGACGGCATAATAGAAGTCGTACGTGCTGAGGGTTGCTCCGCTAACCACATCCAGTTTGTTGGGATCCTGGCGGGCGAGGAGTTCGTCATTCAGTACCGGATCGATGAAACTCACCGGATAATGAGTCGAGGCCCCTGTGATTTGAACATTCGTAATTTTGTCCTTCTTCAAGGTCAACTGAACTTGGATGGAGCCAATTGGCGTAGTACCTACGCCAGTGTATGTGCCATCCTTATACTTCTGCTTAGCGACCTTCGCTGCGGTTGGCTTTTTGGTAGCCTTCGTATTCGTATTCGTATTCGTATTCGTCTTCGTTGCCGGAGTTGCGTGATGCGCGGGCGCCTTCTTATGCGTTACCGCGGGTTTATGTTTCACTGCCGCATGATGGGTGGCCGACGGGCTCGCCTGCGCTGCGGGTAGATTCGACTTCACGACCGCGTAGCCGGATACGCAGAGCACGGCGGCCGACGCTAGTCCTATCAGTCTTCGAGTATTTTTCTTCTGAATCAATTTGTGTTCCTCCCTCAGTCCACTTCACCGGGTTCGGACCATCATGTCCGTTCGATGGTACTCTACTGGGAGTACATCAAACCAACATCAAATCGGCATAGGAGGAATCAGCGGCAATCCGCGGCGGTCATCGGATTTTCGGCTCCTGCTTGCGTCACCGGCTGATCATATACTAACGGACGAAATCAGTAGGCGTTTGAGAATTGCATTAAAGTTCAATGAGATATGGTTCTGTCGAAAACAGGATAGAGACTCCTGCGACATCGCCGGACGAATACAATCCAACCTTGCTCACTTTGACTTCCACGCGGGTTCTCCCCCATAGATCCTTTGGTATAAGGTGAAATTATAGAAAACTCTATCAATGAAATGTCGAGTTTCCCCAACGGGGATGCTCATGATGGAAGGCAAACGACCGTCCCAGGTGCCCGCGGACAACCAGTTGCTTACCCGCTGCGGACCTGCATTGTACGCACCAATGGCCGCGACCTCATTGCCGTGAAACCGCTTGATGAGGTACTGAATATACCAAGTACCCAGAGCGATGTTGACGGAAGGCTGTGAGATATTTGAGTTCTGAGGGATGGGTTTCAGGTTGGGATCCTCTGCCGACCTCATCGTCGTTATCCATTGGGCCGTCGAAGGCATCAACTGCATGAGGCCCAGAGCGCCGGCACTCGACACGTCATGGGGATCGAACTTGCTCTCCACGCGGATTACGCTCGCCACCAAGAGGGGATTCACGTGCACTTGTGCCGCGTGCTCCTGGATCAAGCTTTGGTACCGTATCGGATACATCCATCGCCAGAAGCGATTGGAACTCGTCAGCCACACCACGGCAATGAGCAGTATCGCGGATACGATTGCTCGGCCACTTACGACGAAGACGCGGGGTCCATCCGCTCCATTTTTCTTATCTCCTGCCATATCCGCTTCACCTGCTCCCTCGTATCGTTCAGGGGACCTCCGTTATCGACGACGTAGTCGGCCCGTTTCCTCTTCTCGGCCAGAGGAATTTGCGCCCGAATCCGAGTCAAAGCTTCTGCCTCACCGAACCCGTTACGCGCCATAAGTCTGTGGAGTTGCGTAGCCTCATCGACATACACTACGATAGTCCTGTCCACCAGTTGTAGAGTTTCTCCCTCAAAGAGCAACGGCACGTCCCAAATGACGGGTTCCCCCGGGTTATCTTTCAGGTACTCCTTCGTTTCGTCCTTCATCCCTCGACGAACGCGCGGATGTACAATCTCGTTCAGTTGCCTTCGCGCAGCTTCATCGTGAAAGATGATTTGCCCTAGGCAAGCCCTGTTCAACGAACCGTCCGACTGAAGCACGTCTTCTCCGAACGATGACACAATCAAGGCGAGAGCCTCAGATCCCGGCTCCACGACCCTTCTCGCCCACACGTCGGCATCGACAACATACGCACCAAGATCCCGAAACATGTCCGTTGCGGTACTTTTTCCGCTGGCGATGCCACCTGTTAGACCTACAATCATTCCACGACCCGCTTCCCCGCCCTTATTGTTGCTTGGCCACTGGTACCCGATTGTTGACGCATCCTAGTTTGTTTACGCAGCTTTTGACATTTGGGACAAAAGTGGGTCCCTCGCCCCGCCACCCGCGTCTTCCGTATCGGGCCACCGCACCGAACGCAAGGTTGTCCCTCTCGCCCGTACACGGCGAGTTCAATTTGGAATCCTCCGTGCCTCCCATACCCGTCTACGTAACTTTTGATGGAGCTTCCGCCCGCGTCAATAGCGCGACTCAGCACCTGCCTAATCATGACGAGCAAGGTCGCGGCCTTCTGTTTGGAAACCGTATTCGCAGCCTGTTGCGGGTGCAACCCCGCATAGAACAGGGATTCGTCGACGTAGATGTTTCCCAAGCCAGCCAAAACGTTCTGATCCAGCAGCACGGCTTTAATGGGTGCTTGCCTTTGTGCTAGTAGACGGTGGAAAACTCGGCTGGTCAGGTTCTCGTCGAACGGTTCCGGCCCGAGCTCCGACACGCCCTTTGGAAGAGGATCCGTATCTAAAATTAGATCCATCGTCCCAAACTGGCGGACGTCTCGATAGCGTAGCTGCGTGCCGTCAGACAAGTCGAACAACACGTGAGTGTGTGGCTGCAGAGCTTCGGAAGGAGAGGCTGCGAGCGCATACCGGCCTTCCATCCGAAGATGGCTTACGAGTGTATACGGGGGAACGGCAAACAAGAGGTACTTACCCCGACGAGACACGCCTTCGATGCGCCTTCCCCGAAGCTCTTCTTCAAAATCGCGCGGATTCTCTGGCTGCCTGATGATTCGTGGCAACCGCACACTCACGTGGGAAATGGTTTTCCCGGAAACAAGAGTTTCCAAACTCATACGCACATTTTCAACTTCGGGCAACTCAGGCAAAGTCCAATTGTTACCTCCCTAGCACGGCACGGATGACGCGTCACTTCGCCTCATACCAACTCTTGCCGGAATGTACGTCCACCCGCAGTGGAACGGAGAGAGTTAACGCATTTTCCATATTTTCAACAACAAGTTCGTGAAGCCTCTCCACTTCCGACTCAGGCCCCTCGAAGATGAGTTCGTCATGGACTTGTAACAGCATGCGAGACTTCCAGTCCGTCTCCCGCAAGGCCTCATCGATGCGAACCATCGCAAGTTTGATAATATCCGCCGCGGATCCTTGAATGGGCGTGTTCATCGCAGTTCGCTCCGCGAAGCTGCGCAGATTGTAGTTGCTACTATGGATGTCCTTCAGATATCGTCGACGATTCAACAGCGTCGTGACGTAGCCGACTTCGCGTGCAGTCTTCACGATGTCCGACATGTACCTCGCAACTCCCGGAAACTTCGCGAAGTAGTCCTCAATGAAGCGTGCGGCCTGTGCGCGACCAATCCGAAGATTCTGCGCGAGGCCATAGTCGCTGATTCCGTACACGATACCAAAATTGACCGCTTTCGCTTGGCGCCGCATCAAAGGAGTCACTTCCTCCGGAGCAACCTCAAACACATCGGCGGCCGTCCGCGTATGGATGTCCATTCCGTTACGAAACGCCTCAATCAGTGCTTCATCACCCGACAAATGAGCCAAAATCCGAAGCTCAATTTGCGAGTAGTCCGCAGAGAGAATGACCCAATCTTCGTACGTGGGGACAAATACTTGGCGAAGGCGTCTGCCTTCCTCCATCCTCACGGGGATGTTCTGAAGGTTTGGATCCTTGCTCGACAAGCGACCCGTGGCGGTGAGA
>JAJZAV010000129.1 GCA_021799255.1 Bacillota bacterium
CGCGAAGGCCATCGCAACTCGGTGGTCATCATGCGTCGGAATCGCTGCTGGTTTTGGCTGCCCAGGGCGAATTCTGAGCCCATCCGTCAGTTCGGCAACTTCAACGCCGACTCTGTTCAGCGCCTCATACGCCGCGCGGATTCTATCGGATTCATGGTGGCGAATGTGTGCCACGTCGGTGATGGTCACTTCCCCGTCCGCAAACGGTGCAATGGCTGCCAGCGTCAGGGCCTGATCCGACATCTCCTTCATGCTGATGGTCATTCCCCCCTTGAGCTGATGCGGTCCCACGCAGCGAACGTATGAGTCCTGCCGCTCGACGGTGCAGCCCATCCGTTCAAGGACATCCAGCAAGCGAATGTCGGGTTGGTTGGTAGCGTAACCCAGATTGTCGATGGTCACGTCCCCTTCAGTCACGGCCGCGAGGGCCAGGAAGTACCCCGCCGTCGATGCGTCCGCTTCCAAAACGACCGTTTGTGCCTGATACGGGCTCGGTTGAACCGTGATGGTGTCAAGGTTGGGGGTGGCTTCCACCGTCGCTCCGAACCGTCGCATGAGGTCGAGCGTAATATGAATGTAGGCGTGCTGTACCACCGGACTCGTAATATGAACCGTTACCGTGCTCTGTGCATGCGCACTCGCCATGAGCAATCCACTGATGAATTGGCTAGATACGTTGCCTTCAATCGACACATGTCCGCCGGACAGCCCCTGGCCGACCACCCGAATGGGAAGAAATCCATGGTTGCCTAGATATTCAATCTTGGCCCCAAGGGTACGAAGCGCGTCGACCAAAGGACCAATCGGACGGACGGACAAGCTCTGACTGCCCTCAATCGTATACGAGGCCCCACTCGTGGATGCCGCGAGGAGACCTGGCAAAAATCGGGCCGTCGTCCCGGCGGCGCCGATGTACAGCGGTGCAGCGGCATCTTGCCACTTCCCGCTGACACCGACGATGTGGGCATCGTCGCCTTCCACGGTTATAGTTGCTCCGAGGGATTTGAGCACCTCGATGCACCAATACGAATCATCGCTCTTCAAGATGCCGTGCAGCGTCGACGATCCCGCTGCCATTCCTGCCAGCAACAAAGCCCGATTCGTGAAACTCTTGCTTCCAGGCACAATGTAGTGCCCACGAACGGGTCCTTCTGCCGGTGAAATTCTTACGCTCTTCGTTGTGCTTCGCATCGACCATGGGGATCTCGCCCGAAAATCAGGTTCTACCAATGTGATGTTCATGCCCCTCTCCGTGGCGGTGCTTTCCATAACCGCGGCGTTTTCAGCCAACCTATAGAGGAACCCCGCGCTTTCA
Source organism: Bacillota bacterium (assembly GCA_021799255.1). Taxonomy (GTDB): domain Bacteria; phylum Bacillota; class Bacilli; order Alicyclobacillales; family Alicyclobacillaceae; genus JAJZAV01. The sequence continues at coordinate 1,316 of JAJZAV010000129.1, forward strand.
TTTTGGAGTCGTGTCTGCTAATATCGACTCCGTCCTATCCTTTGATTCTACTACAAGCGTGGCGGTGAGTGAGTCACGCTAGACGCATATCCAGCATTTTAGACTTTCTTAATCCAATCTTAATGTTCTATGGTTATACTGCTGACTTGACGGCTTTGACCGTGGTTTGACGAGAAACGAGGTGTCCAGATGGGCAAGACCATCACCATAGAAAACCTACAGGCTTGGTACGGAGACCAGCTGACGTTGAAAGGCATATCCATGCATCTCGACGCCAACATGGCTACCGCTATCATCGGCCCATCAGGGTGTGGTAAGTCCACTTTTATACGCTGTTTGAACCGTTTGCATGAAACTGCGGCGGGAGCCAAAGTCAAAGGCGATGTTCGGCTCGCGGATCAGGACGTCTACGCGATGGATCCTGTGGACGTTCGACGGACGATTGGAATGGTGTTTCAAAAGCCGAACCCGTTCCCAACCATGTCCATTTATGATAACGTTGCGGTGGGGCTTCGTCTTTCTGGTATACGTGGCAAATACGAATTGCATAGCCGCGTTGAAAAGAGCCTGCAGATGGCCGCACTGTGGGACGAAGTCAAGGACAGGCTGCATAAGCCAGCCGTGGCATTGTCGGGCGGTCAACAGCAGCGTTTGTGCATTGCTCGCGCCCTTGCGGTGGAACCCGAGGTTCTCTTGATGGACGAGCCTGCGTCGGCGCTGGACCCTATCTCCACTCTGCGCGTTGAGGAACTTGTAGAACAGTTGAAAACCTCTTACACGATTGTCATTGTGACGCATAACATGCAACAAGCAGCTCGAGTGGCCGACAAAACAGCCTTCTTTTTGAACGGTGAATTGGTGGAATTCGCTCCTACCACCACCGTTTTCACCAAACCAACCGACAAGCGGACGGAAGATTACATTACGGGGCGCTTTGGGTAAGTCTGAGTGGCCTGGCCACAAAGGAGGAACAGATATTGCAGCAACGTCATACGTTCGACGTCGCACTGCGCGAATTGAAGCTGAAGTTGTTAAACATGGGCGGCGACGTTCAAGAAGCCATCCGGAAGGCAATTGAGGCTCTCGTCAAATTTGACTTTGACATCGCGAAGCAAGTCGTGGACGGGGATAGAAAGGTCAACCTTCAAGATCACGAAATCGAGGATCTGTCCATCCGGCTCATCGCAACCCAGCAGCCCGTGGCGGGAGATCTGCGCAAGATTGTCGCTGCCATGCGCATCTCGACGGATCTGGAGCGCATGGCCGACAACGCCGTCGACATCGCGAAAATGGTCTTGCGCATGAACAATGGCCAGGCCCTCATCAAGCCGTTGATTGATATCCCAAAGATGGGCGAAATGGTGGACGAAATGATCTCCGACGCTCTGAACGCTTACATCGACAATGACGCGGAACTGGCGCTCAAGCTTGCCAAGTCGGACGACCTCGTCGATAGGCTCTACCGAAACGTCCTCACGGAACTCTTCCAACTGGCGGGCGAACGCCCAGAAACGATTTCTCAGGCTATGAGCCTATCGTTTGTCGGACGGCACTTGGAGCGAATCGGGGATCACGCCACGAACATCGGTGAGAGCGTCATTTATATCATTTCCGGTGAAAGGTCCGACCTAAACTGAACCTGCAAAACGCCGGAATGCTTCGTCCGGCGTTTTTTGGACGGATCGACAGCCAGAGCATAAGTTCGGCAAAATGCGGGAAACTCGTTGCAGAAGATTCAAACTTTATGGATTCCGCTCTCGTTAGACGGACCATAGTCGTGGTAAACTGTTTACATAAATGACTCCTCGAGGATGGTGAAAGTCCGTGAACCAGGAACCTGCACAAGGGGGGACCCTGGAGTCCCCCCAAAACGCTCTAAAAGAGCACAGTCCCATTGACAGCTTTGTCCGTACATGGCGGTTGGTCGAGAGAATTGCTATGTCTCTATCCGTCTTACTCGTGGCCAGCACCGTTGGTTACGTGTCGCTTCATGCTCTGCTCTAGGTTATTTCAATAGCAAAGGGGTACATTCCCCATGACATAATCAAGGCAGCCGCTTCCTCGGCTGCCTTGCGCATTTTGGAGACCGATACAGGGTGTTGTTCTAAGTGGTTCGACGATTCCATAGAATTAAGACGCAGCGGAATCACAGGATCCGTTTCGCACCATAGTAGCATGATGACCAGTAGGACGAATCCAGGGACGCCACTCGGACACCGGGATTTTCCGCATCTACGAACTCCCCGTTGCCAATGTAGATCCCAACATGAGAGGGTCCAGAGCCGTCCGATGAAAAGAACACAAGATCCCCGGGGACAAGCGCATTGCGGGATACTGGTGTGCCCTGATCATACTGATCATAGCTGCTGTGCCCGAGCGGTATGCCGAAATGGCCAAAGACAAACGAAACCAAGCCTGAGCAATCGAAGCCGCTAGTAGATTCTCCTCCCCAAACGTATGGGACACCGATGAACTCCCGTACATAAGAAGCAATCTCTTCGCCCAAAATACCCGCTTTGTACGCGGCGTCCACGCCCCCGCTGCGGCCGGATAACGCCGTTTTGGTTGCTTGCACCGTGGACCAACCAATAATGAGCTTTTGACCAATCTGCAGCGTACTCGTCTGTGTCAAATGGTTCCATCTCTCAAGTTTCGACAGCGAGATTTGATATGTAGACGACAATCCCCACAACGTGTCCCCCGGCTCGACGGTCAGACGTATCGGGGAAAGGGACGGAGGCACAACCCCCTTGCTAGAATTCGAGGACTTTGCCATCACGACGACGGGCGCAAAACACGAAAGTGCGATGCAACAGGCGACCATGGATCTCTTTACGAACACAACGCAAGCCCCTTGGTTCCTACGAGGTTAGTTGTCGGACTCGGGAGGGCTTACTCCCTACAGTTCTTCGCGGAGACAACGCTCCCATAAATGAACGAAGAACCGATTCGCCCCAGTAAATATCCCCCGCCTTCTACGCGAAGTTCGGAACGTATGATAGTCTCGAATCCCTTCGTAGCCGATTATAGCGTGTCCATCGTTCGACAAACAATAGGTCACTTGGATTATTTGTGTCGATTTTGTCGGATCATCGTGCCCCCTCCATCTCCGATTTTCCAAGAGTTTTCGACTCAGGCACTTATTTTGCTACAATGGGGTGTACGTGGGTCCATTCTGCTGGACCGACGAAGGTATAACAATGAGAGGAGCATCCACCATGGCGGTTAGCAGCGAAGAATTTCGTCACGCGCTGGGAAGGTTTGCGAGCGGAGTGACTGTGGTCACTGTGGCGGATGAACGAGGTGAGGCAACCGGTCTCACCGTTTCGGCTTTCAGTTCGGTGTCGCTGAATCCCCCACTCGTCCTTGTGTGCATCGATAACAGGTCTACGTCCATTCCGGTGATTGAATCCGTCGGCTCTTTTGCCGTCAACGTGCTGACTAAAGACCAAGCCCATCTTTCGAACCGTTTCGCCTCGAGGGACGTAAACAAGTTTGACGGCGTGGCGTGGTCCAAGGGGAGTCTTGGCATGCCTTTACTCTCGGGCGCGCTGGCTCAGTTGGAATGCACGCTTGCGAAGACGGTGGACGCGGGAGATCACACCCTGTTCATCGGACAGGTCGAGGCGACGAACGTCGAGGATTCGGAGCAACCTCTTCTTTACTTTAATGGGAACTACGGGAATTTTGTCCATCAGTAAATTGAAAACAGGGTGACCCGTTTTTCGGGCACCCTGTTCTTCTTGCGCAGAGAAGTCGGATTCGCGTTTTGGGACTCCACCTAGGAGTTCGACGATGGATTGTCCCCGAAGCGGTGGACGAGATCGTCAACCATTTTGTCCGCCGCATGGGCGCTCGCGGCCCTGACGCATGCCAAGCGAGCGGCCTCGCGATGGTCGTCGTCCGCGAAATAGAGGAGTGCCTCCCGAAACCGACGCAGTCCTTGCGCAATCCTTCCCGCTCCCATTCGCTCTACGTAGCGTGCATTATCGGCTTCTTGCCCGGAATACGGTCGGTACAGGACCATCGGGCAACGAGAAACCAACGCCTCGGTTACGGTGACGCCTCCGGATTTCATGACCGCCAATTGCGCATGCCTCAACCACGACGACATGTTGTTCTGAAAGCCTTTCGGCACGATTCTGGGATCGGACCTGCAAAGGTGCTCCACCACGCCGTACATCCGTTCATTTCGACCACACATGACGTAAATGGTGTGTTCTGGAAAGACCGATCTTGCCACCTTAAGGGTACGGGTCAAGTCTCGGAACACTCCACGACCACCGGTGGAGAACAGAATGTATGGCTCCTCGACGGGTCTGTCTCCCATGTCGTTGCTCGAGAATTCCTCACGCACCGGAATGCCTGTGACGACGAGGGAGGCCTGTCCATCCGAAAGCCCCATCGCACCATCGACGAGTTCTTGACTGGGCAAATAATACGCGTCTACCGCCCTATGAAACCAACGGCTATGCAAGCTATAGTCAGTGAGCACGACGCCAATGAACGGTCTTCGTTCCCCGGTCTTTACCAAGGTGCATAGTGAATGGTCCGGAAACAACTGAAGGACCACGTCTGGCTTATGCATATGAATCGCTTCCAGCGCGGCCCTGCGGGACATGAAAGCGAACATCTGCCACAAAGGATGCGACACGGAGAGATTCGCGGTCATTCGGTAACTGGCTCCGTACATCCAGGGAAAGTACTTGCTCGATATCTCGTATGATAATTCACTGACGGCTGCGGTGAAACGATTCGTTTCGCGAAAGCTGTCTAGTGAAATGGCGTCAATTCCACGACGCTGGAACGCTTCCATCAGAGCGCGTCCAACGGTGTGGTGTCCATCTCCGTACGATGCGGTAAATAAAAGAACTTTCATGCTGCTTACGATGGCACATGCTCCGAAGCGGGAACCACATTGGATTCATCGCTCGTGTCGGCGGGAAACTCTTCTAGGAACCGCGCTCTGCTGATGGCGACTACGCGAGGGACCAAGGTCTCCGGGTGATCTTGAATGAGTTTTGCCCCGAGTGGGTTCACAATGACAAACAGCTTCTTGAGATACCAAGTCGTCATCCCAGCCAAAAGACGCCTGCGAATCGGAAATGTGTGAAATCCAAATCGTTCTACGCTGCGATTGATGAAGGTCACCCCATACATCACCTTGATGTGGTCGTATTCCGGTTTGGATACAAAACGGGACATAGCGGGGAACGCGCGTTTGGCCTCCTGTAACAGCCGAACGGCGATGGACACCGCGGACTTCTGTTCCCGCAAGATGTGCACGATGAGCTCGTTGTTCATGTGCAGTTCAAACACTTTGTCAAACCGAGAAACGGTCACGCCATCGACTTCGAACTTGTGACCTAGGTACCTTTGTTCGGATATGTAGAACAAATAAGGACCGTCATCACTGATCGGTTGCACATGCCACAACCGATGGAAAATTCTTTCCCAAGTCGACCATAAAGACTGTATCAAGGATCCGGGCATGGTGCGGCCCTCCTTATTCTGGCTGCGAATGCTGACAAGCCAAGATGTGGACGTTGTAATCTCACAGTAAAAGTATATCGCTCATTGGCTCCAATGTCATGTGTAACCTAAAAAGCGAGGTCTTACACATTCTTCCTGAAGGACGACGAAACATGTGTCCCCGCAAAGCCATCAAAGAAGGAAGCGAGGTCCTCTACCTGCGTCATCTCCAACTGGACAAAAGCACGAAATCCAGTTGGCGCGATCTCACCTGGTCGGCAAGGTCCGGGATCAGGGAAATCACAGCATTGGGCGCCAGACGCTCTGCCCCTGGGGTCTCATCGCTGTCGTGAAGGACGATAACCGATCCAGGTCTCAGCTTACGAAGGATCCTCCTCATGAGTTCATCGGGCTCCGTCACCCGCCAATCCCCCACCATGACCGACCACGTGACGAACCGAAGATGAAGCCGCTTGACCGCGAGCCAAGCCGGGAGGTTGATGAGGCCCCAGGTAGGACGATACCATCTTGGCGACACCGAAAGCTCCTCGGTGAGAACCTTGGACGACAGAGCCACCTGCTTGACTGAGGTCCACGGCAAAAGGAGCGGAACACAGGCGTGCGTATAACCGTGGATTTCGACTTCATGCCCCTCAACGAGCATGCGTTCTATGATCTCTTTGTGACGCCTCGCCTTATCCACAATTACAAAAAACGTCGCGTGAATCTGCGCGTCTCTGAGCGCATCCAGTAGCCTTGGCGTGTAATTCGGGTCAGGGCCATCATCGAACGTGAGGGCGACGGAGTGTACACCCTTTGCCGATTGGAACGCTCCGATGCCGAGCAGCCGAGACAAGCCTATGGGAACTCCGTCATACAGAAGGAGACATGCTACGACGATGCATACAATCGTGAAAGAAACCAAGAACTGCCCCTCATTTTCATTGGAAAGGTGATATTCGTTCGTTCTCTAGCCGCGAATCGTACGTTTTCGGCAGCCCGCTCATGAAGGTCAGAATGGAATCCGCGATTCGCCTCGCCCCGTCGCCTAAGCGTTGAGCCCTAGCTGCATCCCTCATCTTCATCAATCGGGAAGGATCCTGCACGAGCGTCTCAAGGATGCGCTGCGCGTCCTTGACATTGTCGGCGTGCACGGCAGCACCCGTCTGAATCATGAACCGGGCATTGCGGCGTTCCTGTCCGGGGATAGGACGATACAGGAGCATCGGCAATTCCATCGCGAGCGACTCCGTTACCGTGAGTCCACCCGCCTTGCTCACGGCTAAATCCGCAATACTCATCCACTCGTCGATGTTGTCCGTAAATCCGAGAACCCGCACCCTCTGCGAAGCTAACGTGCTGAGGCGACGAAACAGACGCTCGTTTCGTCCACAGATGATACAAAACTGGGCGCTCGTTCGCTGCACAATCTGCTCCCATCCCGCTACATCCGTCAGCACTCCCGCTCCGCCGGTCATGATGAGGATGAGCGGAACGTTCGGGTTCACGGCGAGCCTCCTGCGAATTTCGTCGCGATGGGTGAGCAGGGTGTGAACGGCCGAATCGTCAAATTTCGAGCGAACCGGAATTCCGGTGACCCGGATCCTCTCCGAATCCAGTCCATAGGCGATAAATTCGCGGCGCACGGAATCGGACGCCACGCAGTAGTAATCCGTGTAGTTGTGAATCCACTGCGGATGGGCCGTGTAGTCCGTAACAATGGCAATGCTGGGCGTGCGTGTGAACCCCTCGCTACGCAATTCCGACATTAGGCCTAGCGGGGTCGGAAAGGTCCCCACCACCACGTCCGGGGCGAAATTGCGAAGGTATTTTTTGAGGTGCTCAATGCCTAAGTGATTGAGCCGTTTGGACAACCTCGACTCGGGCTTGATTCGCAGCGTAGATTGGTAAAACAGACCATACAACGCCGGGGTCTTTTGGACCCCTTGAATCAAGCTGAACTTCGCAAATGACCTCACTGCTGGGTGCAGCCATTCCACGAAATCAACCACGCGCGCCGTTACACCGCTGCTCTCGAGCGTTTCGCGTACGGCTTGCGCAGCCTGGTTGTGCCCATCCCCAAATGAGGCGGTCAGAAGAAGCACCTTGCTCAATACGGTAGCCTCCTTTGTCCGGACACGTCATCCTTCTAATGATAATCTATAGTAAACCATTTGACCACTCTGTACACATCTATACATTCAAGCAAAAAGCCACCGGGCCGCAGGCCTGTGGCTTAGCATTAGAAAGAATGCTGTGCTAATCGGCGCTCCCAGGCTTGATTCTTACATTCTGGATGCGCCTTACCCACGCGCGTCTAGTTTTGCTTATTCCGTCGAATAAATACCCGGACCACGATGTGAATCAAGAGCACCAACATCACGAGAACAAAGGCGGCGCTATACGCCAGCCCTTGCGCCTGCGGGTAGGGCTCGTCAACGTACGTCCAAACCACGTATGTCAAGTACCCGACGGGTTGATGCAGCATCTGCAGGGTTGGATTAAACGAATTCCATTCGGCGGTATACAGAAGGGGAGCCGTTTCACCCATTCCAATCGCGATGGCCATCAACACCCCAGTGGCAATGTTTCCTGCCACCGGGCGCCAGAGCACGCGCGAAATGGCTTGAAATTTGGTCATCCCCAGCGCCCAAGCCGCCTCGCGCTGGGTCAAAGGAACTTGGAGCAAACTGCTTTCAGTGGTTCTTAGGATGTAGGGTAACATCATGACCGTCAGGGCGATGCCTCCGGCGAGCGGTGAAAATCCCCAGCCCCACTGTAGGACCATCAAGAGGTATCCGAAATACCCGATTACGATGGACGGAACCCCCGAGAGAACCTCCGTCAAAAAGCGCACAACAATGGCTATCTTGCTGTGGGCAAACTCGGCCACGTAGACCGCTCCAAGGATGCCTAGCGGCGCCGCAATCACGATGGACACCCCGATGAGCAACAGCGTCCCAAGAATGGCGTTTTGAAGCCCTCCCGCGATGCCGGATGTCACGTGCGTGAGCATGCTCCAGTGAAAGCTAGCGACGCCTTTCCAAAGCACCGTGGCCAACATGTCAATCAAACCAAATAGGACCAGCGCCGCTCCCAGCCACGCGAACCCCCAACCTACGAAGGAGCCGACCTTTCGGCGAGTGCGCCTCGCGCTCATCATACTTTCACACCCGCTCTCATGGAACGCTTCGCGCCGGTGCGGCTCACCAAAGCTCTTGCCATCAGGTTTGTAATCAGCGTCATCGCCATGAGAACCAGTGCGAGTTCGGCCAGCGCGTGAAGGGCCATGTGGGTGGAGTCCGTCATGGCGCTGTCCAACTGATTGGCGATGAACGCCGCCATCGTCTGAATCGGGCTGTAGATGTTTGACGGGAGGTAGTTCATGGAGCTTCCGCTCACCATCAAGACGGCCATGGTCTCTCCCATGGCTCGTCCCCAGCCAAGCGCGATGGAACCAACGAGACCTTCGCGTATGTACGGAAGGCAAATGAGGCGAACGACTTCCCAACTCGTCATTCCGAGCCCGATTCCGCCTTCGCGGGTCAGGACGGGAACCTGCGCCAACAGATCCCGCGTCGTTGCCGTGATGATGGGAATAATCATCAAGGAAAGAACAATGCCACTGGTGAGCAGACCATAGCCGGCTCCAACTGGTCCCCTCAACCATGGTACCGCAGAGAAAAGGTGTGCCAAAAACGGCCCGAATCGCTGCCCGACCCAAGGGGCGACAATCAGCAACCCCCACAGCCCGAAGATCACGCTGGGGATGCCAGCCAACAGTTCCACCACCATCGAAAACACGACACCAATCCAGCCGCGAACCTGGTACGCGAGAATGAACGCGGTCAGAATGGAAATCGGGACCCCGATGACGATGGCAATGACCGACGATGCCAGCGTGCCGACGATGAACGGCAACGCCCCGTAGGTCGCTCCCGCCGGCACCGTCAGGTTTCCTTTGTGAACCACAGCCCCGTACGTATTCCCGATA